>JAFGCA010000103.1 GCA_016932895.1 Sedimentisphaerales bacterium | reverse complement strand
GAATGCTGGTCGTCGTCGTTGAGGCCGGAGCCGTTGATCGTGTTTTCGGGGCCCGATTCCGGCAAACTCAGGCCGGAGTACGTCACGGAAACGTCTTCAACAGCGTATGCCACGGGTTCGACGGTGAAGCTCCAGACTTTGCCCGGGAAGACCGTGAAATCGGGTGCGGAGTTGACTTCGTCGATCCGCCAGTAATAGGTCTGGCCCAATTCCAGACGCTCCGGATCGAAGGTGGTGGCCGTCTGGCCCGGGCTCAGCAGCACCCCGAGATCGTTGTCTGCGTTGGCGACGCTGACGTCGTCGTACGATTCGCCGAAATAGACGTCATGGGTCGCCGCGTACGGGCTTGCGCTCCAGCTCAACAGCGTGTCACGAAAGACATCGGTCGCTTCATCTGCCGGAACAGGAGAAAAGGCCGCTTCCGGAGAGAACTCCTGGTTTGTCAGGCCATAGAGGTGCCAGGAGTAGTTTAAGTTATCCTGCGTCAGGGTGATGACCAGATCCTCGCCTGCGACGGCTTTGAACTGGTAGTTGATGTAATAGGCATCGTTGCCATTGGCGAATCCCACGGATGTCGCGTTGTCCTGGCTGATCTTCTCGGTGGCGTCAGAGATGGGACCGGCGCCATCAGGATCGAACACGAAGGTCACATTGCGATTGTCATCCGGTCCCCACATGCGCGTGTAGATCCGGGTCTGGTAGGTCTGCCCCGCGGTGAGCCCGCTGAGCGTCCACGTCGTGACGCCGCCAACGGCATTATTGCCGTTATAATACATGTCCGTCATCAGGTTCACCAGGTTGCCTGTGACGTTGTGATTGCCGTTGCCGGCGTGGTCGTTGAGAGTTCCCGAGACCGCCGTCCGGTTGAAGTTCAACGTGCCGTTGGCCGCGGCGTTGTAGGCATCGAACTGGACCCCATTGATCAAGGCGCCCGGCGTGCCGGTTCCGAAGTCCAATGTGTGGGTGTAGATGTTGTCGGCACTGATGCCGCAATCAGCGTCGCCGGTGATTCCGACATAGCTGATGGTCCCGGCGCTTGCCGAAGTGGCCATCGCCATGGCGGCGAAGGCCAACACGATGAGGGTGTTGTGTGTAGACATGGTAAGTCCTCCAGTTTGCCTGTTGTCGAAAGCTATCTGGCTCGAGGTATCCAGCCTGGTTGACGGCAATCATGACCGTGGCTGTGTTATGAATTTGCCGATACACTCTTGCCCCTGACCGGCTCTCCCGGGGCGATACGATTTACGGAGACGACCGCCGGGATGCCTGACTACGCAGTACACAGAAAACAATGAGAATCGCCGATCACCTCCTTCCGTAAATGAACCTCCTGAAAGCACGACAAACAAACGCCTATGCAAATAGTCTTACGCCGCAGCCTCTCAAGCCGGCTGCGTTACCACGGGCTGAGGCAACGGCATCCGAGGAGGCCGCCCGCGATTGTCCCTTTGCGACCGCCGACCCGGGTCCTGCTGAGAACATGGTTTGAGAAGATCCTCCGATCTTATGAGAGGTTTGGTCCGGGATTCACCCCTTCCGCCTCTCTGCCCGTCGAAACGCCCGTTATTTCCACCACTTGCGTCGGTGATATCATTTGCTCCACACAATCAGTCACCATTACCGATAATACTGCTTTGCGTCGTCGTCTGCAATAGAAAAAGGGGGGAAACGAGACCGGTAGACCGGTTGTGATTGATGACATTGGTGTTGCCGGTATCGGTGGCTGTGCCGCAGGCCGCCAGGGAGAATTGGCTGCCAGGGCCTATGACGGAGATGCCGCACGACGCTTTGACGCCCAGATCGACCGAAGGGTGTACAAATCGCCCTGGTGTGGTTATTTTGGGGGCGGGTCATTAGGCAGAACCATTTATCAGGTGCAAAGGAGAAGCAGGATGATTGCATTGGATCGGCGAGGCGGTTTGCGAGGGTGTGGGGTTGCCGGTGTGTGCGTGCTGGTGTCGCTGGGTTTGTGCGGGGCGGTAACTGCCAGCGGCGGAGCGGGGCGCTGGACAACGCTCTTCGACGGCGAGAGCCTGAATGGATGGACGAATCCCTACGACTGGGGCAAGGCGTGGGTTGAGGACGGCGAGATCCATCTTCAGGCGGATAAGAAGTTCTTTCTGCTGACGGCCAGGACGTATCGTGACTTCATTTTCGAGGCGGAAGTCAAGATGCCGGAGGGCAAGTCGAATTCCGGCTTTATGTTCCGCTGTCACCAGAAGCCGAACAAGGTCTGGGGCTACCAGGCGGAGGTCGATCCGTCCGAGCGGCAGTGGTCGGGAGGCCTGTACGACGAGGGGCGGCGCGGGTGGCTGCATCCGGCCCAGGGTGACGACGCTGCGGCGAAAGCCTTCGTTGCAAAGACCAGGGGGGCGTTCAAACGGGACGGCTGGAACCGCTACCGCATCCATTGCGTCGGTCCGAGCCTGCGCATTTACGTCAACGACGTCCTGACGACCGATTACGTGGACACGACGGACCGCGAGGGCTATATCGCCGTCCAGCATCACGGGGAAACGGGCAAGATCTACCGCTTCCGCAATATCCGCATCCGGGAGCTCAAGGCGCCGGAGGCGATGGCCGCGACGATGAAGGACCTGCCGCTGGTGTTCTTTGAGGATTTCGAGAGCACGGCGGGACGCTGGACGCAGACAGATCCGAACGCTTGGAAGGTCGTCGCCGAGAACCGCAACCACGTCTATTCCCAGTATCAGCGAAGTCAGTACGAGCCGCCCGTGCGGTCCCCGTACAACATGGCGCGCGTCCACGACCTGAGCGTTACCGATTTCGTGCTCCAGGCGAAGATGAAGCAGACGGGCAAGGAGTACGGGCATCGCGACATGTGCGTGTTCTTCGGGTATCAGGACCCGTCGCATTTCTATTACGTTCATATCGCGACCAAGGCCGACCCGCACGCCAATTCCATCTTCCTGGTCAACGGCGAGCCGCGCGTCTCCATCGCCGAGGAGCGGACCGACGGCACCGACTGGGGCACGGGCTATCACGACGTCCGTGTCGTGCGCAACACGTCAACCGGCACGATCGAGGTCTACTACGACGACATGGACAAACCCATCATGCGGACGGTGGACAAGACTTTCGTTGCCGGCGGCGTCGGGTTCGGCTCGTTCGACGATACGGGCAATATCGACGACATAATCCTGTGGGGCACGGCGGCGCCGAAGGGCGGGAGGTAGCGCGGCGTTGTGAAGCGGTTGCCCGGCACTTGGGATCCGGAGAGGAGAAACGTACAGGCCAATGAGCGCGATCTGTTGCAGATATCTTCTATGGGGCCTCGGGCTGGCTGCCGTGGCGGCCGGCAGCGCGACGGCGGCGGATAAGCCGGAAGTAGTTCTGAAGCTGGGCCATGGCCTGGACATCACGCATCCGGTGCACAAGGCAATGGTGTTCATGGCCGAGAAGGTGCGGGAAAAATCCACCGGCCGCATGCGGGTCGAGGTCTTTCCCAACGAGCAGCTCGGCAATGAGAAGGAGTGCATCGAGGCCTTGCAGCTCGGCTATTTGGCGATGACCAAGACCTCCAGCGCGCCGATGGAGGGATTCGTCTCGAAGATGAAGATCTTCGGCGTTCCGTACCTGTTTCGCGACGCCGAGCACTTCTGGAAGGTCCTCGAGGGACCCATCGGCACCGAGCTTCTCTTAGCGGGCGAGTCTAAGCGGCTCCGCGGGTTGTGCTGGTACGACGCAGGGGCCCGCAGCTTCTACGCAAAGCGCGAAATCCACGCGCCGGCCGACCTCGTAGGCATGAAGATCCGCGTCCAGAACAGCATCATGTCCATGAAGATGGTCGAGGCCATGAGAGGCTCGCCGACGCCGGTGCCCTGGGGCGAGCTCTACACCTCGCTGGACCAGGGCGTGGTGGACGGGGCCGAGAACAATCCGCCCTCGCTGCGGACGTCGCGACACTACGAGGTCTGCAAGTATTACACGCTGGACGAGCACACGCGGTTGCCCGATATCCTGGTCATCAGCACGCGTGTGTGGGACTCGCTCACGGCCGATCAGCAGCGCATCCTGCAAGCGGCGGTGGACGAATCCGTCGCGTATCAGCGGAAGATCTGGGCCGAGGCCGAGGCCGCCGATCTGGCGACCGTGCAGGAAGAGGGTGTGAAGATCATTCGTCCGGACAAGGAGCTGTTCCGCGCGTCGGTGAGGCCGATCTGGGAGGAGTTCCAGGGCAGCGACGTCGAGGAGATGATGGAGATCGGAGCGCTCATCGAGAGAATCCAGGAGGTGAAATGACCTTCCTCAAAGGCCTCAAGAAGGTGCTGGATCGTTCGCTGGAGGTGCTGGTCATGATCGTCGTGGCCGTGCTCGTCCTCGACGTCCTGTGGCAGGTGTTCACCCGGTTCATTCTGAACGACCCGAGCACCTGGACGGAAGAGCTGGCGGTTTTCATGTTGATCTGGGTTTCGCTGTTGGGGGCGGCGGTTGCGCTGAATCGCGGGGCCCATCTCGGCATCGATTATTTCGTGGGCAAGCTGTCTCCGCGACGGCGGCTCTACACGGAAGTTTTCGTCTTCCTGTGCGTATCGGCGTTCTCGTTCTTCGTGATGGTGGTCGGCGGCGGCAGTCTGGTCGCCAGCACGCTGGCGTTGGGGCAGGAATCGCCGGCCCTGCGTGTCAAGGTGGGCTACGTGTACCTGGCCATCCCGATCAGCGGCTTCTTTCTAACGCTTTACGCCGTCATCGGTCTGGCCGAGAGGCTGCGCGAGTTGGCCCGGGGCAAGGTCGAGGGCCACGCGAACGTCACGGTGGCCGATGCGGGCATCGATTGATTCTGTTTCGGAAACGATCTGATTTGCAGCGAAAGGGCGATTGAGTGGACTTGCCGGTTCTGGTGCTGGTTGCGAGTTTCGTGCTGTTGTTGCTGCTCAACGTCCCGGTGGCGTTTTGTATGGGTCTGGCGACCGTGCTGGCGTTCCTGGCGATGGGCGACATGCCTGCGTTTGTGGCGGTGGCGCACAAGATCGCCACGGGGATCGACAGCTTCGCGCTGCTGGCGATTCCGTTTTTCATTTTGTCGGGCCAGCTCATGGGCCACGGCGGCATCGCCCGACGGCTCATCGATTTTGCCAACGTCCTTGTGGGGCGGTTTCGGGGCGGCCTGGCGTTCGTCAACGTCGTGACCTGCATGTTCTTCGGGGCGATTTCAGGCTCGGCCACTGCCGCGGTCTCCTCGGTCGGCGGCTTTATGGTCCCGCTGATGAACAAGATGGGCTACGACCGGGACTTCAACGCGTCGGTGACGATTACCGCGGCCACGACCGGCCTGCTGATTCCGCCCAGCAACGTGATGATCGTCTACTCTCTGGCCACCGGCGGATTCGTTTCCATCGCCGCCATCTTCATGGCGGGTTTTCTGCCCGGATTCCTCGTGGGCGTGGGACTGCTTTTCGTCAGCGGCATCATCTCAGCCCGGCACAAGTACGGCCAGGGCGAGACGTTTCCGTTCTGGGAGGGCGCCATTCGCCTGCTGCGGGCCATTCCCGCGATGCTGTTGGTCTTCATCGTCATCGGCGGCATTCTGCTGGGTTGGTTCACCCCAACGGAGGCCTCGGCGGTGGCGGTGCTGTATTCGTTCTTCCTGGCTGTCGTAGTGTATCGCGAAGTGAAGGTCAAAGACCTTCCGGGAATTCTGCTGCAGTGTGGCGTGACCACTTCGGTGGTCTTTCTGCTGATCGGCACGAGCATGGCCATGTCCTGGGTGCTGGCCTCGGAGAACGTTCCCCAGAACATCAGCGCCGCCCTGGTCGGTCTGACCGACAACAAGGTGGTCCTGCTGCTGCTGATCAACGCGATCCTGCTCGTCGTCGGGACGTTCATGGACATGACACCGGCGATTCTGATTTTCACGCCGATCTTTCTGCCCATCGTGCAGAAGCTCGGCCTGCACCCGCTTCATTTCGGCATTATCATGATCATGAATCTGTGCATCGGGCTGTGCACACCGCCGGTTGGGACGTGCCTGTTCTTAGGCTGTGGTATCGCCGGCACGACCGTGACCAAAGTCATGCGTCACATCCTGCCCTTCTTCGTCGCCATGATCGTGGCCCTGCTGATCTGCACGTTCGTCCCGCAGATCTCCATGTGGATCCCCGACAAGCTCGGCTTTGTGAAATAGCATCGTCAGCGCAGTTCGATACCGCACCAGTAGAGGGTCGTGTTGCCGTCTTGGGAAAGCCAGTCGGAGTGTCCGTCGAAGAATAGGTTGTTGCAGCCTTTGTTGCGGTGGCGGTCCTGGGCGACGCGGCGGACGAGATTGCTGCCCGTCGAGGTCTGATCCGAGGCCGGCAGGTGCGTCGCCGACCAGACGTCCAGCAGGTTGAACCGGGAGGCGACGTTCAATTCATCTTCGTCCGTAATGACGGGCCGCCAGTTCCCCGCTTCGTTGTCGGCCAGGTAGATGCGCTCGCCCGGCTGTCGGATGCTGCTGAGCTTCGTGGGTTCGTCCTTCTGGTTTCCCTGGTTGCCGCTTGCCAGGCCCGGATTGTCCATGTCCCAGGCGTTGATGACGTAGTCCACCGTCTGCTCGGCGTTGGGATGTCCGCCTCGCCCGGCGCCGTTGCGGGGAAACGAGGGACACTGGTACACGTCTACCTCGCGATAGTCCGTGGCTTTCTGGTACTTCGTGCCAAGATAAGGCATGAAGGCGAGGATCCACTTTACTTCGTGATCGAGGGCCCGCGGGATGAAGTCGTCGTTGGACTGGGCGTAGGCATACATCGTCAGGCCCAACTGTCTCAGGCTGTTGAGACAATACACCGTCCGGGCCTGCTTACGGACCCGGCTCAGCGCCGGTAGCAAAATCCCCATCAGCAACGCGATGATCGCAATCACCACCAGCAGCTCGATCAGTGTGAACCCTCTGTGCCTGCGTCCCACGGAAGCACCTCCAACGAAATACCATCCCCATTTCGGCCGGACCACCACCGTTGCATTATAGCAGGTAGACACACGGCACAAGAGGAAAAAGCCGATTGGCAGGCCTCTGGCGACGTGCTTCGTTTTTGTTTCGTGGGGCTTGCCGGGGTCTCAATACATGATTTCGAGGAGACTGTCCGAGTTCAGAATTTCCTCTTCGTTCTTGAGGTCGGCGATGCGTCGGATGACGTCCTTGGTGCTGACGATTCCGACAAGCTTGCCGTCTTCAAGGATGGGAACGCGCCGGAAGCAGTGGGCCATGAAGCAGGCGGCGATATCGCTGAGACGATCGTCCGGGCCAAAGGAAATGACGTCCGTGGTCATATAGTCCGAAACGCTGCCGGGGGTTTCTTCCGGGTCGCACAGCAGCCTCAGGGCATTCTTCTCTGTTACGATGCCGGCCAGCGAGCCATCTTCATGCAGCACGGGCAGGCCCGTAATATTGTTCAGGACCATGATGCGGATGGCCTCGTAGATGTCCTCACCTTCGGGGACGGTAATTACGTGGGGGTTCATAATCGCTTTAGCAGTAAGCATTTACCGGGCCTCCAGAGTCGTTCTCGATCGGACGGGCAGCCTGACACCGTCCCGGTCATCTATCGGCAAACAAAGCAGGGCCCATAAGCAGTTCGAGGCAAATGTTTTTGCCATGTTCTGTCTGCGGTTGGTTATCCGACGGACCCGACATCCGCATTTGCTGGCCCCAGGACGCGTAATTTCTCGAAATGGGGTTGCATTGGGCAGGGGCGAGTTAGTAGAATAAAGGCGCCAAGGGTATCGGTGGCGATTCAGTTTTGCGACGAAGCCGTAGGTAACTGACATGTTCCCGAAAGGGATAAGGAGATGAAGCCATGCGACTGAAGCAACACGCCTTTACACTCATCGAACTGCTCGTGGTCATCGCGGTCATTGCCGTGCTGATGGCGATCCTGATGCCGGCCTTGCAGCGGGCCAAGGAGCAGGGCAAACGCACCGTCTGCCATGGAAATCTCAAGAACCTGACGCTGGCCTGGCTGATGTACATCGATGAGAACGACGGCAAACTCGTCAACGGGGCCGGGGGGTTCCATTACATGCCGGGGGGCGGGAGTACGGAGAACGGCAGCGCCAGCAACATTGTCGAGCGCGCCTGGGTCGGTCGAGGCTGGGGCAACAATTGGAACAATCCCAACGTGGATAATACCGGGAGGACCGAAGAGCAGCAGAAGCAAGCCATCCGGGAGGGGGCCCTGTGGCCCGTAGCGAACGAGTACGGCTGCTACAAATGCCCGACCGGACGGCGCAATGAGGCTGTCACATATGCGATTGTGGATGCCATGAATGGCTTGGTTCGCCCCGGTACGAGCGTAAATGGCAACACCAATCATCTGACAGCCGTGGGTGCACGGGATGGAACCACTGTTCTCTGGGTCAAGAGACGCAGTGAGATCGGCAGCCCGCCGGCGGCGCAGCGCATGGTCTACATCGACGAAGGCGCGATGACGCCGGACAGCTTCGCCGTGCACTACAACCAAGATCAGTGGTGGGACGATCCGCCTGTGCGGCACGGCGACGGAACCACCGTTTCCTGGGCCGACGGCCACGTCACCCATCTCAAGTGGAGTTCCACAGAGACGATTCAACGCGCCCGGGAGACCCGCGACTATTACGGCGGCGGTGGGTACCGGCCCACAACAGAAGAGGGTCTCGAAGAGATCCGCCAGTTCCGCAAATGGGTGTGGGGCAAGATTCGCTATTAGACGCGGCCGTTGACGGCGGCATCTTTGACGCCGTGACAACGGGCCAAGAGCATGTATGACACCATGACCGGAGAAGCGCAGTCCGTTGCGAGGACGCGGATTGCGTTTTTCTTTTGCGCCGGCAACTTTTTCTTGGCTTTCGTGTGGGCCCACGTCTGCTTGCAGGACGCCGCGTCGCGCATCTCGGGACGGGCGACCGTTCTTCCTGCAAGTCAAGCTTGCACCACGGTATACATTTCTGTCCGGCGTGCAAAGGCCTCCTTTATTCTGGATGCAAAGAGTGTGGTTTAAAGCTTGAGAGGGCCGGGGTGTGGGCAAAATACGTAATTTTCCTAATTGACAAAACGGTTCATCGCACTATAATGCACGGCGCTGGTGGGCATCGGGCGATTATTTACGGTGCGCCGCGAGCGTGATCCGAGGGTGGTGAAAAGCCGGGAGGATGCGGCTTGCCCATGGACGGGCCAAATGGAAATTGCATTCGACCTCAGGAGGGGGCGGAATGGCAATGATCGTACAGACGGCGGCACGTTCCGACAGGGAACGGCATATTTGCAGGACGCGATGCGGTCCGCATCGGTTCGGCTTTGCACTACGGAGTACCTTTCCTCTCATTTCCTCGAAGACATTCTTGGCGCTGCCGGTACGCGCGCAGGGGGGCTGGAGGAGATGAGGTGGCAGGGTATCGGGGCAGGTATTATCGCGGGGCGGTTTGTTTCCAGCGTCGCTGACAGAAGAAACGCGTCGGGTCAAATCCGCTCGACGTACGATTGACTTTCGCTGCACGGATGCGGCCGGGTGGATGGAACCACCCGATGAAAACGGCAATCCAAGGATGGTGTAGCGCAACACAGGTCCACGGATGGACCGGGCACTGTTCGGTTTTGTAGCCCCATGGGACTACAAGGGGTGCACCCTGCCGAGCAGTGCCCTCTTATTTTGCCCGGGCGACTCCGGCCCGTACAGGCGTCGGTGTCCCCGCGTCACGAGCGCGTCCCCTTGGCCTGTGCGCGGGACATTCTATTAGCGGCTCGGTCTGTCACGCCACAGCCGGATTCGTTCCCGCCCGGAGCCCGTCGCAATCCTCTTCGCCCGGCACGCGTGCCGGGAATCACGGTTGAACCGGCCGCAGATGCGCCGTATGATCCCTCTGCGCGAACTGGACGTTGGGATCGCGTCGAGTTCGCCGACGTACGGTTGTGAACGATCTTCGTCATTGGCAGCAGGGAAGGGCACACAGCCATGAAAGCATCCGAGCGATTGGCCTCGTCAGCGGTTCGGTTTGTCCTTTTGCTGCCGGTCTTCACGGGCGTCGCGCGTGCCGAGGGACTTATCTCGTCGCCGGAGCCGGGCTGGCCGCAGTGGCGCGG
>JAFGCA010000102.1 GCA_016932895.1 Sedimentisphaerales bacterium | reverse complement strand
GTGAATGCACCTGGCAGTTTCAGGGTATTGGCTTATGCGAAAGGCAAAGCGAAGCGGCTCGTCTTTCTTGTCGCCAGGTGAAGACCCCGTGGTCTTGACAGGCACCTCCCACTCTGCGTATGTACAGCACGGCAGCTTGATGGGAGGTTCCACTTTGGATAATCTCTCAACTGCCTGCGGTGTCAATGCATATCCAATCCAGTCTTGCTTTTCAGCATATTCATATGCCTTTATGAGAGCTGGACCCATAAGAATATCCCTGGGCCTGTCAACGTAGAATCTTCCCCATGTCAAAGCGCCTCGCAACGGCATGTTGGCATATACCATCTTGGTGAAAAAGGTGCCTGCGGCAGAATCCATGGTTAGAAAGGAATTGCGGGAATCACCCGGCGCATACAGGACAAATGTGTCGGAAAAGTGGGCATGATATAGTGGTGCACGCTGAAACCGCTTTTGGTATGAGAGTTCTTCCTCGATAGCACCGAGAGCCTTCTCGATATACTCGCCAGCCAGTATGCTTAGGCCATCAATGCCGTTCCCGTATTGCCGGTCAGCATAGATGTGCGTCTTCTCCTTGAACCCAAGGAGGTCGAACCAGGCAAGCCAAGAAGTACCTTTTGTGAGGTTGCCAGACGGTTCGACCTTCATCGCTGGCCTCCACAACGCCGGACAAACGCCGCGTATTGCTCGGGCGTGTCGATGCCTTCGTGGGTCCGTTCGACCCGGCCGACGAGGATCGTGTAGCCGTGCTCGAGGGCGCGGAGCTGCTCGAGCTTTTCGAGCTTCTCCAAGGGCGTCTGCGGCAACGCAGTGATCCGTAACAGGAACTCCCGGCGATAGGCGTAAATCCCGATATGACGCAGATAATGCCCCACGTCGCCCACGCCCGCGTGGTCCCGGTCGTAGGGAATCACCGAACGGGAGAAGTAGATGGCTCGGGAGGCGTCGTACGTCGTGCGTTGTGCGTTGTGTGTAGGGGCAGGCCCCCGTGCCTGCCCGGCATCGAGCGACGAGCGACGAGCGACGGGCGGCGAAACCACCACCTTCACCACGTTCGGGTCGGCGATTCGTTCGCGGCGGGCGAAGGGGGCGGCCAGCGTGGCCATCGGCGCATCCGGGTGATCGAGCATCAGGCGGGCGAGGTAGTCGATGTGGTCCGGATCGATCCGCGGCTCGTCGCCCTGGACGTTGACGACAATATCTGCGTCGGACCGGCCGAGGGCCTCGGCGATTCTATCCGTGCCGCTGTTATGTTTGGGGGAGGTCAGGACGCACTCGGCCCCGAACTCCCGGGCGGCCTGGACGATCTTCTCATCGTCTGCGGCGATCACCACCCGCTCGGGCAGTTTTGCCTTGCGGGCCTGCTCCCACGTGTGCTGGATGAGGTACTTGCCCGTATCTCGAGCGAGAACCTTCGCGGGGAATCGTGTGGATGCGTAACGAGCAGGAATACAAACAACAATTTTCACTCTGACCCAGACCCGGACGCGTGGGCTAAGAGCCCACCCTACCTGCCTTGCTGAACCCGAACTCCAACCAGTCGTTGGCCCGGTCAGCATGCAAAGTATTCGGAAAGGCGTTTTCGTTGTGGCGACGTACCTCAACTGTCAACGTTGCCATCATACGGGCGGAATCCGCCGATGTCAACCGGTCGGCGGTCGATTGTCGGATGGCTTCTGCGGTGCTGCGGATTGTCTCGCCTGAGCGTCAGCGGTAGGGCGTGCTCTGCACACCGCTCTGCCGCACGTTTTGAAGATGGTGTGCGGAGCACACCCTACCGCTGTCGCCCGATCTGTAGTCCCGTTGAAATCCCTGCCTCAGCCCTTGAGCGGCCAGAACTCGGATTCGGTCCGGGCGTTCGACAGGTACTCCCCAGCTTTGGCCACGATCTCCGGACGGCCGGCGGCCACGTCGGTGGTCTCGCCGGGATCGGTTCGGAGGTCGTATAGTTCGATGGCCTTCCCGGGCAGGCGGACGGCTTTCCAGCGTCCGAATCGGACCGCCTGGGCCGAGCCTCGCTCGTGGAATTCCCAGTAGAGGAACTTGTGCTGTTTCTGCTTGCCGGGGAGACCGAGCAGCGTGGGCATCAGGCACAGGCCGTCGGTCTGCTCTGGGGCTTTGCCGCCCGTCAGGACGACGAACGTGGGGAAGAAGTCCCAGAAGGCCGAGACGTGGCCGGTGACGGCGCCGGCTTCGATCCGGCCGGGCCAGCGGGCGATCAGGGGCACGCGGATGCCGCCTTCGTACAGGTCCCGCTTGATGCCGCGCAGGGGACCGTTGCTATCGAAGAAATCGGGGTCCGAGCCGCCTTCGCGGTGCGGGCCGTTGTCGCTGGCAAAGAAGACGGCCGTGTTCTCGTCGATGCCGAGATCCTTGAGCGTCTGCAGGACCCGTCCTACTCCCCGATCCAGCCGGGTAATCATGGCCGCCAGACCCTTCTGGGCCTCGGGCCAGTCCTTGTCGGCGTAGATGCCATAGTCGGGCACCTCCATGCCACTCTTGCCGCCTTCGTTGTTGGCGTGCGGCAGCGTCACGGCCAGGTACAGGAAGAACGGGCCGGCCTT
>JAFGCA010000101.1 GCA_016932895.1 Sedimentisphaerales bacterium | reverse complement strand
CGTACCGCTCGTGTCGATATCCCAGTAACTCAGGTAAACTGCGCCCTTTTCATTGTCGGCGACCAGACCCCCGGCGTAGGACTCTGCGATGACGTGCGCCGTTGCGTAGCAGGTGACGATCGCTCCTTCGAGGTTACGCCCCACGAAGCCTCCGACTTGTAGTTCCCCGTTCACGCTGCCAGCGGCATAACTTGAGACGATGTTGCCGACACCGTTGCCCCCCACCAAGCCACCGATCTGGGCCGTCCCATCCACGTGGCAATCGGCATAGCTCGATGTGATAGCTCCGCGATCGTTGAGTCCCGCAAGACCGCCAACATAATCATCGCCCGAAACGTTGCCGGATACGGAACAGGATACGATGCGTCCCTGGTTCAATCCGACCAATCCGCCGACATTGCGGTCTCCCCAAACGGTAACCGCCTCCAGATGCAGATCCCTTACCTCTCCAACAGGGCTATTGGGGTCCTCCTCTGCCGAGCCGATATAGCCAAACAGGCCTGCATAATTCGATCCCGCCAGGGGAAGATGCATGTTCCGGATGGTATGTCCTCGGCCATCGAAGGCGCCGGTGAAAGGCAGCCCCAGTGTCCCGATGGGAACGACCGCATTGGGGTCTATTTCCCCAAAATCGATGTCGGCCATCAGCGCAAAAGACTTGTGGAAATCCGCAGGGCAATAGCCGATGCTCAGCATCTGTTGGGCCGTCCAGATCTGATAGGGATCCTCCGGTTGCCCCGTACCGCCTCCATAGAAGTTTGCCGGCTCGACAAGGAGCTGACCGGGCTGATTCTCCCAGACCAGGCGTGGTGTATCCACGCCCTCGTTCAGTGTCCATTGGGCACCTTCTCCCCAGCCACGATAGGTGGCCGCCGACATCATGTCTTGCGAAGATTTTCCCTCGCCGCCAAAGCTTGTGCTCAAGCCGCTGACGTCGACGTCCCAGGTACTCAGATATGCGGTATGCTCGTAGCCACCGCCGATCAGCCCTCCGACAAAATAGTCGTCTCCTGTTACGCTACAACGGGCGTAGCTGGTAATAACCGTGCCCCAGTAGTTATCTCCTTGAAGCCCGCCAACACGGTTTCCTCCCATGACGGAACCCAGTGCATAACATGAACTCACTACATCGTTGGAGCTTCTGCCTATGAGTCCGCCGACATGCGATTCGCCCGAGACGGACCCCTTGGCATAGCTCGACGTAATCGTGCAGCCATCGCTTCGCCCGACGAGTCCGCCGACAGCTGACTTGGCCTGGACACGACAATCCTCCACTCCAATACTCACTATCGTTGCACTGTCAATCCACCCAAACAAGCCCACGGATCTTACTTCCGGAGCCTGGATGGTCATGTTCCGTATGACGTGCCCGTCACCGTCAAAGTGTCCCCTGAAAGCATACTCCTCGGTGTGGCCAATCAATGCCTCGTCGAAGACCCTTCCCTCCGGCAGCTCCGGGCTCAAATCAATGTCCGCCGTCAGGATGAAGTGCTTGTCCAGGAGATTGGGGTCGCTCTTGATAGAGATCAGTTGCTCGGCGGTGGCGATCTGGTAGGGATCATCAACCTGGCCGGTCCCTCCCGCAAAAGGCCCCGCTATCACCGAACTGCTTCCCGCCCACATTCGCCAAACAAGAAGAAGTCCCACCATCAACGTGTGTCCGCTTTTCCTAGTCATTTTCTTCGCCTTTCCAAAAAGTCCACATGAAAATATCTCACCCATATTATATACAGACGAAGTCAAAAAGGCCAAGAATCTCATTTTTTTGTCCCGAAAGATCGCTCCGATTCAACTGACGCTGAACGATGAAAGCCCGTAGTCGCTCCGCCCTGGTTGTGTTATCATAGGCGGGCCGATTCGTAGTTTCCTCCGGGTGATTGTGAACAGGTAGGGAGATTGCCGATGAATGGGAACCGTTGTTTGTTGATAGCCGCCACCTATGTCTTGTCAACGCCGCTCTGGGGTGCTCCCGGCGGCTTTCATGTGGGGGTGTGTACGCATTTCAGCCAGGGCAAGGGCGTCGTGGAGATGAATCTGGACAGCCTCCAGCGGGCGGGCATCGACTCGATTCGCGACGAGGTCGGCTGGGGCTCGGTGGAGCGGGAGAAGGGGCGCCTGGTGATGCCCGAACGGTTCGACACGTACGTGCGGCGGGCCGCCGGCAAGGACCTGGATGTCCTGCTGATTCTCGATTACTCCAACCGTTTCTACGACGACGGGGACCGGCCGCGGTCGGACGAGGCGATTGCGGGCTTCTGTCGCTACGCCGAATTCGTCGTGCGGCACTTCGGCGACGACGTGCGCCTGTACGAAATCTGGAACGAGTGGGACATCGGGATCGGGTTGCCCGAGCCCTATCGCAAGGGCGGCTCGCCGGCGGATTACGTCAGACTACTCAAGGCCGTGTACCCGCGCATCAAGGCGGTCGACCCGGGTGTCACCGTGATGGCGGGCGGCTGCACCAGCGGCGGCGTCAAGCGGGGCTGGCTCGAAGAGATCGTCAAGCTCGGCGCGCTGGAGTCCTGCGATGCGATCTCGATCCACAGCTACAACTACAACGACAGGTTCCCCGCGCGCGGGCCCGAAGCCTGTGCGGCGTGGATGACGAGCGTGCGGGAGATGCTGCGCCGGTACAACGGAGGCCGGGACGTGCCTTTCCACGTCACGGAAATGGGCTGGCCCACCCACGTTACCCGGGGCGGGACCGACCCGCAGTTGTCGGCGTCCTACCTGGCACGGCTCTACCTGCTGGCCCGCACAGCGCCTTCGTTCAAGGGGCTGTGGTGGTACGACTTCCAGGACGACGGCTGGAATCCGCAGCACAACGAGAACAACTTCGGGCTGGTCCGCCCGGACCTGACGCCCAAGCCGGCGTACTATGTCACGCGCGATCTTTCGGATCTCGTCGCGCAAGGTGAATATCTCGACCGTCTGAGAAGCGATGACGACAACCTGCGGGTCTTGCGCTTCAAGCACGCAGGTAGCGACTGGTGGGCGTTGTGGTCGGCGGACGACCGGGATCGTCAGGTGGTTCTGGAGACGAAGTTCCCCGCGAAGGTGCTGACGGTCCAGCAATTAGGCCACGCCGCATACCGGACAACATGGGGCCATCGCGATTGGGCCGGTGGCGACGGCGCGTTCGTCGCCAATCGCCTGTCGATTGTGGTGGGCCATCGGCCCTTCATAATCGCCGGCGATCTGTCCGGCGTGTCGATTGTCGAGACGATCTCCCGGCCGCGCGCGAGCGCCGAACAGAAATAGGGGCGAGGGCAAAGCGATGAGGGAAGGATGGCTGACATCATGAGAGAAACGGGATGCACGAGACGGGGCTTTTTGCGGTCGGTGGGTCTTGGCGCGACGGCCGCGGCGCTGCCGGGTTTGGCCTGTGCGGCGGGCGCGGAGCGTCGTTCTCGCCGGCCCAACGTGCTGTTTCTCATGACGGACCAGCAGACGTTGCGGGCCATGAGCGCCTATGGCAATCCGCACCTCAAGACGCCGCACATGGATTCTCTCGCCGCGGGGGGCGTGCGCTTTGGAAAGTCGTACTGTACGGCGCCGGTCTGTGGGCCGTCGCGCAGCAGTCTGATCACCAGCCGCATGCCGCACGTCACCGGCGTCAACATCAATGGGCAAACGCCTGACCCGTCGATCCCGAACATGGGGCAGGTTTTCCGCGGGGCCGGCTACGCCACCGCCTGGGCGGGCAAGTGGCACCTGCCCAGGTCCTATCCACAGGGGCCGGTTCCCGGATTCGAGTATCTCCGCGTCCCCGACGGGACGAAGTTCGGACTGGGCGCGCAGACGGACGGCCCCGTCGCGGACGAGGCGATTGCGTTCCTGCGCCGTCGGCACGAGCGTCCGTTCCTGCTCGGCGTCTCGCTGCACAATCCGCACGATATCTGCTGGTCCGTGCGCGAAGACCCACCCGACCCGATTGACGAGCGGCTTCTTCCTCCGCTGCCCGCCAATTTCGAGATCGATCCGAACGAGCCCGAATTCATTGGCGTTTGTCGACGACGAACGAAATACGGTCCGGAGATTCTCTACACGAAGGATTGGGATGAGACGCGGTGGCGCGCGTACCTCTACCAGTACTACCGCCACGTCGAGGAGGTGGACGTCGAGATCGGCCGCATCCTCCACACGCTGCGCCAGCAGGGATTGGAGGACGATACGCTGATCGTTTTCACGAGCGATCATGGCGAAGGGGCGGCCGCCCATCACTGGGTGGTCAAGCTGATGCTCTACGAAGAGCCGGCGACGGTTCCGCTGGTCGTCAGTTGGAAGGGCGTCACCCCGGCCGGTCGGGTCGACCGCACGCATCTGGTCTCTGGACTCGATGTCTTGCCCACGTTGTGCGATTACGCCGGCATCGGTTTGCGTGACGATTTCGAAGGCATGAGCCTGCGACCGCTCATCGAGCATCCCGAGCGTCCAGGCCGCGAGTTCGTCGTGACGGAGTTGGCGTCGGATTCGCAGGATCTGACGAAAACGGGCCGGATGATTCGGACCCAGAGGTACAAATACATCGCGTTTTCCTTCGGCGCCCGCCCGGAGATGCTGTTCGATATGGTCGCTGACCCAGGCGAGATGGACAATCTCGCGCTGCGGGATGCGGCTCGTAGCGAGCTGGACCGTCACCGCGCGCTGTTGCGCCGCTGGATATCGGAGACGGGCGACGATTTTCAAGTGCCGTCGTAGCGCGGCGACAGAAGAAATTCAATGTGGAGGTATGATTGGATATGCAGACTGCGAATCTGAGCCGACGTGGATTTCTACGGACCGTGGGTGCCGGGGCGATGGCATGGTCCCTGTCCGGCGCGCTGCTCGCCGGGCAGGGCAAGGCGAAGAAGCCCAATGTGCTGTTCATTGCCGTCGATGATCTACGGCCGGAGTTGGGCTGCTTCGGGCAAAAGCACATCATTTCGCCTCATATCGACCGCCTGGCGGCCGGCGGGGTCGTCTTCAATCGGTCCTATTGCCAATCTCCGGTGTGCGGCGCGTCACGGGCGAGTCTGCTCTCCGGGATTCGCCCCACGCGGGATCGCGCCTTCAAAGGCTACCTCCATCACGCTGACAAAGACTGGGGCGCCCCGCTGTCCCTGCCGAGGCACTTCCGCCAAAACGGGTACTACACCATCTCGAACGGCAAGGTCTATCACCACCGCAACGACGGCGCCGGGAGCTGGTCGGAGGACGCCTGGCGGCCGACCGGGGAATGGGGCGGCAGGGGGTATCTCCGCCCGGAGAATATCGCGATCACCCGAAAGACCGAGGGGGGCCTGGGGCCGGCGTACGAATGTGCCGAGGTTGGCGACAGCGAGTATGCCGACGGCAGGACGGCGGACAAAGCGATCTCGGACCTGCGCCGGCTCAAACGGATGGACGAGCCGTTCTTCCTGGCGGTCGGGTTCGTCAAGCCGCACCTGCCGTTCAACGCGCCGAAGAAGTACTGGGATCTCTACGACCCCGATGAGATCGAACTGGCGGATAACCCGTTCCGCCCGAAGGACGCCCCCGACGCGGCCATCCACAACTGGGGCGAACTGCGAGCCTACCACGGAATTCCGAAGAAGGGGCCGCTGTCGGAGGAAATGGCCCGCACGCTCATTCACGGTTACTATGCCTGCACGAGCTACACAGATGCCCAGATCGGACGCGTGTTGGACGAGCTGGACCGCCTCGGATTGAGTGACGACACCATCGTCGTGCTCTGGGGCGATCATGGCTGGAACCTGGGCGAGCACACACTCTGGTGCAAGCATTGTCATTTTCAGACGTCGCTGCGGGCCCCGCTGATCGTTCGGGTCCCCGGTCTCGAGGGCGGTATCCGGACCGACGGCCTGACGGAATTCGTGGACATCTACCCGTCCCTGTGCGAGCTGGCGGGGCTGCCCTTGCCCGAGCACATCGAGGGACGCAGCTTCGTGCCGCGGCTGAAAGATCCGAAACGGCCCGGAAAGAAAGCAATCTACAGCCGCTTCCACAGCGGCGACTCCGTGCGTACCGACCGCTACTGCTATACCGAGTGGGCCGGAAAGAATGGCAAGATGTACGCCCGCATGCTCTACGACCAGAAGGTCGACCCCGACGAGAACACCAATATCTCGGAGCGCCCGGAGAACGCCGAGCTTGTCAAACGCTTGTCGGCGGAGCTCCACAAGTTTCGCGCCGGCTATCGATGGTAATGCAAGCGCCCGTTGCCATCATCCTGTGCCAGGGGTGACGGATCTGGGCTTGGAACAGGAGGTTTTGCAGATGGATAGAGGGATAGATGGGGCAAGCCCCACTCTACCAGGCGGGCGCATGGTTGTTGCCTGCGTTTCTCTTTTGGCGACGGGTGGCAGCGTCAAGTCCGAAAGACTTGGCGATGGCTCAACGCCTGGGGCTCGTATGGCGCCACAGGCAGCAGACAGGTCCCCCATCGCCAAGGCGTGCCGCCTTGACGCTGCCACACACGGTCCGGCTCGTCCCATGAGCTGTGACAGGCCATCAGGCAGGCGTGCGTTTGTGGCCTGCCTGCTTTTTGCGGCAGTCGTCTTTTGCAGCGCGGCCGCCGGGCAGGAAGACCGCTTCAAGCTGGCTGAGTTATACCCGCAGGAGGAGATTGCGAAGGTGCTGGTTCCGCGGGAGCAGTGGCGTCCGTGGCCGACGTGGGAGGATCGGTCGGCCTGGGAGGCGCTGCCGGAACCCGTGCGGAAGGACCTCATCGCCAACGGCGCCGAATACCTCGGTTACGAGTGGCCGGCCCTGCCGGCGACGCTCTTTCTCGAGTTTGCCCGCAACGGCAATCGCAGTCGCTACCAGACGCCGCATTTTGCCCGCCGGGTGGCGCTGACTCATTTGGTGATCGCCGAATGCGTGGAAGGGAAGGGTCGTTTCCTCGACGACATCGCCAACGGGATCTGGGCGATCTGCGAGGAGTCGTTCTGGGGCGTGCCCGCCCACGTCGGCGCCCAGAAGGCCGGCTCGGGGCTGCCCGATGTCAGCGAGCCCATCGTGGCGTTGTTCGTGGCTGAGACGGGGGAGTCCCTGGCCTGGACCTGCTACCTGCTCGGTGACCGGCTTGATCGCGTCTCGCCTTTGATCCGCAAACGCGTGGCCCTCGAAATCGACCGGCGCATCCTGACCCCGTGCTTCGAGCGCGACAATTTCGGCTGGATGGGGTTTCCCAACCGCCGCGTGAACAATTGGAATCCCTGGTGCAACTCAAACTGGCTGGCCTGCACGCTGCTGATCGAGCCCGACGAAGATCGACGCGTACAGTCCGTTGCCAAGATCGCGCGCAGCCTGGACAACTTCCTGAATTCCTACGACGATGATGGCGGCTGCGACGAGGGGCCGGGCTACTGGAGCCGCGCCGGCGGGGCGCTGTTCGACGGCCTGGAACTGCTCTACAGCGCCAGCAACGGCGCCATCGACGTCTACGACCGCTCGCTCGTCAGGGAGATCGGCCGCTATATCCACCGCGTCCACATCGCGGGCGATTCCTTTGTGAATTTCGCCGACGCCTCGGCCCGGGCGCACCCGCCGGCCGAGCTGGTCTATCAATACGGTAGGAGAATCGCGGATGAGTCACTGGCGAGTTTTGGCACATACCTGTTCGCCAAGGGCATCGAAGGGGACGAGGGTGACACGCCGTTTGCCGGAAGGCGGGCGTACACACTGGGGCGGTACCTGCGGGCCGTCTTCAGCGCTGCGAACCTGATGGGCAGAAAGGCCGAACCGCCTCTGGTTCGCGACGTGTGGCTGGACGGCATTCAGGTGATGACGGCCCGCGACCGTGATGGGGACGCTCGCGGCCTGTACGTCGCGGCCAAAGGCGGGCACAACGCCGAGAGTCACAATCACAACGACGTGGGCAACTTCATCGTCTATCACGACGGCTGCCCCGTGATTATCGACATCGGGGTCGAGACCTACAGCCGCAAGACGTTCAGCTCGCGGCGCTATGAGATCTGGACGATGCAGTCGGCCTACCACAGCCTGCCCACGATTGACGGCGTGATGCAGGCGCCCGGCGGGCGATTCGCGGCCAGGGACGTTGAGTATGAGGCCGGCGATGGGTATGCCCAGCTTCGGCTCGATATCGCCGGTGCGTATCCGAAGGAGGCGCATCTGGCGTCATGGAAACGAACGATTCGTTTCAATCGCGGGCGAGACGTTGCCGTGACGGACGCCTATTCGCTCGCGAAATCCGCGCAGGAAATCAGCCTCACCCTGATGACGCCGTGTCGCGTG
>JAFGCA010000100.1 GCA_016932895.1 Sedimentisphaerales bacterium | reverse complement strand
ATCGCAATCGTCCACGCGGCCTCACTGTCGTGAATCTCGCGGCACCAGGGATGCCGACCGAAGCCGTAAGGACCGTTGAAGGGTGCCCCCATCACCCGTCGATGTTCGGCCCACCGGCTGCACGACCGCAGGTTGTTGCTCCGAAACCCCTCTTTGACAAAGGCCCGCAATTCATCGACAAAGTTCATCCTGTTGTCACGTCCAGCGGCGGGCATGATTTATCGAGGTTGCATCGCGGGTTCGCTTGGGACAGCGGCATCATTTTGCACGGCAAGTGCGGCTCGCTGGTTGCTTCGGCGTTCGGCCCGGTGCAACCTCGTGTTTCGTTCTTGGCCTCGGCGACGGGAGCCGACCGTCTTGACCACCTTGGGCTCCGTGGCCGGCTCCGGCTCGTCCGGGCAGTTGCGGCAGCGGCGACGGCGCGCCATTACTTGCACCCCAATCGCGTCAAGGAGACGACCACCAGGATGTCGTTGGTCCGCACCGGCACTTTCCCACAGACGTAGACGATGAAGGTCGGCACCTCGGTGATGCCATGTTTCTTCGCCAAGTCGGGATGGGCGTCGATGTCGATGATCTCCACGTCCACCCCGGCGGCCTGAATCTGGATCAAGGCCGGTTTCGCCCGCTGGCACGGGGCGCACCACGATGCCGTAAAGGCGAGCACCTTGGCGCGGCGGCAACCGCCTTGTCGGTCTTGCCGCCCTTGTTGCGGCGATTCGCAGCCCGCAATCAGCGTCAGCAGCGCGAACAAGACAATCAAAACATTGCGACGATTCATCATTGATCTCTCCGGTTCTCGGATGGCTCGCGGACGGGCGGGAGCCATCGGAAAACCGGCCCGGAAAACGTATGACCGCTTTCCGGGCGCGGCGAGTCAACGAACAGACTAGGCTGCAACGGGTTTCGAGACCGAAACGGGCTTCGGAGCCGCCGGGGAAGCCGGTGCCGATGCAGGGGCCGCGCCCTCGATCTCGGCGATCTTCGCTTTAATCAGGGCCAGACCCTCGGGACTGGTCAGCTTCCTGGCCAGGACGTTCTCGTAGGTCGTCTCCAACTCCTTCTCGATGGCGTCACTGCCGGCCTCCACCAGCTTGGCGAGATCGTGAATCTTCTCCACCATGTCCTGGACATCGCCCACGGCGAAGTCCTCCAACAGGGCGGGAATCCACTTGAGGCCGGCGGCCCGCAGCTTGGCGGACAGCACTTGGGCGGCCCGCTTCTTCTGCATCAGCTTGGCGTTCTGGCCGAAGAGCCACTTGCCGACTTCACGGCCGAGGAGCACGGCGACGACGATTGCGAGAATCCAGATCACGACGATGGGGTTCATTGTTCTTCTCCGGTGTACTGAGGATGGCTGTCTAAGAGCCGAACGGTCAAACGAGTCGGAAACGAGTCAAACAGGACGCTACTTCACGGCCGGGTGCAGCTTCCGGTACAACGGCTTGCCGTAGCCGCAGGCAATGCCGACCGCGAGGCCGACGACACACAGCAAGGGGAGCAAACCCCACAGGACCGTGCTCTCGACCGGCGAATCGTCAAGAATCGGCGCGCCGCCGTCGTCAATCGGCTGCGGCTCGGGGTCCGGCTGAGGATTCGGTTGCGGCTGAGGATTCGGGCACGGGCCAGGACAGCGCCGCTCCATTTCCCTCCGCCAAGGCAGGATCGGACGGAGGCCCTGGGCAGTGCTGACCGCGCCGGCTAGCGCGCCGTTCAGACCGGCCGCCGTCATGGGGATGTTCTTCCCAGCCGCCTCGTAGACCACGACGCCATCCGGCTTCTGCATCCGCACGGTCGGCAGGCCCTTGACATTGGAGGCGTACCGGCTCTGGTAGGTCGCCGTGTCGCTCGTGACCGGGCAAAAATGGACCTGATTCTTCAGTTTCTTGAGGCTGGCGTTGGTGTCGAACCAGCCTACGATCTCGTTGTAGCGGGGATCGGTCGCATCGCCGACCACGCTGACGTACCACTTGCCCTGGTCTTTCGGGAGGTTGACGATCCGCTCTTCGGCCAGGACACCGTTGACGGTATCGCCGAGGCAGGGCACAACCACCGCGAAGACGGCGAGCAAGCACAGCACACTCAGGAGCAGCTTGTTCATGGTTTCCTCACTTCTTGGAACGTGTTTCAAGACTATTGTGGAAGCGGAGCCGCCGGAGTGTAGATCGGCGTGACCGCCCATCCGTAGCTCGCCTTCCACTCAGCGATCAGCGTCTCTCGCGGAACCCAGGTGTACCGCTCGACGTTGTTGTTATCGAGGATCGCGGCCCACTTGTCGTCGAGGTGAACAAGTGCGACCATGTGCGCCCCGCCCATGACCGTGATTCCGCAGCCTCGCCTCGTGCGGCACGCCCATTCGAGAAAGCGCACATCGCCATTGGTGACGTAGGCGTACCGAATGCCCTCCCGATCCAACTTCGCGGCCAGGTCTTCCGGGTACTCGCCGTCGCCGTGGGTCCGCCGCCAGTGGTCAGCGGTCTTGAGCCGGTACTGCCAGCGGAAGAGGCTAATCATCGTCGCATGGACGCACGAGCCTTGACCTCGGGGACCACGCCAATTGCTCTGCCGCATGGCGGCCGGCACGTTGACGGTCGGCCGTTCCTTCGTGATCGGACGGCTTCCAGGATTATTGACGACTTCGCACCCTGCCATCGAAACCAGCAGGGCCAGAACGAAGAGGATTCGTTTCATTTGAGCCTCCGAGGCTTGCGGAGAAGGTCGTGGCCGCGCAGGTGACGGCAGAGACGATTCGGATTCCAGCGGCTCACGTTGTCTGTTGGGTGCAGCCCCGTCACCGCATACGCCGCCGCGACCCACTCACTGCAAAAGATCGAAGTCAGGTTTTGCTCGCGGAACAGCGACTCGATCCACGACAGTCCCACGCCCGCCGAGCGAAAAGCGCCCATTGCGTCGTAGGGCACGCCAATAGTGTCGATCAAAAACTCCGTTAGCCTTTCGTCTTCGTTCGCGTACAGCGGCCGGTAGAACGGATAATGGTACGCCTTGCCGTCGTAATGCCCGAGGATAAAGTCGAGCGAATGCGCTTGCGTGCCGCAGATCGCCTTGCCCGTGATTTCACAGGGGATGTCGCCATCCAGCGACGTGCTCTCGAAGATCAGCAGGCGGCCGTCCGGGGCGTTCGCCATGATCCCAACATGGCTGAGTCCCCAAAATGGAATCCCGTAAGTGGCGATGTTGATGCCTGCGCTCAGCCAGCTACGGCCGCTGAATCCCACCACGTCGCCGGCCTTGATCCCCGTTTCGCCGGGCAGCACGATCTTCCTTTGGAGCGGAAACATCGCAACCCTCCCGACTCGACCTGACCATCGTGTGAATGTTCTGAATCCTCCGGCGGCTGTAGCGGTCCT
>JAFGCA010000099.1 GCA_016932895.1 Sedimentisphaerales bacterium | reverse complement strand
CCCATGATCACGTCGATCTTCACGCCCGGCAGCGCCCGGTTGTCCAGGTCGTCGCCGATCAGCGCCGAGGCCACGAACTTGGCCGCCGTGCCGTAGCCCGGGCAGTGGTCGGTCACCAGCAGGTCGTTGTCGACCGTCTTGGGCACGTGGAAGGCCCGCACGTCGAAGTTTTCCTCGTCGGCCACGGTGTTGATGATGTGTGCGGTGTTGGCCGAGTCGTTGCCGCCGATGTAGAAGAAGTAGCGGATGTTCCGCTTCTTGAAGACACCCAGGATCCTGCGGCAATACTCGGCGTCGGGCTTGTCCCGGCTGGTGCCGATGGCCGACGACGGCGAGCCCGCCACGATCTCCAGCATCTCGGGCGAGAGGGCGCCCAGGTCGATGAAATCGTCCTTGACCATGCCCGCCACCGCGTGGACCGCGCCGTAGATGTTCTCGATTTCCGGGTGCTTGCGGGCCTCTTCGACCACGCCGACCAGCGAGGCGTTGATCACCCCCGTCGGACCGCCCGACTGACCCACAACTGCATTGGCTTTCGGTGCATCTGCCATCGTCAAACGTTCTCCCATAGGAATTTCATCTTCTGTTCTTCAGCGAACCGGCCATTATACCCCCAAACCCCCACCGCTCAAGACCAAACCAGATTTTCCCCCCAGATGCCCGCCAACGACAGTGCAAGTCGATGCAAAACAACGAATTACATCTCACACAAAGCCGCGAAGCCACAAAGAGCAAGCCCGCCAAAGCCCCGCCCTCCTTCGTGGCTCCATGCCTCCGTGTGAGTCGATTGGGGTCCGGGCATGGCCAAGCCCGGCGTCTGGCCGGATTTTTTCTCCGGAATCCCCGTTTATGGACTTGACAATCTCCCTTCCCCCCGGCAATATCACATCCAGGTTTGCCGGACGTAGTGCAAAGAGGCGTTTCCTGCATGGCGAAAAGGAAAACAGCCAAAAACAAAAAAGGGGACCAAAACCAGCCCGCGCACGCGCTTTGTTGAAAGGCTCAATACCATGAACGCAGCGGATGTCTTCGGTGTCATCGTGCGAACGATCGGCTTGCTCATACTCCTGGGCGCCCTCTGGCAGATCGCCCTGGGCCTGCTGGCCCTCCTGGGAGGCGGGCCGTATAACACCATCGCCCTCCTCCTCAGCGGCATCCCGGCTCTGCTCCTGGGTCTCTGGTTCCTCAAGGGCGCCAAGTTCCTTATGGCCTACGCGTACCCAAAAGAAGAGACGAATGAATAAGAGAAACACGAAACGCAGGCATCAAGAGATGCGCGCGACAAAAAGACCGAAGCCATATGCCACCTTACCTTGCGACTTCTCGTCAGCTCAAATGCCAAAGTTGCTTGGAGAAGTCATGGTTGGAGGACCTTTGACAAACCGACGAACCAACCCAACGCCCCAGCCGGCGGCCCGTGATGTCAGCCGGACCTTCACGACAAGCCGCGAGGTCGCCTCTGGACCAGACGCAAAAACGGCACCGAACACCTTGAATTTCTGCAACTAATCGTTGTAACGTCTGTCGAAAGCAATGAAGCTATATAGATACAGACCATTGAGTGATTTGCTATTCAAGGAATTGCTGTATAGCGAGATATATTTGGCATCGCCAGCGGAATTGAACGACCCTCTCGATTTAAACGGGCGACTTGATTTCTTCTCCGAAAACGAAACTGAGATAAGGGCACTTGTTCGTTTTCTTCAGCAGAAGGCGTTTGTGTCACATGGAAGATTGGATTTGGCAAAGGATCTGATGGATGTGATGAGCTATGAGCGCCTTGGATCGTATATGGTCGATGCTTTCTCTAACTGTAATACTGGCGTTGTTACAGAGAATCGGCTATTTGACATTCTGTCTGAGTTCTATGAAGTAAATGTCTCTACTAGAGAGACGCTGAAGGAACTCCAAGCAGCAGAATTACTCTTTACGCTGGATGAACTGTTCGGCCAATTTCTCAATAACAGCTCTGCGGCCTGTTTTTCTGAGAGTAACACCAACTTCCTGATGTGGTCACATTACGCGAGTGGCCATACCGGTATATGCCTGGAGTTTGAGCTTGCTGCTCATGCACAAAACGGAAATACGCGCCTTCTTCCTATGTTGAGTGACACGCCGCTCGAAGGTAAGTATCTTGAGTGGATGGAAAATGTAAAAAGGGTCAGATACCCAACTTCGCTATTGAAGCTGAAGTTCTACGATTACCTACCGCTATTTTACAACGCCGGCGACGTAGACTTGATGAACCTGTCAAAGTCATATTGGCACCAATATGCGTACGGAATAGAAAACATGTTCTTGGAAAAACTCGCGCCTTGGTCTGATGAAAAGGAGTGGCGTCTCGTACATGTGAGTTTTCAAGAAACGACGCCGGAAGACCGAATATTCAAGTTTAATAGTGCCGCCCTAACAGGGGTGTACCTAGGGGCAAAGATGTCAGAATACACTCAGGATCGCGTAAAGAATGTATTGCAGAAAGCCATGCACAGTTGCGTTCTATACAAATGCAATGTAGATGGAACACGAGGAATTGGTTTTGAAAGAACACAATGACCCCTGCAGCTAGCGTAGCAGCAGAACCGAAGGCGACCTGAAAGGAAAGGTCTTTTCGGCGTGCGTCTGGTTGTCAGATTGCCTGAACTGTCGTTGTGCCCAGGAAGAATCTATGATAGGAGCAGGATGATGCTTCACAATCGAAAGCGTACTGCCGGGAGAACTGTTGCAGGTTGGTTGAGTGTCTTGCTGCTGGTGGCCGGTGTTGGGTACGGTCAGGAAGCGCCGAGGGTAACGTTTTTTGGATGGGCGGATCAGCATGTTCAGGTTGATGGGGATGGGGGGCATTTGGTTCCGGCGATTCTCGGGATGAATGGGTTGGCGGGCAGGGGGTATCCGGCGGGGGTTGGTGGGGTTGTTGGCAAGCCGGCTTTTGTTTTTGGGCTGGGGGATATTACGGAGTGGCCTACGCGTGCGGCCCGGGACACGTACGAGCGGCTGATCACGAAGCGCCTGAAGTTCCCGAGCTACGACGTCGCGGGCAACCACGACAGCGGCGGCAACTCGCCCAGCCGGACCGTCCTCGACTGGCTCGTCGCCCGCCACGGGGCGCTGAGCTACACGTTCGAGAAAGGCGGCGTGCTGTTCGTGGCCGTATACTCCGAGTACGACGAGAGCCTCAACAGCCCCGCCCAACCGATTTCGAAAAACGCCCTCGACTACATTCGCAAGACGCTGGCCAAGGTCCCCAAGGGCAAGCCCGTCATCGTGGCGACGCACCTGTGCTTCGATTCGATCACCAACCGCGACGAGTTCGTCGACGCTCTCGGTGATGCGAACGTCCTGATGGTCTTAGGCGGACACTATCACAAGGCGGTGGTGACATCCTATCGCAACATCAACTTCGTGCAACTGCCCTCGCCCGCGCCGAACTCGCCGAGCGAGTTCACCGTTATCCGCATCACGGAGGACCGGCTCGTCGCGATCCCCTTCAACTACGAGACGGGCAAGTGGGCGACGGACAAGCGAAAGATCCTCGATGTGCCCATCAAGGGCCCGGCCGAGGTCACGATCCGGAAGGAGACACCTGCTGAGGATTCGATGGTTCGTTGAACAAGGCGCATGGAACCGTCACCCTCGCGCCGGCGGGCCTCCGGCCATCTCCGCACGGTCCCCGGACCCCTGCCTGCCTGGAGGGGCCGTTGGTTGCGGGCGCACGGCTTGATCCGCAAGGTCAGCGGCCCCCGCTGTGACCGCGTCACGCCCAAAGGACAACAGAGCATGACGGCCGCTCTGAGACTGCGCGACGCCCACGTGGCGAGCCTGCCGGCCTGAGAAATACTCGCCACAAAAACAAGATGTTGCGCCTTGGCAGTGCAGGGGGGGATAGAGTCGGCCTTCTACGCGTACTCTGCCATCGCCAGGATGTTTTCACAGACACCCCCGTAGCGCGGCAAGACTTTCACGTACACAATGGAAAACGTGAGCGGCGCGGCGCATTGTGTGGGAGGGCCTGATTTGGTAGAATGGGGACAGTGTGAGCCTGGAAACGGAGGCCGGGATGGTGATCCTGTTCTCCCCGTGAGTATGGTGTTGAGAGGGCTGCAATGAATCGTCTTGCGGTGACATATGCTTGGGCGGTCTGCGTGATACTCTGCGCCGGGGGCGTCCTGGCGGCGAATCCCATCGTCAGCGAGTTTCTGGCGTCCAACGAGGCGGGTCTGCGGGACCAGGACGGGGACACGCCGGACTGGGTCGAGATTCACAACCCGACGGAGGATCTGATTGACCTGGACGGGTGGTATCTCACCGACGATGTGAACGACCTGGAGAAGTGGGAGTTTCCGGCGGTGCAACTGCCGCCGGGCGGCTACATGCTGGTTTTCGCCTCGGGCAAGAACCGGCGCGACCCGGACGGCGAACTGCACGCGAACTTTTCCCTGCGGGCCGGAGGTGAGTCCCTGTTGCTCGTCGAGCCCGACGGCGCGACGGTCGCGCACGGCTATCCCGAGTACGCGCCCCAGTTCGTGGACCTCTCGTACGGCCTGAGCAGCGACAGCACGATTTCGCAGACGCAGACCGTGCTGGTTCCGGAAGGCGCCGACGCCAGGGCGCTGATTCCGCCGGACGGCTCGCTGGGCTCGAGTTGGCGCGCCGTGGGATTCAGCGACACGAACTGGTTGAGCGGCCGGACCGGCGTCGGATACGACTACGGCGGCCTTGTCAATCTCGACGTCGCCGCCATGCGAAACGTCAACCGGACGGTCTACATCCGCATCCCTTTCGCGGTGACCCAAGCCGCAGAGGCGGACAAACTCATCTTGAGAATGCGCTATGAAGACGGTTTCGTGGCCTATCTCAACGGCCTGGAAGTCGCCCGGTCCAACGCGCCCGAAGCAGCGCAGCTCACCTGGAACGCCGGGGCCACGGCGACCCGGGACGACGGCGACGCCGTTAGCGTCCAGGAGTTCGACATCACCGCGTACAAGGACCTTCTCATTAATGGTGACAACCTGCTGGCCATCCACGGGCTCAACACCACTGTCGGCAGTTCCGACTTGCTGGTCCTGCCGGAGCTGGTAGCGGTGGAAGTCGAGCGGATCGATCTGACGGAAGTGACGGAGGGCTACCTCTTGCAGCCGACGCCCGGGGCCGCCAATCAGGCGGCGCTGGCCCAGATCGGCCCGGCCATTCGCAACGTCACGGAGGACCCGCCGGCCCCGGCGCCGGGCGAGGACGTTGTTGTCACTGCGGAAGTTTCCGAAACTCTGGCTCCCATCAGTGACGTGAAGCTTCTCTGGCGCATCAATGGGATGACCGACAGCCGATGGCTGCCCACTGACGGTCTGCCGATGGTTGATGACGGGGCGGGCGCCGACGCCACAGCCGGCGACGGAGTCTACACGGGCGTGATTCCATCTGACGTTCTGACTCCCGGCGACATGGTTTGCTGGGCGGTCCGCGCCGAGGACGCCGAGGGCAACGCGTCGCGCGATCCGCTTTTTCCCTACCGGTACAATTCGCCCGAATATTACGGCACGGTCGTACAGGACCCGACGATCGATACGGCGCTGCCGGTCTTCCACTGGTGCGTGGAGAACGTCTCTGCCTCGGAGACGGACAGCGGCACGCGCGGCTCGGTGTATTACCTCGGTGAGTTCTACGACAACGTCGTCGTTCATCGGCGGGGCGGCAGTACGGCCGGCGCACCGAAGAAACATTTCAAGTTCCGCTTCAACCGGGGCTACAGCTTCCGGTATCGCGACGATGCGCCGCGCGTCAACGAGATCAATCTCAACAGCACCTACAGCGACAAGGCCTACCTGCGGCAGAATCTCGCCTTCGAGGCCTACGACTGGTGCGGCTGCCCGGGCAGCGAGTCGTTCCCCGTCCGCGCCCAGCGCAATCGCGAGTTCTACGGCGTGCAGGTCTTCATCGAGGAGCCGGAAGAGGAGCTTCTCGAACGCGAGGGCCTGGACCCCGACGGCGCCCTCTACAAGATGTACAACACGTTCAACACCGGCGGCGGCGCCGAGAAAAAGACCCGGCGCTGGGAGGGGCGGGGGGATCTGGACGATTTCTGCCGGGCCATCAACAACACGTCGGGCACGACCCTGCACAACAACATTTTCGACTACGTCAATCTACCGCTAACGCTGAATTACCTGGTCGGGACGATCCTGACGCACCAGAACGACCACCCGCACAAGAACCACTACCTGTATCGCGATTCGGACGGCTCGGGACAGTGGTGCTTCCTGCCCTGGGACCACGACCTGACCTGGGGTTCCAACTGGACGGGCAACTCTTACCACGACTACATCTATGCGGCCGACGACCGGGTCGCGGGCAAGCCGACGACCGTCAAGCCTTCGCACCCGTTCGTCGGCAAGCAGGATTGCCAGGAATGGAACTATCACTGGAATCACCTCATCGATGCCTTGCTCAACGACAGCACGGTACGCCAGATGTATCTGCGGCGACTGCGCACGGTGATGGACGACTTCCTGAAGCCGCCCGGGACGCCCTATGCCGAGTTGTTCATTGAGAACCGGATCGATGAGCTGGTCACTGCCATGGCGCCGGACGTGCTGCTGGATTACAGCAAGTGGGCCAATCCCTGGTCGTGGGGCGGCCAGGGCGGATATCCGCGCGACCAGTCGCTTGCGTATGCGGTCAACGTGCTGAAGGAGGATTACCTGGCCGTACGGCGCACCCACCTGTTTGTCACGCACAACGTGGACAACGTCGCCGGGTACAACATCTCAGGCTCCTATTCCGCGGCGATTCCGAACGCCCAGCCGGCCGATGCCACGATCCAGTTCGGCACGTATGAGTACAACCCCATTTCGGGCAACCAGGACGAAGAGTACATCGAGCTGGTCAACCCGAATGCCTATGCGGTCGATATCTCGGGCTGGCAGCTTACCGGCGGTGTGGAGCACGCCTTTGTCCCCGGGACCGTGATCGCGGCGGGCGAGCGTCTCTACGTCTCGCCCAGCGTCCGAGCCTTTCGCGGCCGGACCACCAGCCCGACGGGCGGGCAGGGGCGGTACATCCAAGGCAACTACGACGGGCACCTGTCCAGTTGGGGGGAGATCGTCGATCTCACGGATCGATACGGCCGGCTCGTGGACAGCCTCAGTTGCGTCGGGGTACCCAGCGACCAGCAGCAGTCCCTGCGCATAACCGAGCTGATGTACAACCCGCTCGCAGGCGGTGACTTGGACAACGACGAGTATGAGTTCATCGAGTTGATGAACATCGGGACGGCTCCCGTGATACTCGACGGCGTCAAGCTGACCGAT
>JAFGCA010000016.1 GCA_016932895.1 Sedimentisphaerales bacterium | reverse complement strand
TTGTACAGGCCGATGGTGCACATGCCGTCCTTGTCGGGGGTGACATCGATGAACCCGCAGGCTTCGCCGCCGCCGCGATGGGCCTCCAGGGGTTTCTGGCAAGTGCGGTAGTCGTGCTTGTCGTTGAAAACGGCGTTGTCCATATCCATCCCTCGGGATTGGCACGCTCCTTTCCAGACGATCCGCGTGCCGTCGTCGACGAGCGGCCAGCCATAATTGCAGTGATAGAGCATCATGTGCGGCGTGGGCGTATTGCCCAGGTTCGTCACGACGTCGCGAATCCGGATGGCCGCTTCCCCGAGCGTACTGGAAATGGTGCGCCGCAGTTCGAGGGTGGGCCCGAAGACGCGGGCCTCTTTCACCACGGCGGTGATGCTCATCTGAGGTTTGCCGTTACGCAGATCGGGCTGGATGACCGACTCCACTTCGGCCGGCATGTTGCTGATGCGTCCGTGCAGACCGCGCTGCCCTGACTCGTCGTTGTCCGGTGCTCCGGCGTGGCTCAGGCCGCAGGTGGTGACGAGGCCGCCGGCAAATGACCAGAGCCACTCGATCCCCTGGTTGGCGTCGGGGCGCGGCGCCGTCACACCGGCGTGGCTGAGCCATACCAGGCTGTGCTGGTTGTAGAAGGCGTCGACGATGTCGAGCGCACGATCGACCGCGACCTTGTAGCGCAGTCCGGAGCCTGTATTGATCCACGCGATGCGGGTCCCTTTGCCCAAGCCGTTGTCCAGTGTCGAAGTCTCGATGCCGCCGATCTGGGCGGGGTTGGAGACTTTATCTTGCCATGCGAACTGCGTACTCTTCTTCGCCATCTTCTCTGCTCCATTTCGTTTCGGTGCATGTTCCTTTGCGCCAAGGTGGCGCAACGTGCGGGCGTATTCTCCGATCGGGCCGTATCGATTGTCCAACGGCGCGGTGATGAAGAGGGAGGCAAAGCGGTTGCCCGTCTGCACGGCCTGCCTGAAATCGATTGTCCCACGTTTGAAGTCGTCAAGATTGCCGGCTATGTAGGCGATCAGCCCGGCGCGGAACGAATCACCCGCGCCGACCAGATCGACGACCTTGTCCGCCAGGGCATCGGACGTGACCTTGGCCGGACTGGCGGTCTCTCCAGCGGGATGCAGATGCTTCGCATAGGCCCCGTCGTGGACGGTCACGCCGAACAGGCGGGTCCGGCCGCCGTTCCGCCAGAACCTTGCCGTGAGGAAATCCAGAAAATGCGTGTTGTTTTCGTGCTCGTCGGCGCGGGTCCAGTCGCGCGGGCCGGCCAGCGTATTCTCGATCAGCTTCGCTTCGTCCGAGGAGGTGAAGAAGACGTCCAGTTCCGGTAGCAGCGGCTCCAGGAGCTTGTACTCGGCCACGGCCTTGCCCTCGGCGATCAGCTTGTGAGGGTTGCCTGTGAGGGTGTGGCTGTCGGCGATGGTCACTGCCCCCTGGCTGCGGCACCAGCGGATGAAGTCCGCCAGATCGCGACCGCCATGGGCATCGGCCCGGTCGGACAGCCCTGAGTACATGTAGTAGACGACCCGGGGCTTCAGCCGCTCGACGGCGCCGCGGAAGATATCGAAATCGAAATCGTTGTTGGCATTCGGGAAATAGGCGATGCCTCCGCGCTCGGCGCCGGGGCTGCTGTGGATGAAGGTCGTGCCGGTCGGCAGGACGGGGTGAACGTGGGTGGCCGACATGTCGATGCCGTGCGAGACCATGACATCGTGGAAGTACCGGCCCTGGGCGTCCAACCCGCCATACCGGCCCGCGCCGAGATTGACGCCGACCGCCACCTTCAGGCCGGCCAGGGCGATCAGGGGAGCTGTATTGCCTGGACCTCCGGCTGTGGCGGAGCCCTCCTCGATCCATGTCTTGATCTGCTCCTGGGAATAGTCGGGCATGTCCTCCGTGCGGCACTTGGCTAGACCGCCTTGGCCTGCGAGTCCGTCGGCGAAGGCGAACTCGGCCCTCCGCAGGTCCACGACGGCAGTATTCAGGATCAGGACATCGACTGCCACTTGCTCGCGCTCTCCAAGCTCGAAATCGCAACTGGGACTGTTCGGTGCTTGCGTGGGAGCCATTATCCTCACTGCCGGGCCTTTTTCAACAGGAATCCGCCAGTCCTCGGGGGTTCGCAGACGCGGCCGGCCGCAAGGGCTCCGGCCGGAAAACGAGAAAAAGGTTGTAACAAAAGCACTTCGTCTGCGTCGTAATAGGCAGAAAGGCGACGCCATCTCGGGCTCCATCGTTAGCATTGCTGCCACGGGTTTGGCACAGGCATGGGTCGGCGACTGCGGGGGTATGTCGCGTGTCGATAACCTTAGTGGGAAGAGCTCGAGGTGGGTTCGGTCAACAGCGATCTCACGGACAGGAATCCGGTCCCTGGTTCGATGGGACTTGGAGGCTCATTGATCGAGGTTGTGACCGTCACAGGCAAATATCAGCACGCGGCGGTGTTTTGCGGCGGCGAAGGTGCAGACTGTGCGTCCACCGGCCCCACGATAGCCGGTGCGAGGCGGAGCGCCCACTTGCTCCGGCTCTCCCGCAACAGTTTCCCAAGGCCACATCATACGGAATCTCGGCGTCGGTATGACACTGGCAGGCGACACCAAACCCACAATCGCCAACGGCACCTTCGCCGCCAGCCGCACATTGTCCTCCCAACCGGACGAGATCGGGCCCGGCATAGGCCGGGAGCGATATTCCAGCCGAGTATTGCATTGACGCGTGTTTTTCTGTATAAATGAAGGGTGAAAAGCGTCCGGAGATTGGCTATTTCACAGGGTTGGCACCATCTTGTGCCGGCCAGTGAGGGAAAGGGTAATCCATGAAGAACGTGCTTGTCGCCAGTGTTGTTCTCGCTGCCTTTGCATCTGCCTCGTTGAGTGCTGCTGTGCTGAAGGTGCCGGGTGAATACCCGTCGATCCAGGAGGCCATCGATGCCAGCAGTCACGGAGACACGGTGCTCGTCTCGCCCGGTCTGTATTTCGAGAGGATCGACTTCAACGGCAAGAACATCGTGGTTACCAGTGAGGACCCGAACGATTCGAGGATCGTCGGCTATACCATTCTGAACGCCGAGGGGCAGGGCAGTGTCGTGACCTTCCAGAACGGTGAGACGTCGCGCGCGGTCCTGACCGGCTTCACCCTCACCGGCGGTGTCGGCACGCTCCAGAATTCAGGCTCAAACTACAAGTACTTCTACGGGGCGGGAATCTACTGCACCTACGGCTCGCCGACAATTACGCACAACGTGATTGCGAACAACCTGGGCGCGTATTCGCGGGAAGAGGTTCGGGTCGATCTTGGTGGCGGGTCCTACTATACCACGTACAACTATGTCTACACATACGGCGGCGGGATCTACTGTTCAGGCTCGGCGACGATCACGAACAATCTCATCTACCGCAACACGGCCTATCGAGGCGGCGGGATCTACTGTGGCTACAGCCACGTGGCCAACAATATCGTTTACGACAACTCGGCCGTCTACGGCGGCGGCGTGTCCATCTACGGCGGGCGTCTGGCCAACAACACGATCGTCGGCAATGACGCCGGGCTCGATCCGGACTATGGCATCGGGGGCAACCTCTACGCTGAGTTTAGCTACGACCCCACGAGTCTTGTCGTCGTCAACAACATCATCTGCAACGCCAAGAGCGGCGGTGGTATCTACTGGTACGAGGCGACCGAGGACGCGATTCGCTACAACAATGTCTGGGACAATCTCCCCAGCAACTACGTCATGGAAGACCCGCGCACCTATGATTACGTGTACGACGGGAAGGCCGACTGGACGAATCAACACGGCAACATCTCTGAAGACCCGCTCCTTCTGACCGCGTGGAACCAGCGCTATCATCTGGATGCCGGCTCCCCTTGTGTCAGCGCGGGCGACCCCGATTTCGCGCCCCAGTCGGGGGAGACGGACATTGACGGAGACCCGCGTGTGTTTGCGGTGCGTGTCGACATCGGCGCCGATGAACGTGTTGGCTATGTCAGGCCGCTGGCGCAAGCCGGCGCCGACCAGCACGTGCTGACGCCCGAGCCGATTGCCTTGGACGGGACCACCAGCTACTTCTCCGACCCGGCCGGCGCCAAGACGTTTCAATGGGCCCAGAGCGAAGGTGCCGCTGTAGACCTGGATGATCCGACGGCAGCCCAGCCTGTTTTCACTCCGCCTGGCGAGGGCTGGTACAAGTTTCAACTGGTTGTGGGAGACGATCAGTATACCAGCGGGCCGGACGAAGTCCTGGTCGTGGTGGGAAATGAACGTCCCGTGGCCGATGCGGGGCTGGACAAGCTGTGGGAAGCCCCGGGTGGTGTTGGCCTCGACGCCTCGGGCTCGCATGACGCCGATCCGCCGGACGAACTGGCGTATGTGTGGACTCAGATCGATGGGCCGACTGTGAGCCTGAGCGATCCGAACTCGGCCAGCCCATACTTCGTGTGTCAGGAGCCCGGCATCTATCAGTTCCGATTGGTCGTCAACGACGGTTTTGTCGACAGCGAGCCCGACGTCGTGAGAATCGAAGCAGCCCCGTTTACCACCGACGCCGAGGTGTTTGACGTCACGGACGAGCCCATGATGGACTGTTTTTATGCCGCGGTCTCCGGGACGATGATTGCCTGCGCCGGGATGGACTATTCCGGTACCGGGACGTGGGACATCTACTGCACAGACTCGAAGACAGGCGAGACGTCGAAGTTCGACGCCGGACCTACCGACACCAAACCCAAGATCGACGGCGGCGTCGTGGTCTGGGCCAGTGGGGCGAACGACTACTACTACGAGATGTGCACGAGCCTTTGTCTGGCGGACTTGGCCAAGGGCAAGGTGCGGCGTCTCCTGAATGCCCGTTCGAACGAATCCTATGGCTACCCCGCCATCTCCGGCAACAAGATTGCATATCTGAGGCACTACGATGTCGACACGGGAGACATGCTGCTCTATAGCGAGTCGCCTTACGATATCTGCGTGGCGGACATTTCTGACCTCTCGAATCCGACGTACTTCACGATCGCCGAGCAGGCCGGACACGGCTACCCTTATCCGTCCGACAATTACTACTATGCTGACGAGGATTTCGTCGATGTCTCGGGTGACATTGTGGTCTGGGAAGGCGACGGCGACATCTACGGCGCTGACATTTCCGATTTGGACAACATCAAGGTCTTCCCCATCTGCACGGCCCCGGAGCGTCAGTACGATCCTGCCGTCTCGGGCCACGTGGTCGTGTGGACCGACGAGCGCAACGACATCGGCGACATCTACGGCGCCGATATTTCAGACCCCGACCACATTCGGGAGTTCGAGGTTTACGTTGCCCGCGGATGGCAACTGCGTCCCGACATTGACGGTGCGTTGATTGCCTTCTGCGATGGGGATGACTACTCGGGGTACATCCGGACATATTGCTATTCGCCACAATACGGTCCTGTTGCGTACCCGCTTCCGGGTTTCAGCTATGGAGCCGCTCCCAGGATTGACGGTGCGAGCATCGCCTGGCGGAACGGCAGCTATCAGGTCTCCGGCGCCCGCGTGGAGTTCGGTTACGGCTCGATGAGCGGTCCAATCCAGAATGCCACGACCGGGCAAACCTACGATTACATCCAGCACGCGCTTTTCGGGGCCACCGACGGTGATGTGATCGTGCTGCCCGAAGGGGCATACCGCGAGAAGCTGCGCTTCAGCGGCAGGAACGTGACGCTCACCTCCACCGATCCGACCGATCCGGCGGTGCGAGCCGCGACGGTCCTTACCGGCGAAGGCCAACTCGTGATGTTCGCCGACGGGGAGACGGAGGACTGCCTCTTTACCGGTTTCACCATTACCGGCGGCAGCTTCGGCATCTCCTGCAACCAGTCGTCGCCGACCATCCGTCTGTGTGATGTCACAGGCAACCGCGACGCGGGGATCAAGCTCTGGGGCGCGAGCCAGCCGACGATCAGCCTGTGCGACATCACGAACAACGGCATCGGCGTGGAGATGTGGGCCATGACCGGAAGCCGCAATATCCGCCACAACTACCCGACGCTGAGGAATTGCCTGATCGCCGGCAATCGTGCCGAAGGGATTTTCGGCAGCAATCCCACTGTCGAGAACTGCACGATCGCCGATAACCTGGGAATGGGCGTTTCCGGCACGCGCCCGATCATTGCCAATTCCATCGTCTATTTCAATAACGGCGTCAGTGCGGACGTCGAGGGCAAGCTCCAACTGACCGTCAGCTACAGCGATATTGAAGGCGGCGCCGCGGGCGTGGGCAATATCGACGCCGACCCACTCTTCAGAGCGCCGGGAGACTATCACCTCAAGAGCCAGGGTTGGTCATGGGACGCGCTATCGGGACAGTGGAGCTGGGATGACGAAACCAGCCCGTGCATCGATGCCGCCGACCCGGCCGCGGCGCTGGGCGAGGAATTGCCCTGTAACGCAGGCGATCCGTTCAGCGAGCGAGCCGTTAACAACCGACTCAACATGGGTCTCTACGGAGGTACGGTCGAAGCGAGCCTGGCACCGAGGTAGGGGCGAGTCATCATGCGCCCTGCGTACGAATAGCGATTCACGCAGGGGATGCGGAGGTGGTCTCTATATGCCCAGAGCGCGGAGTTGGTCGAGCAACTGTTGATACATCACGTTCATCAGGTATAGGCACAAGACCGTAGCGACGAGGACGATGACTGTGATGATCGCCCGAGTGGCGGGCTTGTAGCGAGGATTCAGCCAGACAAGCGGCAAGGCAATTGGTCCGAGGCACAGCAGGGCAATGACGACACTCGACGTGCCGAAGTACCATTTCTTCGGCCGGGGTTTTCGGCCGGTGCGGCCCGATCCATCGAGGAACTCCCCGCAATAGCGGCATTTGACCGCCTCCAGTTGGATCGACTCGGCGCAGAACGGACACTTCTTCAGACAGGTCCCGCCTTCCGTCGTCACCTGATCGGGCCCGTGTGTCGAAGGTTCCGTATGCTCGTAGGTAGCCAATTGTGTTACCATATCATGTTCATCGGTTCTTTGTCGAGGTCTCTTTAGAGGCTTCTTGAGGCCGTACGGTCTGCCGCCATTACTACGCGGGCGGCAGGGACGAAGTTCTCACCCTTCCTGCAAACCCTCTCCAGGCCGTCTGTTACAGTCCGCCAAGGAGCGCCTTCCGGTGTTTTGCGTCTCAATCTGCCCGAGATCGAAGTCCGCCGATTTTCGGCTCATTTGGTGCTGCAGGTTGTTGTGGTGGCCAGATGTGCTATAGTCCTGCTGGGAGACTAATAGAAGGTATAAGGAGTGCTACTATGCGAAACGTCACATGCATCAGGAGTCAGTCCGTTATCGCCATCCTTCTGGGGAGCATACTTGCCGGCGGGACCCGCGCCCAGGAGGCGGTCGAATTGACCTCTCCCGACGGGAAGATCAAGGTCGCTTTCCGCGTCGCCCAGTTGTCGGGCGCTTATCCGAAGGGGGCGCGTCCGTATTACAGCGTCACGTACGGCGATCAGGCCCTGGTCCTGGATTCGCCGCTGGGGTTCGAGATCGAAGGTGTCCCGGAGTTGTCGGCAGACTTGACCGTCGTCACGACGGATCGGCAGGCGGCGGACACTACGTGGCAGCGGGTCTGTGGCAAGTCCAAGACCGTCCGCGACCACTACAACGAGTTGCGTGTGACGCTCGCGACTGTGGCCGAGCCGCAGCGGACGTTCGATATCGTGTGGCGCGCGTACGACGATGGTGTGGCCTTTCGCTATTTTCTGCTTGACCAGGCCCAGCTCAAGCAATTCCGTCTGATAGCGGAGCGGTCCTGGTTCCGGTTCGCCGGCGATCACACCGTATGGGCAGCCAACTACGAACGTTTCGAGTCGCCGCAGGAGACGGAGTTCTTCCAGAAGCGCCTGTCCAACATCGCGCCCGGCAGCGTCTACGGCCTGCCTCTGCTCGTCAAGGCCGGCGACAACGCCTGGGTGGCAGTCGCCGAGGCGAACCTCACCGATTGGGCCGGCATGTATGTCACCGGGTTGTCCGGCGTTGCCAATACGGTCTGCACGCGCCTGGCCCCGTATCCGGCCGATCCCAAAGTCCGCGTGGTATCACAGACGCCGCGCTATAGTCCCTGGCGCGTGCTCATGATCGCTCCCGAGCCTGGCAAGCTGATTGAATCGAACATCATCGACAATCTGAGCGAGCCCTGCGCTCTGGCCGACACGTCGTGGATCAAGCCGGGCAAGTGCGCCTGGGACTGGTGGTGGTCCGGCGGCTACGCCCCGGACGTGAGTTTCAAGCTTGGACCCAACAACGAAACGATGAAGTACTTCATCGACTTCGCCGCGGAGATGGGCTGGCAGTACCAGCTTGTGGATTGGCAATGGTATGGCCCGCCTTTCGACGCCGAAATCGGCGGCGCGCCGCACCCGACCAGCGATATCACCACCCCGATCCCGGGCATCGACATTCCGACGCTTGTCCAATACGCCGGTCAGAAGGGCGTTCGCCTCTTCGTCTGGCTGCACTGGGCCCACGCCAACAAGCAGATGGACGAGGCTTTTCCGCTCTACGAGAAATGGGGCGTGGCCGGCGTCAAGATCGACTTCATGAACCGCGACGATCAGGAGATGGTCAA
>JAFGCA010000098.1 GCA_016932895.1 Sedimentisphaerales bacterium | reverse complement strand
TATCAGGCGGCGGCCGGCGGCGGACAAGGGAGGCGCGTCGCGCCCCTGGGGAAAACGGCGGCAGAAAGCGGGCGGCGGGGAAAGTCGCGGACGCGCGAGGCGCACGCGTCGGCGGAGAAGACGATGCCGCAGACGACAACGAAACGAGGCCAGCTCGCGTTACCGCCGGCAGCGGGGTCGCCGTCGGTCGCCGCAAAGCTGGCCTCTGGCCTCGCTGAGCGCGCCTTTTGAGGGCATCCGGCGCGCTCTGCGTCTTGGCAGCACGCGCGTCTCGCGGAAGAGGGCGCGCGCAGCCAATGCTGAACTTAGCGCGTAGCGATAGCGGAGGTGTGTGACACAGCTATGTCGCAGCGCGGCGAACGGGCAACGTCGCGCCGCCAGGCAACGAGAGCGGAGCGTCCGCCCTCCTGTCTCGTGCTCTCGCCCGGTATCAGTCCGGGAAGACGGCCGGCCTCAGGGAACGACGACCTTTGCCGTGAACACGAAGCGCTCGTCGCACAGGTTCGCCCGGCCGCAGAACGGCCCGCCGGCGTCGCCGCCGACATTGGTGTCCCAGTAGCGGAAGTCGAAGGTGATGTTGTCGACCGCCAGCACCAGGCCGGCGTTCCAGTAGTAGTACTCGTCGTCGGTGCCGTTGACGTTCCAGAAATAGCCGTCGTTGGCATCGCCCTTCTGCCAGCCGATCAGGCCGTTCAGCGTCGGCGTGAAGACGTGAACCTTGGGCAGCGTCCAGGCGGCAAAGGTCTCGATCGTCCACACGGTGCCGGTATCGGCGGTGTAGTTGGGCGAGTAGAACACCGTCGTTCCGGTGGTCAGGCTCGGGTGCAGCACCGACCAGCTATAGCCGGCCTTCAGCTCCACATAGTTGAGATCGCCGGCAAAGTCGTTGGCGCCGGGATAGGTGTAGTAGATCACCCCGAAGTCGAGATTCATCGGCCCGAACGGCGATTGCCACGTCGGCTTGATGCCGCCGTACCAGTCGATCTCGATCTGCGCCTCCGTGCCCGAAAGGGCCGGGTCGTCGCCGAAGTCGAGGCCTGAGGCCCAGGCGCCCAGGTAGATGATTCCATAGGTGAGATCGGCACCGCCCTGAATGGTCGGGTCGTTGTCGGTCTGGGAGACGCCGCGGAAGACGTAGTCGGAGGTGCCGTCGAGATTGAACGTGATCGCGAGCTTGCGGCTCTCTTCCACCACCGGCGGGGCGCTGACCTCGTAGCCGTCGGCTGCGGCAGGCCCGGCGAGGGCAAGCAGTGCCGCTCCAGCCGAACCCCAAAACAACGAAAGCCTGAACGCGTTCATGGAAACGATCCCTCTCGTTTCGGCAAGAACGCGCCAGACTGATGCTCGACCGCAGATGCGGCTTTGGCACAAGAGGCCTGAGATCGTGCGTCGGCACAAGCGACAAGTGCGTCTTGCTTTTCCGTCGCCGTGGGCATGTGGCAGCCGCGCAACGCATTGCTAACAATGCGTAAATAAAATCGGGGCCGAGCGAGCCCGGCCCCGAAGGTCGTCACCAGCTGAGTTCTGACTAGGGGAGTGCAATCTTGGTCATGAACACGAAGCGTCCATCGCAGTAGTGGTTGATGCACGACAGCGTGTCGGAGTTCGCATTCGAGGCGTCGGTGCCCCAGTAGCGGAAATCGAAGGTCAGGTTGTCGACCACGAGAGCGAGGCCGGCGTTCCAGTACCAGTAGTTGGAGAAGCCGTTGGCTATCAGGTAGGCGTTCGAGTTGCCGTCCTGATAACCGAGGACGCCACTGAGCACAGGCGTGAAGAACCCGACCTTATGGAACGTGTAGGCGGAGTTGCCCTCGATGGTCCAGGCCCGTCCCGTCTCATTGAAGTAGTCGGGCGACCAGTAGACGTTCAGTCCCGCAACCCAGTCCTTGTGGATGTTGCCGCTCAGGCCCGCCTTGAGCTCCCAGTAGTTGAGCTGGGGGCCGCCGGTGACGAAGTAACTGGCGCCGGGATAGCTGTAGTAGATGCTGCCGAAGTCGAACGTGATGTCGTGCCAGACCGGACGGATTCCGCCGTACCAGTCCATCTCCACTTCGGCGTCGTTCAAGAACACATCGAAGTCGAGCCCGGACGCCCACCAGCCGGCGTAGATGATGCCGTAGCTGACATCGATGCCGCCCTGGATCGTCGGGTCGTTGTCGGTCTGCGAGATACCGCGGAAGATGTAGTCCGAAGTGCCATCCATATTGACACTCCAGGTGAATTTGCGGCCCTCTTCCCTGGGAGCCGCCGGAGCGGACACCTCGTACCCATCGGCTCGCGCCGCGCCGGAGAAGACGATGAGTGCGAGACTTGCCGCGCCGCACACGGCAGCAAGCTTTCGAGTGTCGATCATTGACGTGAAATCCCTCTGTCCGAGAGGGCAAGAACGCGCCCAACCGCTGACGACCATTCCGCAGTGCGCGTTCACAGAACCACGGGCTGGTTCCAGGAACGCTAGAGTCGCGGCTTTTGAACAAGCTCAATCAACGGCGGGGGGCGACATCCCGAAGGAAAAGTGACTCAAAAGCAACTTCTCGCGGGATTCCAGGCGGTTAACTGCACACGAATTAGGCAATATGCTGCACAGCCCGGCCTATGGCGTGGCCGCGTTGTCCTGCGCAACTCTAGGAAATCAGAGGGAGCGCCGACGCGGCATGACGGGAGGCAAAAACAAATCGGGGCCGATGGCTCGGCCCCGATCGTATCTCATCGATACATGTGTTCGCTTAGGGAAGCGAAAGCGTCGCGCTGAAGACGAACCGCTCGTCGCACGTGCTCGGAATGATGCCACCGCAGACGCCGGAGTCGAAGTCGGTATCCCAGTAGCGGAAGTCGAAGGCGAGCTTGTCGACCGTCAGCACCAGACCCGCATTCCAATAATTGTAATCGGGCAGCTCGATGTCGCCGCCCAAGTCGTGCTGGTTGCCGTAGACAGCGGTGACACTGGGCGTGAACACGAAGAACGTCGGCAACGTATAGCCAGCGCTGAGTTCGACGACGCCATACTCCTTGTCGTTGTAACCCGGGGAATAGTAGTAGATCGCACCAAGAGCCAAGTTCTGAATCGTGGTGCTCACACCGGCCTTCAGCTCAAGAGCTTCGTTGTTTGGGGCGTCGTAACCCGGGTAATCATAGTAGATGACCCCGAAGTCGAAGGAGAACTTATCCCAGGTCGGCTTGAAGCCGACGTAGTAGTCAGCCTCGATCTGGGCATCGTCATTGAAATCGACGCCGGACGCCCAAATGCCCGCGTAGAACAGGCCGTATGTGGCCCCGAGGGACCCCTGAATGGTCGGATCGTTCTCGGTCTGTGATATGCCGCGGAACACGTAGTCCGAGGTTCCGGTCAGAGTCGCCGACCAGGCGAACTTATCTTCGGCGAACGCGGTGCCCGAAAGGGCGAAGAGCGCGACGCCTGCAGACCCGCATAGGGCTGCTACTCTACGAGATACGGCCATGATGGTACTCACCCCCGTTACGCTACCCATACAAAGCGCCGACTCGTCAGGACCGCTTTCGTGCGGCAGGTCTTCGAACGCTTCTGACTTGTAGATAAAGTCGCAAATTCCCTTGCGCTCAAGACAAAATGCCGTCGCGGCGCGGCTCTATGACAACCCTGTTACCCCTGAGCAACGGCCTGGGAAATTTGATTATTTACTGTTCAAAAATCGCTCGACGAAACGGCACATTCGGCGGTGATTCGCCTTCAACCCTGCTCAAAAACTAGGCGATGGGAGATCTGGCGTCTTACCAGGTGACACCGCGTCGTGAATCCAGGATGGGTTTCGCAGCCCGACACTCCCGAGCCCCATGACGGACGCCAGACCCAAGCAGACGGCCATAGCTCAGACAGCGCTGGTGACAGGTGCTGCACGGCGCATCGGCCGTGCCATCGCGCTCGACCTCGCCGCACATGGGTGGCAGGTCGCGATCCACTACCGCAGCTCGCGAGAGGAGGCGCTAGGCCTCGCCGACGAGATCCGGGCGCAAGGCGGGGTGGCAACCGCCCTGGCGGCCGACCTTGCCGACATCGATCAGGTGCGCGCGCTGATCGGCCGGTGCGCCGACGAACTCGGACCACCCACCTGCCTCGTCAATAACGCCTCGGAATTCCTGCTCGATACCGTTACGTCGCTCACCCCGGCAGAGTGGGACATCCACCTCGACATCAACCTGAAGGCGCCGGTTTTTCTTGCCCAGGCACTCTATCTCTCCCTGCCGGAGGGGGTGGAGGGCAACGTGATCAACATCTGCGACCAGCGCGTCTGGCGGCCGACCCCGCAATTCTTCTCCTATACGATCTCGAAGGCCGGGCTTTGGACCGCCACCCAGACGCTGGCCCAGGCGATGGCACCGCGCGTGCGCGTCAACGCCATCGGACCGGGGCCGGTCTTGCAGAGCGTGCACCAGACGGATGCGGATTT
>JAFGCA010000097.1 GCA_016932895.1 Sedimentisphaerales bacterium | reverse complement strand
GAGACGGCGCCGATCCTGCGATGGAGTGTGGCGGGGGATATCCGGACGGTCACGGTGATAGGGAGAGTCGATATCCGGTGGCAGGAGCGGACCGAGGGGGCTGAGCCGTCGGAAGAGATCGAGTTGCAGGCCGACACGCTGGTGCTGTGGCTCAGGGATGATTCGGACGCCAACGAGCCTGCGGGCCTGTCGGCCGGGCAGTTCAAGGGCGTGACCGCCGTCTATGTCTCCGGCGATGCGACGCTGACACAGGGGCAGGTCACGGTCCGGGCCGACGAGCTGTACTATGACCTGGAGAACAAGCGGGGCCTGATCAGAAACGCGACGATGCGGACCTTCGACCCGTCCCGCAACGTGCCGGTCTACATCCGGGCGGAGGAATTGCGGCAGACGGGCGACGGACGCTACGAGGCCAACGACGTCAGCGTGACGACGAGCGAGTTCCACACGCCCCAGTTGTCGCTGGAGGCGTCTAAAATTCGTATCATCGACAGGCTCGATCCGGTCGGGCCGGACGGTGGGACCAACAGGGGTAGCCGTAACGTGTTGATGAAGGGCGTGCGGTTCAAATACTACGACACGACCCTGCTGCGGCTGCCGACGATAAAGACCGACCTTCTCGGCCCCACCACGCCGCTCAGAAGCATCCACGTGGGCAACGACAGCGCGTTCGGCACGTCTGTGGAAACGCAGTGGTATCTGAGCCGGGTGCTCGGGCTTCGCGAGCCTGAAGGGACGGACAGTTCGCTGTTCGTGGACTACTACGACAAGCGCGGCCCCGGCGGCGGCGTCGCGGTGGAATACGAGCGTGAGAACTACTTCGGCCGGATCATGGGCTACGTGATCAATGATCACGGAGAGGACCGGCTGGGCCGAACGCGGAAGAACATCGAGGTCCCCGATGAGCTGCGAGGACGATTCGCGTTTCAGCATCGGCAATTTCTGCCCTACGGCTGGCAGTTGACCGCCGAACTCAGTTACCTGTCGGATCGCAATTTCCTCGAACAATTCTATCGCGACGAATTCTACGCGGGCAAGGAACAGGAGACGCTGCTGCACCTCAAGCGGATCGACGACAACCGGGCGCTGGCCTTGCTCACCAAGGGCCGGATCAACGATTTCCTCGACGAGGTGGATGAGGTGCCCTCCGGCGAGTATCACTGGACGGGCCAGTCATTTCTCGACGACCGTTTCGTGTTCTTCAGCGACAGCCAGATCAGCCGGCTTCGATACCGCTACAGCGACGACGGCCCGCCCCAGGCGGAGTACTTCTTCACGTTCACCGAGACCCGCAACGAAGTGGATATGCCGCTGCAGGTGGGGCCGTCCAAGATCGTCCCGTATGTCGCAGGCACGCTCGGTTACGACGATGGGCCGGGCTTCCAGAGAGACATCGACGACTCGCTGGTCGAGAGCGAGGATGAGATTCTGATCGGCGAGGCGGGCGTGCGGATGTCCATGCAGCCGTTCTGGCGGGTGTATCCCGGCGTGGAGTCCCGCTTATGGGACCTGCACCAGTTACGGCACACGATCCGGCCCAGCCTGACTGCCGCCGCCTTTGCCCAGAGCAACACGGTCGCCGAGCAACGCGACGTGCTGGACCTGGGCATTTCGCAACAATGGCAGACGAAAAGAGGGCCGGCGGGACATGAGCGGACAGTAGACTGGCTCGACTTGGACTTGGATTTCGTGTGGGTGAGCGACTCGGGGGATGAGGCGGCCGGCCCGGACCGGCTGATCTGGAATCAGCCCTTTATCCCCCTGATCAACCGGCAGGGCGGACTGGTGCCGCCGCAGGACAGGCGGACGACCGGACTGTTCGGGCCGCAGCGAAACTACATCAGTGCCGCGATGACCTGGCGGGTCAGCGACACTATGGCGGTCATGGGAGATGTGTATTTTGACACCAAGGCGGGGGTGGTGGACCAGCTCGATGTCGGTTTCTCCAGGCTTTGCTGGCCCAACTTAAGCTATTTTATCGGCAGCAGGTACCTGCGGGACATCGACAATGGTCGCGGTGAGCAGGGCTCCAACGCGGTCACGGTTGCCGTAACCTACGTGCTGGACCCTCGCTACACGGCCGTTTTCTCCCAGCAGTACGATTTTGACTATGAGGCGAACATCCGAAGTGATATCACTTTGATTCGCAAATACCACAGGGTAAACTTTGCCCTGACTCTGAGTATCGACGAGTCGCTGGACGAACAGCGCGTCGTTTTCAGCCTTTGGCCGGAAGGTGTGCCCGAACTGAGCTTTGGCCTGCGGAGATACATGGATTTGGGGGCTTCCGGGCCTCAGTATTAGAAAATAAGTATGGCATGATTTTGCCGATATGTTAAGATGGCCGGATTGGGGTAGGGTGCAAGGACTTCCTCGGCACGATTACCGGAATTTGCAGAGGCCGAGCTGATGCTTGGGGCGAAATAACGGGTTTTTGACAAGGAGCAGACTATGCCGTTAGTCAACACGAAGAAAATGTTCGAGATGGCCTACAAAAATGGCTACGCCGTCGGCGCCTTCAACGTGAACAACATGGAAATCACGCAGGGTATCGTGGAGGCGATTGCCCAGGAGAAGGCCCCGCTGATTCTGCAGATCTCTCGTGGCGCCCGGGAATACGCCAAGAACAGCTATTTGAAGGGAATCATCAACGTGGCAGTCGCGGAAAATCCGGACATCCCGATTGCCATCCACCTCGACCACGGCGACACGTTCGAGACCTGCAGGCAATTCGTGGATGACGGCTTCACCTCCGTGATGTATGACGGTTCACATCTGCCCTTCGAAGAGAATATCGCCGTGACCAAGAAGGTCGTGGAATACGCCCACCCTCGCGGTGTGGTCGTCGAGGCCGAGCTGGGCCAGTTGGGCGGGATCGAGGAGGACGTGGTCGGCGTGGATGACGTGAGCAAGCACATCGCCGACCCCGCTCAGGCCGTCGAATTCGTCGAAAAGACCGGCTGCGACTCCCTGGCCATCGCCTGCGGCACCAGCCACGGGGCGTACAAATTTAAGACCGAACCAAAACTGGCTTTCGATGTTATAGAAGAGATCGGGCGACGTTTGCCCGGCTATCCTTTGGTGATGCACGGGTCCAGCAGTGTGCTGAAGGAATTCAAGGACCTCATCAACAAGTACGGCGGCAAGATGCCGGAAGCGATGGGCGTGCCGGAGGAGATGGTTACCAAAGCATCGAAGATGGCCATGTGCAAGGTGAATATTGACACCGACCTGCGGATGGCGCTGACGGCCAAGATCCGGCAGGTCTTTGCAGAAAAGCCCGCGGAATTCGACCCGCGCAAATATCTGGGACCCGGTCGCGACGCGATTCGCGAGATGGTGCGACACAAGCTCCACGTGCTCGGTTGCGCCGGAAAGGCTAAGGAGTGCCTGTGAGCGGCGGCTGATGGTGCGGCCGCGTGAAGACAGGGGAGACCTTGTGTGGAAACATGAGCGGCAGAGGCTGACCTCTCGTCTGACGGTTTCCTTGACTGAAGTTTTGGTCCGATGGTTGAAAGGAGCAGTTCCTTGGCGCCCCAGAAGACAGGAAACCCCTTGCCGTGGCGCAAGCGGGGAATGACCCGTATTCGCAACGCTCGAGTCACCGTTTTGCTGTTGTTGTCCTGCGCGTC
>JAFGCA010000096.1 GCA_016932895.1 Sedimentisphaerales bacterium | reverse complement strand
CCTCTCCAATCCTTGGAGAGGGGGCCGGGGGGTGAGGCTTGACGCGGCTATTACCACATTATTTTCTTAAAGTTCATCAATGCCGGGATGAACGCCGGGCTGGACACCGCCGGGGCCACCGCCGAATATCGCCGCCGAATGAATTCGGCGTCTGATAACCCAAACCGGTTCCCAACCCGCTTCAGCGGGTTTTGGATATCAGACCGGGGCTTCAGCCCTGGGCTGACGGGTGTGGCCTATTTCGCTCACGCACCCACTTGCGGCTGATACAGATACTTCTGGAAGCCCGCAAAGAGGGCGCCGATCTCCTCAGGGCGGCCCAGGTCGGCGATCGCGTCGGCAATGGAATCGTGGTACTTGAGCTGCAGGAGAGGCGTGAGCTTCTCCTGAGCCAGCTCTTCCACCCCGACGCTGACATAGTGCTGCAGCACGAAGCCAAGGAATGCCTGCTGTTTCGCACTGAACCGGCTATTGACGTACACCCTGGCATGCGCCGCCCGCACTTCACGGGTGACCGGCGGGACGGCGTAGGCCACGTGGGCCAGCACATCGAAGATGTCGCTCTTTTCAGCGTCGATGATCTTCTGCATTTCGGCCAACTGCTCGCAGCCGAATCCTTTCTCGGCAAGTCCCTCCAACAGCCGCTTGCGGGTGTCCGGTGCGCTCCAGAGGGTGCGCAGCTCTTCCTCGTCCCGGAAGAACTCCGGCAGCCTGCCAAAGAGCAGCTCCATGAACTGCTGGGCCGACATGGGCGTGCCGTCGGGATGCCAGAAACTCGTGCACATCATGTGCTGGATCGTCCGCTCCTTGCCGTCGGCCAGCTTCACCTTCGCCTTCTGGTGCCGGACATAGTCGCTCTCCGGTTCGTGGACATCGGAGGGCGGACGTGAGTCGACCTTCGGACCCGGACCGGGAAGGTCCGGCTCCAGCGGCTCGCCGTCCCACTCCGGGTCGCTGAAATGGTGGTGCGCCTTCACGAAGTCGTAGATCGTGAAGTAATCCTTCCCGTCGTAGAGCCGGGTGCCGCGCCCGATGATCTGCTTGAACTCAATGATCGAGTTGATCGGGCGCATCAGGACGATGTTGCGGATGTTGCGGGCGTCCACGCCGGTCGAGAGCTTCTGCGAAGTGGTCAGGATGGTCGGGGTGGTCTTCTCGTTGTCCTGGAAGTCCCGCAGGTACTGCTCACCGAGCGCCCCATCGTTGGCCGTGACCCGCTGACAGTAGTTCGGGTCGCGGCTGGCCTTCATCTGGTTGATCAGGTCCCGCACGGCCAGCGCGTGATCCTGGGTGGCGCAGAAGACGAGCGTCTTCTCCCGCTGATCGATCAGCTCCATGAACAGTTTGACCCGGTGCGCCTCCCGCTCCCGGATCTCGATGATCCGGTTGAAGTCGGCCTCCGTGTAGAGCTTTCCGGCCTCGATCTCCCCCTCGATCAACGTGTCGTCGGGCGTATAGATGTATTCGTCGAGCGTGGTGGCGATCTGACGCACCTTGAAGGGGGTCAGGAATCCGTCGTTGATCCCGTCCTTGAGCGAATAGACGAAGACCGGCTCGCCAAAGTAAGCGTAGGTGTCCGCATTCTCCTGACGCCGGGGCGTGGCGGTCAGGCCGAGTTGCACCGCCGGGGCGAAGTACTCCATGATGCCGCGCCAGTTGCTCTCGTCATTGGCACCCCCGCGATGGCACTCGTCGATGATGATGAAATCGAAGAAGTCCGGCGGGTACTCGCCGAAGTAGGGCGACGGCTTCCCGTCCTTGGGCGGGCCGGACATGAACGTCTGGAAAATGGTGAAGAAAATACTGCCGTTCTTCGGCACCTTCCCCTTCTTGCGGATGTCCCCCGGGGCGATCCGCACCAGCGCGTCCTCCGGGAAGGCGGAGAAAACGTTGTAAGCCTGATCCGCCAGGATATTGCGGTCGGCCAGGAACAGAATGCGCGGCCGCCGCGACGGCTTGCGGCTCAGGTTCCAGCGGCTGTGGAACAGCTTCCACGCGATCTGGAAGGCGATGAAAGTCTTACCGGTACCCGTGGCCAGCGTCAGCAGGATGCGCTGCCTGTCGGCGGCGATGGCCGCCATCACCCGCTCGACGGCGATGTCCTGATAATAGCGCGAGGGGTGGCTGCCGCCCTTGTCCTCGAACGGCACGCCGAAAAACCGATCACGCCACAGTTCGGCAAGCTCACTGTCCGCGGTCGCGGAGCCTGTCGAAGCGAAGGTCATCGCCCAGAGCTGCTCCGGCGTCGGGTAGGCCACCATCTCGCCCTCCCTGCCGGTCACCATATCGATGCCATAGATGCCCTGCCCGTTGGTGGCGTAGGTGAAGCGGAGCTGCAGCTTGCCCGCGTAGTTCTTCGCCTGCCCCACCCCCTCGGTCAGTTCTTCATCCCATGCCTTGGCCTCCACCACCGCCAGCTTCTTGTTGCGATAGACCAGCACGTAATCGGCGATCAGCGGCTTACCGCGCCGGCCCGGCCCTTCGAGGGGGCCCGGCGTGATGCGATACTCGCGCAGGATGCGGCTTCCCTCGACCACCCCCCACCCCGCCGCTGCAAGGGCGGGATCGATATGTTCGGCTCTGGTTTCGGCTTCGTTCATGCGTTCTCGCCGGAATCGGGAACATTTTCTGCTTGCGCCTGCTGGATTGCTTTCAGCGTCTTGCCGCTGGCATCTTTCCAATCAGTACGACCGTTCGAGGGTCGGGCAAGCACAAACGCTGAGGCCAACGAGGGCGAGCTGAACGTGTAATCCTGGGTAAAGTGATACCTGTCACCCTGCACCTCCAGTACGCCATTCTTGAGCAGGTCCGCGCGCAGTTCGCACACATTCGAAAAATACGTCTTGAGCGATGGAACTTCCTGTATGGCAGCAAACGACCCGGAGCGCACCACGAATCCTTTAGGCGTATCATAACCGGTTGCCTCTACACCGCGCCCGCTGCAATGCAGGAGCACCTCATTCATGGTTGTGCCCGCCAAAGTAACCTGCTCAAAGGCATGGACACCGAGCACGGGCAGCATCTCGAGGATGTTCTGGAGAAAGACTTCCATGTCGGCACGGTCGGCCTCCGAGAGGGTAGGCTCGGAGGGGTTATTGGCATTTTCCAGCGGCATCCGTTTTGCAGCTTTCGCTCTTCCAATCAGTTGTGCTTCCAAGAATTCGATATGCGCCTTGTTCAGGTGGCCCGGCCCCGCGACAAAGAAGACGGCTCGCGTCCAAAAGTCTTTCTTTGCATAGTGATCCTCGAGGCGTGGACGCACCGGGTCGCCCTCGCCGATATACATCGTTTCTCCGTCACCGTCGGTACGAGGCCCCAACAACAGATACACGCCGGTCTGTTGGAACTCGGGTCGGGTACGAACGTCAGGATAGAGAGCACGGGGAAATATGATGGCCTTACCGGTCCAATTGGAGCGTTCGACCAGCCGTAGACCATCAGGGTCGCCATCGGCGACGAATATTCTAAGAGAAAAAGGTGAGGCGTTTTTCATGTTTGGTTTCATCTCTAAAGTCCTCCCGTGAATGCCTGGTGCAGCAGCGACTTCTTCAGTTCCTCCAGCGCAGCGAGCTTGCACCGGTAAATGGCTTCGAGGCGGCGGGTTTCGGCAGCGAGGGCGTCGAGTTTGGCACTTATCGTCTTTTGCTCTTTGACTTTTGGCGGTAGCCAAACGGAAAGTGCACTCCACTTTGATTTGTTGATGATCGGCAGCGTGGCTTGACCGGAAGCGTGTATGACTTTGCGCTGAAATATTTCGGTCAGCATTTGGTAATAGATGAACCGGTTGGACGATCCATCGCTCGGCGTGAGTGCGTTCACTTGCTGATTTGTCGCCACATCCTGATCACAGTAGCCACATTTTCCAATCGTTGCACCGATGCAGACCATCAACACTGAGCCGGCTGGGACTTTACGTGCGCCCTTTGCTCCACGTTCGCTTAGGCCAGCTTTGTCGTAGTCAAGCGAACCATCCGCATTGAAATCACCAGGCTTCACGAATGAGATGAAGTCACCGTAGTTCGCTTGGTCGGATGTCTTTGGAGTCGAGCCAGTCTGTGTTGTCCCAATCTCTCCAAGCCTTTTCTCCACCCACCCTTCCCCCTTCTTGCTGAACACCTCATTCAAGTGGCTATCGAAAATGGTGCGGGCGTTCTGGAGGTTTTTTTCGGCGTTGGCTTTGGCGATGGCAATGCCCGCAAACGCCTCGTCCAGAATCCCAACGATCCGCTGCTGTTCTTCCGGCGACGGAAAATAGACCAATATTTCTTTAAGCTTCGCCTTATTGAGCGTCATTCCCTTTAGCTTTACGTCGTTCTCGGCAGCCTTGACCCAATCAAAAAAGTACAGAAAGTAGAATAAAAATTCTTTCGACAATTCTGTCTCGTTACGAATTGTCAGGGCGGCAATCGCTTCGTTTGTGAACAAGTCGCGGCCAGCAAATGCCAAGCGGCCAAGCGTGAGCTTGAAACTCACCAACAATGTACCTTTGCGGACGATCTTGGAAATCTCTGCGCCTTTGTTCGAAAGGTATTCTTTGCTATCAGCTACAACGTTATCCTCGGCAGTTAAAAGGTCGGCGATTGAGAGCCAAACATTGCTCGTTTCCCGCTTTTCATCCCAAAACGCCTTATTCTCTCGCGCCGGAGTTTTCCCCAACTCGATTTCACAGAGCTCGCCAAGTTTTTTTGCCTGCCACCCTTTCTTCACAGCAACCCTCGGATGTTTTGCAACACTTCTGCACTCTCGGCATCCAGCGCAGCGATTTCATCCATGATCTCCTGCGGGCTGCGGTGGGCAATTTCCCCGCCGTTGTTGGGGTTCTTCACGGAGAGGTCGAACCCTTCGGCCTGGCTCAGGGACCGGACGTCCACGCTCCAGCTCTTAGGCGAGTCGGCAAAGGTCTTTTGCAGTTCCACGAACTCGGCCAGGTCGTCGTCGTTGAGCGGGTTGGTCTTGCCGAGGCTGCGGCCGGGGTCGAGCTGGTAATACCAGACCTTGCGCGTGGGTGCGCCCTTCTCGAAAAAGAGCACCACGGTCTTCACCCCCGCGCCCTGGAAGGTGCCGCCGGGGCAGTCGAGCACGGTGTGCAGGTCGCAGCTCTCCAGGAGCAGCTTGCGCAGGGACACCGAGGCATTGTCGGAATTGGAAAGAAAGGTGTTCTTGATGACCACCCCGGCGCGCCCCCCGGCCTTGAGGGTCTTGATGAAGTGCTGGAGGAAGAGGAACGCCGTCTCGCCGGTGCGGATGGGGAAGTTCTGCTGCACCTCCTTGCGTTCCTTGCCGCCGAAGGGGGGATTGGCGAGGAT
>JAFGCA010000095.1 GCA_016932895.1 Sedimentisphaerales bacterium | reverse complement strand
TTCATCGAGAACGAGATGGGTTCGGCCAGCAAGCACACGGAGCTTTCGCCGGCGATGAGTCAGTTGATCATCGTGGGTCATGTCAAGGACGGCGCCGAGATGGCCAAGGAATTCGCCCTGCCCGGTGTGTTGCGTCAGTTCATCGAGACGCACCACGGCACGACGTTGGTGGAGCCGTTTTACAATCAGGCGATCAAGCGACACGAGGCGCCGGGCGGTGCGGCCGACGGGCGCAAACCCAAAGAAGCGCCGCCGGCCGAGAGCGAGTTTCGCTACGCCGGTCCGAAGCCCAAAACGAAGGAGGCGGCCATTGTCATGCTCGCCGACGCCGTGGAAGGGGCGACCCGGTCGCTGTCGGACGTGACGCCGACCAAAGTCGAGACGGTGGTTCACAACATTGCGATGAGACGGTTGCAGGACGGACAGTTCGATGAGTGCGATCTGACGCTGCGCGAGCTCAGTCAAATCGAGACGAGCATGTCCAAATCCCTGGCCGCTCACTACCACGGTCGCATCGCGTATCCGACCGCGGCGGACGAGCCGCTGCCTTCGCCCCGGCCGGCGAAGCCCAGCGTTCCCAAAATGGTCGAGACGTAGGCTGCCGTGCCCACGATCACCGTCCAGATCGCACCGCATTTCCAGGGCGTCCCGGTGGACCGCCCCGCGCTGGAGGCATTGACGCAGTACGTCTGCACGCGTTTCGGGGTCACGCGGGCGGTGGTGAGCATTGGCATCGTCGATGACGCCGAGATGAGCCGGCTCAACGAGAAGTTTCTGGGCCACAGCCAAACGACGGATTGTCTGAGTTTCGATCTGTCCGAGCAAGACGGGCCCCGGCCGGACCGTGTGTTCGACCTGATCGTCAACGGCGCGCTGGCGCTTCGCGAGGCGGCCGGCCGAGGGCACACCGGACCGGCGGAATTGGCACTGTACATCACCCACGGATTGTTGCATAATCTGGGCTTTGACGATGCCACCCCTAGCCACGCTCGGGAGATGCATCGAATGGAGGACGAGATTCTCCAACACCTGGGATACGGTTTTGTGTATGATGAGCACCGGCAGGCACAGTAGAACGGATGTGTCGCGCGGTGCGTGCTTGAGGATTTGTTGAAAGGTCTTGGGAAGTGGGCTTCACCGGTTGGGCTGTGCTACTGATATGCCTGTTCGTTGGAGCGACATTGTTCTTTTCCGTCAACGCCACGGCGTTGCGCATCTTCTCGCGTCTCCGCCTGCAGGAGGCGTTCAAGGCGATCAATGGAGAGGAACGTCCCCGGCTCGTGGATGAGTTGGTGGAAAAGGCCGACAGGCTGATTCTGACGTGTGCGTTCTACAGGCTGCTTTTCAACATTAGTGCTCTGCTGCTGTTGGTGGCGTTGCTGTCGGTCTGGCAGGAGCCGCTGGGTTTTCTCAGCTACGCGCTCGTTTTCTTCGTCGCAGTGGCGATTTTCTCGGTCTTTAGTCTGGCCGTTCCTCATGCCTGGGCCAAGTATGCCGGCGAGAAGCTCCTGAGCCGGACGTACAGACTGCTGCTGTGGCTCAGTGTCATTGCCGCTCCGGTTCTTTTCGTTCTGCGGCTCTACGACGGTTTCGTGCGGCGGCTCGCCGGCGTGCCCGAGGCGTCGCCCAAAGAGCAGCAGGAAGAGAAGCAGGAGGAGTTCCTGGAGGATCTCGAGCAGCATCGCATGGAGGGCGCGTTCGATGAAGAAGAGCAGGAGATGATCGAGAACGTGCTGGAGCTCAGCGAGCGCTGCGCCGACGAGATCATGACCCCTCGAACGGACCTGGTCGCCATCGAGGTGACCGCGGATTTGCCGACGGTCCTGCAGACCATCATCGAGGCGGGCCATTCCCGGATTCCCGTGTACGAGGCGAACGTCGACAATATCGTCGGGCTGATTTACGCCAAGGACCTGTTGGCGGAGATCGGAAAAGAAGCCGGCGACTTCAGTCTGCGCGGGCACATGCGCGAAGTCTATTTCGTCCCCGAAAGCAAACCGTTGCGCTCCCTGCTCCACGAGTTCCAGAACCAGAAGCTTCATATTGCGGTGGTGCTGGACGAGTACGGGGGCACCGCCGGGATCGTCACGCTGGAGGATATTCTGGAAGAGTTGGTCGGCGAGATCACCGACGAGTATGAAGAGACGCCGCCGGAATCGATTCGTAAGATCGACGGAAACACCATCGAGGTCGATGCCCGGGCCTACGTCGATGACCTCAACGATGACTACGAGTTGGATCTGCCCGAAGACGAGGATTATGACACCGTGGGCGGTTTCGTTTTCTCCCGGCTGGGGTACATCCCCAAGGCCGGCGAGCATTTCGAGTATGCGAATCTGGAGTTCACCATCGCTTCGGCTGAGCCCCGGCGCATCAAGCGGATCAGAATTCAGAAGATCGTCGAGCTGTGACCATGTTGACGAAAGACCGGGCCGTGTGTATCCGCGCCCTCGACTATTCCGAGACCTCGCAGATCGTCACTCTCTTCGCCCGTCTTTCCGGGAAGGTCAAAGCGATTGCGAAGGGGGCCAAGCGGCCCAGGTCGGCCTTTGACGGCCCGATCGAGGTGCTCTCCTTCGGCGACGTCGTCTTCTCCGGTGTTTCCCGGGAGCAGCTTGCCACGCTGACGGAGTTTCAGCCGCACCCGGTTCGGGGCGGCTTGCGGCGGAACCTGTTCGCCCTGCACAGCGCGCTGTTTGCCGCCGAGCTGCTCGGCCTGCTCACCGATGACTATGATCCGCATCTCGTCCTGTTCGATCACTTCATGCAGTTCGTCCAGGATCTCGAGCAGGAGGACCTCGCGCGCGACCGTCGCGACGTGACGATCCGCCTGATCCTGTTCCAGCTTCTGTTGCTGCGGGAGGTGGGGCTCCAGCCGGTCGTCAAGCAGTGCGCCAACTGTAAAAGACCCTTCTCAGAAAGTTGGCGCCAGGTGTATTTCAGCAGTGCCGCCAACGGACTGATTTGTCGGGACTGCGAGATGAGTTATCCCGACAAGATCGGGTTTACGCTCGCCGCGGCGCGAAGCTGGGCGGACTTGAAGCAGATTCCCCGGTTGCAGGACAACGCCCTCGACGAAATCGAGCGGGTCCTGATTCACCATTTCACCGAGACACTGGGTCGCCGGCCGAAGATGGCACGGCATATACAGAAGGATTGACATGCAGGAAGCCGAGCGACGATCGACAACACCGGCCGACGATCCATCCCGTCGGGTATCCGGAGTCACCCGGCGGGCCTTGGGACTCAAGGCGTATTTTCGGGAAGGGTTTCACGCGTGGGTCCGGGAGTTCCTCGAATACCGGTACCTGAACGCCTCGTCGCTGGTTTTGATCGTCATGGCGACGTATCTGGACTATCATTGCGGCGTGTACGTCTCGGCGACGGAGGGGCCCGATATTCCCGACCTGATCCTGGACCATTTCGGTCCCTTCGATTTGAGCCCGCTTTTCGTCTACGGCTACATTCTGCTCGTCTGCGCCTTGTTTATCTCGCCCCTGGTCTTTCACATTCGCACGTTTCACTTCGTCGCCAGCCAATTCAGCCTGCTGGTGATGTTGCGGTCCGTTTTCATTCTGTTTACGCACCTCCAGACCCCCTCGGATGCCATCCGGGCGGATTTTCCCTGGATTTGCCAGCACCTCAGTTTCCAGAACGATATGTTCTTTTCCGGGCACACGGCCATTCCGTTTCTGGGGTTCTTCCTGTTCAGGCACAGCGCCCTGCGGTGGGTGTTTCTGGCGGGCTCGCTCATCATGGCGTTCACCGTGCTGGCCATGCATCTGCATTACAGCATCGATGTCTTCGGTGCGTTTTTCATCACCTACTGTTCCTACCGGATGGGCTGCGCTCTGACGAAGAAGATCGACGCGACGTTTCACGAGTAGAGAATATTCATGAATCGGTCGACGGAATCCTTCGTCTTCCAGGGCGGGTCGAAGCCCCGGAACTTTCGGGCCGTGGCAATGTCGTCGACCAGGCGCAGCCGGTATTGACTGACGTGGTGAAAGTACTTCTGCTGCTCGTAATAATCGGCGAGATATTCCTGCTCGGTCTGTCCGGGCGTGGGCAGCAGCAGGACCCGTGCCTTGCCTAATTCGGCTAGTTCCATGATCGTCGTATACCCGGACCGCGTGATGATGAACTTGGCCCGGTTCATGACGGCCTCCTGCCGGTCGGCGTCCAGGAAGCTGTGGTACTCCACGTTCTCGCTGCGATCCTTCGGCGCCCCGTTCGGTTTGCCGCCGGCGATCACCACCGGCCCCGGCAACTGCGCCGCCTGGGCCAGGACCTGTCGCTCCAGCACGGTCCTCTGCGGCTCGGGCCCCGACAGGGAGATGAAGTAGTCGATGTCCTGAGGCACCTCCTGCTTGCGCAGGTGGGACAGAATGCCGATGTACTTGACTTTCTCCCGGGGAATGTAGCGCAAGCCGTGGGAGAGCAGTCCGGTCAGGCTGTTCTGTTCGTAATCGGGCACGAAGACGTACCGGTATTTGCGCATGCGCGAGGCGAGCCAGCGCTCGAGCACGCGCTCGGCCCCGACCGGGGTCTTGAACCGCAACTGGTGGTTGATCAGATACGAGTTTTCGGGCCGGTCGTAGACGTCGTACCGGCAGTCGGAGATGACGATGTCGAAGCCCGTGCGGATGATTCGCCGGGATCGTCGGCACGCCCGCTTGAGCGTCCGCATCATTTTCGGGACCGAAACGGAGAATTTCAGCTTGAACAGCCGCGTACGCGTGTAGGGCGGATAGATGCTGCGCACGCTGTAATACGTGCACCTGTCACCGAAGTGGCCCTGCAACAGTTCCAGGGCCCTGCCGGTCGAGAGGATGTGGACCTCGTTTTCCCGCAGAAGCTCGGCAATCAGAGGCACGTCCCTGGTGGCGTGGCCCAGACCCCAGTCAAATACGCCAAACAATATTTTCATGGCCGCGGATGCAACCGACTCCCGGTACAACGCATAAGCGGGATGCAACCTCTGCGTCCCATCCGACCATTCTATACCCACCCGGGCCTGCGAATCCAGAAATATAACCAAACACGTCGCCGGTTACGGATTTCCTGATATCGGCAGGGTGCGGGATTGGGCCGCCTCGACCTCAATCGAACAACGCAGGCGGGTCGGTCGTGTGTTTTCTGGGGCGGGGGTTCAGGCCGAGGTGGTCCCGCGCCTGCGGTGTGATCTCGCGTCCGCGCTTGGTGCGGCGCAGGAAGCCGATTTGCAGCAGGTAAGGTTCGACGACGTCTTCAAGCGTGTCGCGTTCCTCTCCGAGGGTGGCGGCGATGGCCTCGATGCCGGCCGGGCCGCCGTCGTAGATGTCGGCCAGCGCCTTGAGAACGGCCCGATCCAGCGGATCCAGGCCCAGCGCGTCGATCTGCTCCATCTTCAGGGCGTTCTCGACAATCTCGGGACTGAGCACGCCGGAGCCCTTGACCTGGGCATAGTCGCGGACGCGCTTGAGCAGGCGGTTGGCGATCCGCGGCGTGCCGCGCGAGCGGTCCGCAATCAGTTCCAGCGTTCCGTCCTGGCACTCGAGCTTCAGCAATCGCGCCGAACGGCCGAGGATTTCGGTCAGCTCCCGCGTATCGTAGAAATCGAGGTGGTAGAGCATGCCGAACCGGCTGCGCAGCGGCGCGCTGAGCAGTCCGGCCCGCGTCGTGGCGCCGATGAGCGTAAACCGCTTGAGCGGGAAGTTGATCGTTTTGGCGTGCAGCCCGCTGTCCACGGTGTAATCGACCTTGAAGTCCTCCATCGCCGGATAGATGAACTCCTCGACCGGCGTGCTGAGCCGGTGGATTTCATCGATAAAGAGCACGTCGCCGGTGCTGATGTTGCTGAGCATGCCCATCACGTCTCCGGCCTTCACCATTGCCGGCCCGGAGCTGCAGCGGATTCGCGCCCCCATCTCGTTGGCGACGACGTGGGCCAGCGTGGTCTTGCCCAATCCCGGCGGGCCGTAAAAGAGAATGTGCTCCAGCGGCTCGCCCCGCTGCGTGGCCGCCTCGATCGCGATGGCGATCTTCTCCCGCACGTTGCGCTGCCCCACGCACTCGTCGAGGTGCTCGGGTCGCAACGCCGTATTGAAGGTCTCCTCAGCCTCGCCGAGGGACTGTCCACTGATAACTCTACCTATAGCCATACCAAGAGCTTACACATCTTTCGCCAAAGTTCAAGTCTCGGCTGGTGCTATCGCGCCCATAAGCCAGGGCCAGCGATGTCAGAAGCCCCCGTGCCAACCACCCGACCGGCGGACAGATGTCTGCCGCCCGCCTGCCGTGGGCGCGGGCGGCAGCCCCGGCGCATTCGATCACTTAGCTGCTTGTGCTCGTGCCAACGTTTGTGCTACGCGTGCAAGACGTTGTTGCGGAGGTTTCCTCAACCGGCATTCCCAAATCCGGATGACGGCCCAGCCTTTTGATCGAAGTTGCCGCGCGACTCGGCGGTCCCGCCGTTGATTGGCTTCAATCTTGTTTCGCCATTCGACGGGGTTGGTGTTGGGCGTCACGTTCTTACCGCACTGGTGCTCGTGCCAGAAGCAGCCGTCCACGAAAAGGGCGACTTTCTGTTTCGGCCAAGCGAAGTCGGGCTTGCCCGGGAGTGGCAAATGCCGCCGCCAACCTGAAAGCCCGGCTTTGCGAAGCAAGCGAGCCATCGCCACTTCCGTTGTTTTGTTGCCCGAACTCCGCACACGCTTCATAAGTTGCGATCGTGTCAGGTTGCCGAACGTGGTGCTTTGCTTATCGGCTTTTCCGGGCCAGTGCCCCACTGTGGTCCTCCATGCTTCTGCGTATCTGCCTCCCCGCAATCTTCGCGAATCGCGGTGGCACGGCGTTCCCAATCAGTTCGCAGACTGGGTCCATGTGGCCCGTCCGAAACCGGTACATCGGAGGAAACGTCTGGAGCGTAGCCGCCTCGCGCACTGAGATTGTCTGTTCCACTCGTTCAGACTTCGACGCCTTGTTTGAGGCGGTAGACGAGGGGGACGAGGGCTTCGGCGGTGTTGACGTTCGGGTGCCTCTGGCAGGCCAGCTCGATCAGTTCCATGATCTCGTTTCGCTTTTCGCCCCAGGCGATAAGGATTTCCAGCGCCTCGGCCTGGAAGGGCCTGAACTCGGCCCGGGCGGTGCCGGCCGGCTCGGCTCCGGCGGCGAACGCCTGGAGCTTGCCCTTGAGCTCGGCGATGATCTGCTGGCTCATGCGTTTCCCGACGGCCGGCAGTGAGAGCAGCGTTTTCTCATCCCCGTTCTCGATAGCGGCGGCGATGTTGGCGATCGGGATGTTCAGCGCCCGCAGGCCCTTCTTGATGCCCATGCCCTTGACGCTGATGAACCGGGTGAAGAAGTCTCGTTCGGCCGACGTGAGGAAGCCGACCATACGCGGGATCAGGTTGCCCCCGCCCAGCGTGCCCTCGTAATACTCCATCGTGCGGAGGCTGATCTCCGCATTCAACTGCCCCGAGAGAGCGTCGATGCAATAGCCGGGCAGCATGACCTCGTAGGCGATCGAGCCGACCTGCACCAGGGCGCTTTCCGTATCGAGATGAATGAGTTTTCCTTCGATTCGGGCGATCATACAATCCGTCTCTGCTTGCCGTTATTTCACTCTCGTTTCATGGGGCCCCAGAAAACGCTCCCCGTTGAAATGGATCAAATGCGTGGGAGCGTCCGCGACCCATACTTCCGTTTCCCAGCTTATGGCTGGCAGGTACTTTGCCATCGTCTGCCGATCCGGAAACGCGGTAACGAAGACCAAGTCAGCCTTGCTTGCAGCGAACAAGACCGCCAGTTCGGAGTGACGTTTTGCATCCACAGGACCGTGACTCGTGACTGACTCAATGAGCAGAAGCCAATTCTTCTTCTCGAAATAGAGAACTACGTCTGGGAATTTGCCGTGGCTGTCAAACCTCAAGCCCAGCATCTCAAACGATTTCTTGTCAAAATGCACCATCTTCTCGCCGGTATCGCCAACGTATAACAGCTTGGCTCGAGGTGCATACCGGGGGCCGAACTGGTTGATTATATCTTTGATCAGCTGGCTATGAGACCCAGGAGCCAGGAGCACTTGCTTCTTTCCGTTGATGGTCAGCGGAATCTTGTGCATTTTCCTCTCCTTGGCATATCGATCAGCGAGTCTCCCATGCATCTCCAGATAGCGCTCAAGCTCTGGATCCCATTTCTTGGTTCCGAAATACTTGACCAAGGCAAGAGTGTCAGCCTCAATTTGATAGCAGAATTTTGGACTGTTGGGCTCGCGGTCAGGTTTGTCGGGGTTCTGTCGCACGATCCCTGCATGCAAGAATTGGTGAACGGTCTGACGTCTGAATGTCTCCCGCGTATTGGGTGCGTAATTCTTGCCGTAGAACTGCTTGGCAAAGTCCATCATGGGAGTTATGCCGATCAAGAGTTCTTGTGCGTCTTTCCATTTGTCGGAGGGCTTCAGGTTAAGAAGAGCAAGCAAGGCCAAGGCTGATCGTTGGTTGCGCTGTCCCTTTGGGAGGCCCAGAGCAACTAAGATTGACAGCGCCTCCTGGATTCTTTGCGTAATTCTTACAGGATTGAGTTTGGGGGAACGCCTCTTCTTCATATCGATTTCCGCATCTATCATGTTATCGATGGACCTCTGATCGGGAAAGACGTCTGCTACGCGATCGCCAAGTCTGCGCAAAACGTTTGGGTTGGGGTAACGCAAACCCCTCAGATCGGATGCATTGACCTGCGTGTGGCCAGAAAACTGGCGGAAGTACAGATCGACCAAGGTGGAGTTGAGATAGACGGCCAAGCCTTTGGCCAGAACTGGGTCCAAGCCTTGATTTCGCCGGTGATAGACGTTTAGATGGTTTTCGAATCCGACTTTCCTTCCCGGAACGTGGTTGGGGTCGTGCAGAATCGCAATGATACGACGGCGTTCCTCTTTTGCGCTGAAACGGCGTGTCAAGACATACCATCCGTTCCTCATCAGATAGGGACGACTGGATTTCGATTCTTTAATGGCATTTGGTTTCTTCCCCTCTGGTTTTGGCCAAGCGACGAAGTGGTCACTGGCATGGCCAGGATAGACAAGGGGGAAAGCTATATTGGATGCCTGTTCTTGAATATCAGGCCGATGACGAAAATCGACGACAGGCCCGGTACACACATCAAGTCCTAAGTCTGCAAGTGTGCACTCGAATGCGTTCATGCGCTCGACGACCATTTGGTCGCAATCATGCACTGCAAGATGAATAAACCGGTCTGGATCACCGAGCTTGACAACGGTCTCAAAATCCACTTGACGGCAGGTCATCCCTTCGTCGGCGGGCCCGCTTGTCGAGGTGATGGTTACCTTTTCCTGGCGTATCCCTTTGACAGCGTGGAGGATGATATTCTCTTGCAAGACGTTATCGTCCTTGAAGGCTTGGTTTCGAGTGTCAAAGACATGTACTTGACGAATGGCCATTTTTGCCAGGAGCAGTTCTCTGAACCTGGTGAAGTAGGTACCGTTGCAGAAGCTGCGGGGCACAATCGCGACTAGTTCCCCACCTGGCCTCAGCAGCTTGATGGTAATCGCCATAAAGGCGCTATAAAGGTTCGATGTTTCGATCCCAACCTTTCGAATCAGATACCGGTACGTTGAATCGTTGCGAATCTTTCTGTAGGGAGGGTTCATGATACAATGGCTGAAGCCACTTGGCTGATCACCGAACAAGCTGGCTCTCTCACAGAGAAGGGCCACGCCCTGTTCAACGAAATCCTCTTTAAAGGCATGTCCCGCAAAGTGAATACCATGTTTGCGGCTCGATTGATGGCACTCACGCAGTGTGGACGAGAGGTATTCAGACATGATGGGATCGAGTTCAAATGCATGCGCCTCAATGCACTTCGGATGTATCGCGCGGGAGCTCATCTCGCTAACGAATGCTGCAGTGAGACTTCCCACACCGGCGCCGGGATCGAGCAATAGGATGTCTTGCTCAGTATCTCGGAAGAGCGATGCCATAAATGCCGCTATGGTCGCCGGTGTCATGAACTGCCCCATCGATGCTCGCGAACAGGGAGCCAGCTTCCGAGTGGCGTCCAATCGGAAATGATCGATCGTATCAAGAATCGTTGTACCGCTGTGGTCCTGAAAGCGTTCCATAATTCGCAGTTCGGTTCTTCGTGATCGTACAAGCCAACTGGCCCTGACTGGCCGTTGGAGTAACGAGCGTCCCTTAGATTCTGGCAATCATAACGGCTCAGGTCCCACTGAGCAACCGATCTTGAAGGCTCTACTTCCTTTCTCTCGCCAGTGCATTGGCGCAGCACAGTGCCGCGGCCATGGCGTCGGCGACGTCGGGTGGTTTGGGTACTTCGGGCAGGGCGAGGATCGTTTGCATGGTCCTTTGCACCTGCTCCTTCGAGGCCCGGCCGTTGCCGGTGAGTGACTTCTTGATGCGGGTGGCGCTGAAACTCTTGACCTCCACACCGGTCGCAGCGCTTTTCTGGAGGATGACGCCGCGGGCGTGTCCCATCAGGATCGCCGTCTTGGGATGGGCGTAGTGGCTGTAGAGCTCTTCCACGGCCACCACGTCGGGGGCGAATTTCCGCAGCACCGCCTCGATATCGCCGGCGATTTGATGCAGCTTGGCCTCAAGAGGCAGCTCAGCGGTAGTGCGAAAGACCCCGGCCTCGACGATCACCTCCCTGCTGCCGTCGGTTTCGAGGCAGGCGTAGCCGCACACCTGGAGCCCGGGATCGATGCCGAGGACTCTCATTTCCACCTCCACTGCGTGCCCTCGGGCTTGTCTTCCAGGGTGATGCCGGCGGCGTCGAGGCTCGCGCGGATCGCATCGGCCCGGGCGAAGTCTTTGGCCTGGCGGGCCTCGGCGCGTTGGGTGATCAGGAGGCTCACCACTTTGTCCATCGCCTCTTCGCTGGTGGCCGTGGCCTCGGCGTACTCGTCCTTGACCACGCCCAGCACGTCGCCGCCCAGCTTGCTGAACAGGTCGTCAATGGCGCCGAGCGTCTCCCGCGTGGTCTGGGCCTCTTCGAGCAGGGGATTCGCAGCACGCATCAGGTCGAAGAGCACCGACAGCGCCACGGCCGTGTTCAGATCGTCGTTCATGGCCTCTTCGAATCTGCCCTTGCATTCGTCGAGCCGCCGGGCGACGTCCTCGTCGAGCGGACCTTCCGGGGCCGTCTTGATCTGTTTCCGCAACGCCTTGACGGTCTCGGCGATCTTCTGATACCCGCTGTTGGCCGCAAAGAGGGCGGCGTCTGAGAAATCGAGTGGGCTGCGGTAGTGGCTGTTGAGAATCAACTGGCGGATGGCCAGCGGCTCGTAGTAGCGCGTGAGCCGTTCGTGCGCGCCCGTGAAGGCCTGCTTGAGCGTGATGAAGTTTTTCAGGCTCTTGCCCATCTTCTGGCCGTCCACGGTGACCATGTTGTTGTGCAGCCAGAAACGAACGAACGGAGCGTCGTTGGCGGCCTCCGACTGGGCGATCTCGCACTCGTGGTGGGGGAACTGGTTCTCCAGACCGCCGCCGTGAATGTCGATGGTCTGGCCGAGGTACTTCATGGCCATGACCGAGCACTCCAGGTGCCAGCCGGGGAAGCCCATGCCCCAGGGGCTGGGCCACTGCATGATGTGATTGGGCTCGGCCTTCTTCCAGAGGGCGAAATCCACGGGATTCTTCTTGTCGGGCGAGGGCTCGACGCGCGCCCCGGCGATCATCTCGTCGATGTTCCGCCCGGAGAGCTTGCCGTACTCCTTGAACTGCGAGACGTCGAAATAGACCGAGCCATTCACCTCGTAGGCGTAGCCCTTTTCGAGCAGGGTTTTAACCAGATCGATCTGCTCGGTGATGTGCCCGCTGGCCCGCGGGCTGATGTCGGGACGGACGCAGTTGAGCTGGTCCATATCCGCGAAGAAGCTCCGCGTGTAGTATTCCGCCAGCGCCATGGGATGCTTGTGCTCCTTCTGCGCCGCCTTGGCGATCTTGTCCTCGCCCTCGTCGGCGTCGTCGGTCAGATGGCCCACGTCCGTGATGTTCTGCACGTAGGTCACGCTGTACCCCAGATAGCGCAGGTACCGCACGAGCACGTCGAAACTGACGTAGCTCTTGGCGTGCCCGAGATGGGCGTGCCCGTACACGGTCGGCCCGCACACGTACATCCCCACCCGTCCCTTTTCCAGCGGGGTAAACTCCTCTTTCCGTCGCGTCAGACTGTTATAAAGCTGAAGAGCCATAGCATCCTTCTCGTATAGATTCACATTCTCATGCCGATGACACCAATTGACACGGATTCTATTAGACACGGAGTAACGCGGATTCACACGGATTTTTTTGAGGGCAGGGTCCGCGCCTCGTCCAGTTGGATTGCGAGCGCGTTTTTATACACCTTTTCGAGGAATCCACACCCCAGTTCCTTGTGCACGGCGCAGGCGGCCCCGATGATCCGCTCGGACAACTCCTGGGGCTTCATCCTTCCCTCATATAAAACCTGATAGACCCCACCTCTTGCTTCCTTGAATCCGTGTAAATCAGTGTTAATCCGTGTCTAAAAAAAAGATACTGGCTTCAGGCCCAACACAAAACCACCCGCCATTACCACAAGTACCGCCCAACATGGCCGCATTTTACCGGGTGAACCACGGGCGGTCAACTGCCGCGCGTCGCTTGCGGCCCAGCGCAGCGATGATGAGAACCGAAGCAACTTGTATTTTCTACGGATATTCGGGTATAATGACAACGTACGACTTGCAGTGGCGACAACGCCTCGCGGGGCCGCTCAGTGGGAGGCAGGACATGCAGTTCAGCAGGGTGGAACGAGCTGCCATAGAGGCCATTCTGTCCAAATCTGTGGATGGCATAGAGATCGTACGCACCCAATTCGCGGCTGCATCGGTGACCGCGCGAGACTACACGGGAGTAGGTTTCTACACGACGATCTCCGTTCCGTTGTCAGTGCCTCCCATGCCGGATAATAAGGAGTTGCGCGATGCCTTGTTTGATGGGGCCGCTGCGTGTGCCAAGTCGGACCCGGACGGTTGGGTCTTTTTCAAACTCTGGGCCGATGGCGGATACCTCGTCTGCCTGGAAGCTTGCACCGCCTCTGGTTCCTGGCCGAATGAGGACGACATTGAGGACGTCGCGCCCTGTGATGTGTACAAGGACAATCGCACACGATCTTCAGACGATGGCCTGATACCCGACTGTGACAACAGATTCGAAGTTTGGCGGATGAACACCAGTTGGAAATCGTTGCTCGCGACAGCGCTTGTTGCCCTGATCATCATCCTTGTTGTGCTACTTCTCGTCAGTGTTGTTGTGTGACGCGCTCCGACAGCGACATCAGACCGATAGCCTCGTAAGGGATCGCACTGTTTAGCGACTCTGTGCGGGCGTGCTTACTACAGCGTTCTGCGGGGTTTTTGGCGGAGCAGGGCGATGGCGGTGGCGGCCATGGCGGCGCCGGCGCCTATGTCGCCGAGTCCCTCGTTGGTCTTGGCCTTAACGTTGACGGCGGTGAAATCCATGCTGAGCAGGCCGGCGATGCACCGGCGGATCTGCCCCTTCACCGGTCCCAGACGCGGCGCCTCGGTGTGGATCGTCAGGTCCACGTTGACCACCTCCCAGCGCTTCTGATCGAGCTGCTCCTTGACGGCGTAGAGGAAGACCTTGCTGTCGGCGTCTTTCCACTGCGGGTCGGTGTCGGGAAAGAGCGTGCCGATATCGCCCATGCCGGCGGCTCCGAGCAGGGCGTCGACGATGGCGTGGAGGGCCACGTCGCCGTCGCTGTGGCCGGCCAGTCCCGCGGGGAAGGGGATGTAGACCCCGCCTAACATGAGCCGGCGTCCCTCGATGATGCGGTGGATGTCGGTGCCGATCCCCACCCGGTAGTCGGCTTTGAGCTCTTCGATCACAGTTGCCCTTTCGTGCTGGGGACATCCGTTCCGACCACGCGCACCGCCGCGGCCAGAGCCTGCCCGAGCGCCTTGAAAATCGCCTCGGCGATGTGGTGGCTGTTCGTGCCGTACGGGACGTTGACGTGCAGGTTGAACCGCCCGCTGTTCGAAAAGGCCCGCAGGAATTCCTCGATGCACTCCACGTCGAAATCGCCGATCTTGTCCGTGCGATACGCGGCGTTGTAGACGCAGGCCGGCCGGCCCGAAAGATCCAACGAGACGTTGGCCAGCGCGTCCTCCATCGGCACCGAGCTGTGCCCGTACCGCGCGATCCCCCTTTTGTCGCCCAGCGCTTGCCCCAGACACTCTCCCAGGCAGATGCCGATATCCTCGGTCGTATGATGCGGGTCGATGTGCAGATCGCCCGTGGCCTTGACCGTCAGGTCGATCTTGCCGTGCTTGCTCACATGCGTGAGCATGTGGTCGAGGAAGCCCACGCCGGTATCGATCTCGTACTGGCCCGCGCCGTCAAGGGCCAGCGTGCAGGCGATGTCGGTTTCGGTGGTCTGCCGGTGGATCTGTGCCGTTCTTGTTTCCATGGTTTACGCACCTTGCTGGGAGAGGATCTCGCGCAGCGCCGCCAAAAGCCTCTCGTGTTGTTCTTCCGTCCCGATGCTGATGCGAAGCTTGTCGCTCAGGCCGGGGCTGTTGAAGTATCGAACGAAGATGTTCCGCTTGGCCAACTGCTCGTGAACGTCCGAGGCCGACGCGTTCCTGATCCGGGCCAGGACGAAATTCGTGCAGCTATCAGCCACCTCGAACCCGAGCGTGCGCAACTGCTCGGTCAGCGCGTGCCTGGCTTCCTTGACCTTCTCGACGTTCTCGCGAAAGCAGGGCTGGTCCTTGATGGCCGCGGTCGCCAGGGCGATGGCCACAGCGTCCACGTTGTAGGAATCCTTGACCTTGAGCAGGCCGGCGATAAGGTCCTTTTGCGCCATGGCGTAGCCGAACCGGATGCCGGCCAGCGAATAGCCCTTGCTCATCGAGCGCAGGATCACGACGTTGTCGAACTCCCGCACCAGCGCGACGCCGTCCCGCTCGGCGAAGTCCACGTAGGCTTCATCGACGAGCAGCACGCCGGCCAGCTCGTCGGCCAGCGAGGCTAGCTCCTCGATGCGCACGAACGTGGCGGTCGGGGCGTTCGGATTGCACACGATCGTCAGGGCCGCCTGCGTTTTTGCCAGCTTGGCCGGCAGGTTGAACTCCTCGTCGTACGGAATCTCGACCGTCGGACAGCCCTCCAGGTTCGCCAGGACCGGGTACAGCGAGTACGTCGGCACCGGATACGCCACGGGCCGGCCCCCGTCGCAGCAGGCCCGGATGGCGATCGAGAGCAGGTCGTCGCCCCCGTTGCAGCACATGATGTTGTCGGGCTCGAGGCCGTTGACCTCGGCGGCCGCGACGCGGAAGGCGTTGCCCAGCGGGTCGGGATAGCGCCGCAACTGCTCCGGCCGGATCTCCGCCAGAGCCTCCAGCACCCGAGGCGACGGCGGATACGGATTCTCATTCGTATTGAGCTTCACCACGTCAACCGCCTTCGGCTGAAACCCGGGCGTGTAGCCCTCGGCCCGCTCCACATTGTCACGAAAATACCCCATCATTCTGTCGTATCCAGCTTGCAGTACGGAGTCACCCGGCCGGTCACCAGACCGCCGGCGGAGCCCGATTATACGCCGATTGTCTGCCCTGCGAAAGCTCGATATCGGTTTTGCCCCGCTTTTGACGGCAGGCTTCGCGCCAGGCGAATCTCCCGGGACACTCCGGCACGGGACCGGGCTCGGCGCCCCTCCAACGAGCTGCGTTCTATTTGCGAGCGGGCGCGGCCAGCCAGTGACCAGGGTCAGCGCGTTGGCTCTCTGATCATCCTGCGCGATGTGCCAGGTGGTTCGGGTCAATCTGCCCAGAAAGCGCTGGTCGTGACTGACGAGAAGCAGGCTGCACGGGCAATCCGCCAGCGCCGCCTCCAGGGCCTCGAGGGAGGGCAGGTCCATGTGATTGGTCGGCTCGTCCATGACGAT
>JAFGCA010000094.1 GCA_016932895.1 Sedimentisphaerales bacterium | reverse complement strand
GGTTGCCTGGAAGGGAGGTGGTGTTTCGGCCAGGCAGGGCGCGGGAGGCAGGCATGCTTGAAGCCTCGGCGATTCGGGGGCGCGATGCGGATGGGTCTGTCGTGCGGGCGTTGGGTGCGGCGGGGTGATTGTGGCGCGGCGACCGCAGAGGTGGGTTGAAGTGGAGCAGGCCGGTGAGCGGGCAGGCTTGCGCGTAGCGGCCAGGCAGGGGAGACGAGCGTACCGCTGAAGTTCGAGCGCCGGTCGCGAGATGACGAGGCTGGCGTGCGATGCGGCGCGCGGGGCAAGAGGTGGCGGCGCGGCTGGGGGCGGGCGACGGTGGCGGAGGCGATGAATGGGCAGAAGGCCGCCGCTCGGGGACGCGGCGGGCGGTTATTGCGGCTGATGGATAGCCATACATAGTAAGATATGGTGCGGCGGCGAGCGGGGTGTGGCTGTGGCCGGAAGGGCGGCCAAGAAGAGGTGCGCAGGCGCTACGGCCGATAATTAGTGGCCTCGTGCTGTGTATTATAGGACGTAGTGTTGACGCGACGGTCATCCTTCGTCTGTGTCGGTGTGCGCGTGCACGCAGAGGGATGGCAAGCGGCGTCTTTCAGTGCGACCGAGCGGTTGCGTGGGCAGCGGTCCGCCGGAGCGGAGGTGAGAATGGGTGTGTGCGGCAAAAGTGTTGCGAGATGCAATTTTATGGGGAGAAGGGAGGTTCGTTGGACGGGCCAGTCGCATCTTCATAGGATAGAGGCTCCGGCCGTAGGGGTCGATGATGCTTCGCAGGAAGGAGATTCGTTGAAACAGCGTCAGGAAAGAGTGCTGAATCTGCTGGAGCAACATGGCAAGAGCCTGCACAGGTTGCTTGGCCGACTGACGCGGTGCGAGCACGCCACGAGCGACTTGATGCAGGAGTTGTTCCTCCGCCTGGCACGCTCGGCGGGATTCGAGAGGGCTCGTGATCCGTATGCGTTTGCCTGGAGAACGGCGGCTAACCTGGCCTTCGAGTGGCGTCGTCGGCGCCGGGTGGCCGGTGCATTACCCGATGAGACGGCCTTGGCGGATGAGTCGCGTCCGACGCCTCTGGGGCGACTGATCGAAGCCGAGCGGCTCGAACGTGTCCTGGAGGCGACCTCGAAGCTGGGCCAACTGGGGCGCAATGTGGTCGTGATGCGATTCATCGAGCAGGCCTCTTACGATGAGATTGGCCTGCGGTTGGGAAAGAACCCGAACCACGTGCGGGTCCTGTGCTCCAAATCGATCAGGAAGCTGCGCGGGATGTTGGATGGACAGGACGTGGCTCATGCCGAGGCGGAGGTTAGCTATGAGTGATAAGACGAGGGATCGGGATCTGATCCGACAATTCGAAGAAATCGCCAGGTTCGAACTGGGGGCCGAGGCGGTGGAGCGTGACCTGAAGCACGTCCGGGAATCGTTGTCGGCAGACGGCTGGGCGGTCTTCTCAGCGCGTCGGAAGCCATGGCAACGTCTGGCAGCCAGCCGATGGGCGCAGGGCCTCTCGGCTGTGGCGGCCTGTCTGGTCGTGGCTCTGGGGGTGCACTGGTTCAGCGACACCGAGGTCAACGCGGCTGTCCTGCTGAGCAAGGTCGCGGCGAATCTGAACAAGGCGCGCTGGGTCAAAAACGTCACACGCAGCTACCTTCCCGGGCAGACCGAGCCGGCAAGCGTCGATGAGCAATGGATGGACCTGGAGGGCAGGAAGGTCTACTCGATCTATAACGAGACTTACATCCACTTGATGGACTACGCCCAGATGCACTGGAGCGTGTACAATCCCGAGTCAAGGGAGATGGTAATCCAGAAGCTCTCGGGCGAATGGGCCGGGCCGGGAACGCAGTTGAGCGAGTACGTCAAGAAGCTCCGCGAGGAAGGCCTGCAGGTCACCCAGTCGCAGGAGGTGCGCAACGGCGTGGCGATGACGGTCATCGCCTTTGACGAGGTTTTGACCAGCATGAACCCGGACCCGAACCAGTTCCGATCGAAGATGTCCATCAGCGGCAAGTCGGTCAAGACGATCCGAACGCGATTCGTCGTCGACCCTGCGACCTGCCAATTGGGTGAAGGCCAGATAAGCTATTTCGACGCCGCCGATGCTCTGATTGTCACCAGGAAGATGGAGTGCCGACCGTTGGAGACCGGACCGGCCGACATTTACGAACTGGGTGTCCCGCGCGATGTCACAATCATCAACAAGCTGCCTGATCCGCGCGTGGAGGAGATCCGCAATCAAATCGAGCAGCATCGGGGCAACTTCCTCAGACGCTACGTCGCGGTACAGACGGAAGCGGAAATCGAGGACGGCCACGAACGGATCATGGAAGCGATGGTGATCTACCGGAAGGACAAGAAGCTAAGGGTAGACGTCTTCCGGAATTTCTATGGCACGCCGGACGAGCTGACCGGCCCATGGGCCGATGTCCTGGCAACCTCGATGGAGCACATGGAACCGTTCTGGTCGGACAAAGGCAGATTCGGCGTTCGCTCGATCCGCATCTACGATGGCTTGTGGCAGCATATCCTCGACGAGCATGAGAACCAGATGATCCTCCGCACGCCCCAGCGCCGACCCGGTGGAGACGCGTATAGCGACGATGACGTCGATGACTTCGGCTGGCGTATGCTCTGGTGGCTGGGTGAGCCCGAGCATATGTACGAGGACGATTTCAGTCGAGACAACGCTCTGCTGGCCATGGAACTGACAGGGCAGGGGTACCATCACATACCCAAGCGGCTTGTCCTGTACGTGGACCCCGAGAAGGACTATTTGTATCGACGGTATAGCGAGGAAGAACTGCTGGAGGCGCCCTGGCAGGAGGGCGAAGGCGGGGCCGATGCCGTCAAGAGCGACGATGGACTGCGAGAGCAGGTCCGCGTTTATGACGTGGTGGAATACGGCCAAACCTCAAGCGGGCAGTGGTATCCGAAAGTCGTCACCATCAAGGGCTACAACCAGACGGCGGGCCGGCCCGAAACAAGGAAATCGGTCGACAGAGTCAGTCGAATCCACCTGATAGAAGAGAATCCAAATTTGCCGGCGGCGCTGTTCGATACGAGCCAGTTGAAGCGATAGAGCGGTTCGGTGGGGGGCAGGCGTATTCGTCGGAAGAAAAGAAGCCCCCGATTCGATCGTAGAAGCAAAATCATGAAGCTGACGGGGGCTTGTGGGTACCAATATGATAACCCAGGCAGGTGGCGAAGACAAGGCAATTCTGAGAGAAATGTGGCGACGCCGGTCGAAGCGGACCTCGGGCCGCTGCGCGGTTCCGGCTTGGCTCAATCACCGTGTGGTGGTTGGCTTGATCCACAGGGTCTGCGGTTGCGGCGAAGAGCCAGGGCGCCGAGAGCCAGCAGGGCGATTGTCGCCGGTTCGGGGGTGACCACGAACGGTACAATCCGCGTCCCGGCGTCGGGGCGGACGGCGCCGCCGAGGGAGAGGCTGTATCCGGGTGTGCTGAGGTCCATGACGCTTGGCATCAGCGAGCCGGGCCCGAAGCCGCCACCGCCGGCGCCGCCGTGTTCATCAGGGAGGCGCTTCGCCTCGGCAGGGCGGAATACGGCCACCACGACCTTGGCCGAGTTTACGTGCACGGTTGTCGTGGGGGCCTTCGGATCGCTTACGTCGCCCAGCCAGAAGGCAAACTGATAGCCGGCCTGGGGCTGGGCGCTGACGGTCACGACGGAGTCGGCGCAGAAGCAGTGCGTGCCGGCGTCGGGCTTGACCACGCCGGCGCGGGCGGGGCTCTCTTCGATGAAGAGATGGTAGGCCGGTGCCTGGCCCCGGGCCGCTGCGGCCCACGGGCCCCAGACCCAGACCAGGGCCACCATATGCAAGCCGAGATGCGCGAGCTGCTGTCGCTTCATGTCGTACTGGCCACCCCCCTTGTGTGACGAAGCAGCATCCCAACCGCTGATCTGTTTCGGCGAACGGTCCGTCCGCGTGCCTCGAAAACCCCCAAGTGCCCTGGAGCCCCCAGTTCACCTGCACTTCCAGGATACCCGATTCGGCGGGACAAGTCAAGCGTTCCGCCATACGGCGACCCCCAATGGGTACAATTCCGAGAATGCAGGGCGGCCTGGAGTGATAGGGTGGGCATTCTCGGACGTTGCACCCCGACGGGCCTGCGGGTGCTTCCCTTTTTCGGGATCATACCGGCCGCCGCCGGCGCGCGGGAGACCAGGAGCCCGCGCCGCTACGGTAGCGAGGCGGGCGCCCGAGGTGCGTCCGGGTCCGGCTGAAACCCTGCGTTGCTGTCCTACCGGCGCGAGGGTGGCGGTCCGCCTTCCGTGCCGATGCGTTGAAGTCCGTCGTGGACAATGACCAGCTCTTCGCGCGATCCGTTGAAGGTCAGTCGGGCGGCCCAGCCGGCCCGGAAGGACCACTGCGCCACAGGCTCGGGGGACCCAATGGTCAGGACGGTGATCGTTCCGTTCTGAATCGCCATGTCGAGATTCAGGTTTTCCATCGCCATGCGCCATTGCCAGACGCCCGGGCTGCTGGGGCCGGCCCGCCGCAGCGTGATGTTATCCCATTCGAGGGTGCCGGGGGTCTTTTCCGTGAAGAGGACGCCGGAACTGGCTATCCGCGTGGCTTCCTCGATCGCGTTGCTCGAGCCCAGACCGGCGCACTCGGTGTAGTCCTGCTCGATGCCTTGCTGGAGCTGCAGCCGGAAGATGTAGGAATCGCTGCCGGCCAAGACGAGGGCCTGGCCGTCCGCTTTCTGGCCCCAAAGCTCACCGGAATCGGTCAGGGCCAGCGAGACCAAAACGATGCCGCACACCGCCAGGAGAGGCCAGGAATATTTGCGTCTCATGATCGTACCTCCGCTCTTTGCAAAAAGTGTTTGTAAGCAGTTCGTTTGACGCCTTCCCGCTTTACCGGGCAAGGCTCACGGTGCTCTTGCCAGCTTAGCCATGGGCTCTGACCTCCTTTCTCACCTGCGCCCGGGGCGCGGCCGCTGCGCTTGATCCTGCGACAACCGCCTCTCGCACGGATGCGCGCGTAGCCGCTGCTGTTCCTTTTTTGGCTGCGCCACAGGCGGAGTTGTCGCCATGGGCCGGCAGGTTCAGTTTCTATGTATATGTCTGGCCAGCCGGACAAACGTGACGGCGAGTACTGGGGAAAATGCGTATACGGTACGAAAAGGGAGCGCGGTGCGCGCGGTTCCTGACTGGACTTTTGCAAAACGGAGAGTAAGCTTACTTTAGGGAGGAAAAATCTTCTTCGTGAGTTTTCCTTCGGAGAACGTAAGTGCTTTTCGTATCGATATATAGGCTGCTTCTTCAAGGTAATCCCACGAACGGTGTCCTTGAAGAATAGAGGTGTATTTGCGATTTTGCAAGACTCCCCTTCTCAAGTCACGTGCCGGGCAGGCCGATGTGCGCAGTAGAATGTACGCGAGCTCTTGTGAATCAATGAAGGAGAGAACAAATGAGTGCTGAGAACTGGTCGGATCAGGTCATTCTCGTGGAGCTGCCCGCCGAGCCTGGGGTTGTTGGGGAGCTGCAAGAGGTTGGGAGTATGGTGCGGGAGAAGGGCGACTGCGATGTAGTGGTGGATTTTTCGCAGGTTAGCGTCCTGACATCGAACTCGCTGGCCGAGCTGGTGCGGCTGCAAACGCTGCTGGCGCAATGCCGCCGCAAGCTGCTGTTGTGCCACGTCAATGAGGCGACGAAAGGCATCTTCGCGGTCACCGGGCTTGATGAGCTTTTTGAGATCGTCGAGGGGAAATTCGACGCCCTGGCCACCGTTGAGACTCTTGCGTAGAGACTTGGCGTACCCGGAGGCCGGTGGTGCAGATTTGTGCCGGCGCGCCTCGATGAAGGGCCCACCCGGCAACGACCAACTGCCATAAGCCCAGGAACGAACGCGCAGCTTCCTGGCCAGGGGCGGATCACACAGCAAGGCGCGTGCGGTCGGCTCGCCCGGCTCGCGCGGGCCGTTTTCACGTTCACTCCGAGCGGCATTGCGGGAATTGCCGACGTCAAAGACGCGCCCGTTTCCTGCGCAAATGGATTGTCAGCGCTGGGAGAATTTGAAAATCGTGGTGCTGTGGAATCGCTGGCCCGGGCGCAGGACGGTGGAAGGAAAGTGCGGCTTGTTGGGCGAGTCGGGGAAGTGCTGCGTCTCGAAGCAGAACCCGGAGTGCTGGTTGTAGACTTTGCCGGCTTTGCCTTCGATGCCTCTCATGCCGTTGGCGGTATAAAGCTGCATGCCGGGCTCGGTGGTGAAGGCCTCCATGACCCGCCCGCTGATCGGCTCGTACGCGCGCGCCGCCGGCGCCAGGGCCCCGTAGGAGCCGTCGAGCACGTAGTTGTGATCGTAGCCGCGCGTCTCGGTGAGTTCACCGATGCGGTCGCCGATCCTGCTGGGCTCGGTGAAATCCAGGGGCGTGCCCTTGACGCTGTGAATCTCGCCCGTGGGGATCAGGCCCTCGCCGGCGGGCGTGTACCATCGCGCGTGGATCGTGAGCATGTGGTCGAGTACGTCGCCGCTGCCCGCACCGGCCAGGTTGAAATAACTGTGGTTGGTGAGGTTGACGATCGTCGGTTTGTCGGTCGTGGCCTCGTAGTCGATCTCCAGCTCGTCGTCGTTCGTCAGTGTGTAGGTCACGAAGCAATCGAGATTGCCGGGGAAACCTTCCTCGCCGTCTTCGCTGCGATGCCACAGCCGCACGCCCACTTCGTTGTCGCGTTGGAAGGGATTGCCTTTCCAGACGACCTTGTCGAACCGCTTGTCGCCACCGCCGTGGATGTGGTTTTTGCCGGCGTTGCGGGTGAGGTGGTGCTCGACGTTGTCGAGCTTGAAGCGGGCGTTGGCGATGCGGTTGGCGTAGCGGCCGACCGTGGAGCCGAAGAGGGGATGCCCCTTGAGGTAGGGCTCGATCGCGTCAAAGCCAAGCACGACGTCGGCCGGCGCTGCGTTGCGGTCCGGGACCTCCAGGGAGACGAGAATCGCGCCGTATTCCATGACGCGGGCCCGCAGGCCGTGGGCGTTGGTCAGCGTGTAGATCGTCACGTTTTCGCCGGCCTGCGTCTGGCCGAACGGCGCCGCCGTCACATCGAGGACGGTTGTCCCGGCGCCGGGCGAGACGCCGACGAGCGGTTGTACGCTAAGGACCACCAGGAAACAGGCGAGGATGCACTTGACACTCATGACACGTACCTCCAGGAACCGATATCAACAACCAACGCCCCCCGCGCTATCCGGCCACCGTCCCGATTGTAGAACTGTCCGCGTCGAAGTCAAGTCATCGGAAGCTCTCCGAAGTGGGAGACGCGCTGGAGGTGAAGCACCTCGCTTCTGGCCTCGGGCGCTGGGGCCGGTATAATGGCGGGGCGTTCGATTTGGGCGCGTGGCTACGATGTTGAAAGGATAGGGATGACGGTTTTTGACGAGGCGAAGGAGCTGCTGTTGGAGTTCAAGGGCGAGTCGTACCTCTTCGGCTGCGGCGTTTTGGAAGCGGCGGGGTCCGCAACGGCTTCTCTGGGCCGCAGGGCGGCGCTGGTGCGGGGTACCTTTCCCGGCAGCGACGATTGCGTGGCGTCGCTGGGCGGCGCGTTGGCGCGGGCGGGGGCATCCGTCGTCACCGAGATCAAAGGCGCCCGGCCCAATGCACCGCGGGAGGATGTGTTGCGCATCGCTGCTGAGCTGCGGGCGGCGGGGCCCGAGGTACTCGTAAGCCTGGGCGGAGGCAGCCTGATCGATGCGACCAAGGCCGCCGACGTGCTGCGCACACTGGAAGGCGACGTCGAGGACTACTTCGGCACGGCCCTGGTCACGCGGGCGCTCGAGGAAGGCGGCAAGAAGGTTACACCGCACGTGGCGATTCAGACCCTCGCCGGTTCGGCGGCCCACCTGACGAAGTACTCCAACGTCACCGACTATGCCACCGGCCAGAAGAAGCTGATCGTGGACGACGCCATCGTGCCGGTCCGGCCCGTCTTCGACTACGACGTGACACGCAGCGCGCCCAAGAGCCTCACGGCCGACGGCGCTTTCGACGGCATCTCCCACATTCTGGAAGTCCTCTACGGCGCTGCGGGCAAGCCTCACTACGAGAAGGCCGCGCAAATCGCGTGGGTGGGCCTGCCGCTGGCGCTTCAGTACCTGCCGCAAGCCCTGGATAATCCCGACGACGCCGAGGCGCGCACGGCGCTGGGCCTGGCCACCGACCTGGGCGGCTACGCCATCATGATCGGCGGCACCAACGGCGGGCACCTGACCAGCTTCTCGCTGGTGGACCTGCTGCCGCACGGGCGATCCTGCGCCCTGATGAATCCGTACTACACGGTGTTCTTCGCGCCGGCCATCGAGCAGCCGCTGCGCCTGGTCGCCGAGCTGTTCGGCCGGGCGGGATGGGCCGGTGCCGACGTCGCCGGCCGCAGCGGCAGGGCATTGGGGATCGCGGTCGCCGAAGCGATGATGAGATTTGCCGACAGCGTGGGGTTCCCGACGAAGCTTGCGAACGTGGAAGGCTTCGGCCCGACCCACATCGAGCGGGCCCTGGCGGCGGCGAAGGACCCGCAACTGAAAATGAAGCTTGAGAACATGCCCATTCCCTTGACGGCCGGGATGGTGGACGAATACATGGGCTCGGTCCTCGAAGCGGCCCGCGACGGCGATCTCGAAGCGGTCAGGAACGTGCCGTAGCCGTCCGGCGCGCGATGCGGAGCAGGCGATAGATGAAGATCGTTGTGGCCATGGACTCGTTCAAAGGTTCCCTGTCGGCAGTGGAGGCCTGCAGCATCGTCGCGGCGGCGCTTCGCGCGGTCCGGCCCGAAGCTGAAGTGGTTCTTCGGCCCATGGCCGACGGCGGCGAGGGCACGGCCGCAGCGCTGATGGCCGCCGCCGGCGGACGTTGGATCCCCCGCACCGTCACCGGGCCGCTTCCGCAGATGCGCATCGAGGCCGGCTTCGTCTGGCTCCCGCAGACGCGTACCGCGGTGGTCGAGATGGCCACCGCCAGCGGCCTGCAGTTCCTGGAACCTCAGCAGCAAAACCCGCTGCTCACGACCACTCGCGGCACAGGCGAACTCGTCGCCGGTGCTGTCGAGCGCGGCGCCGAGCGCATTCTGTTGGCCGTCGGAGGCAGTGCAACCGTAGACGGTGGCGTCGGCGCGGCGACGGCGCTGGGCTGGCAGTTCCTCACGAAGGAAGGACGCGACATTTCGCTCGGCGGCGGAGAGTTGGCCAAGGCCGATAAGATCGTTCCGCCTGAGGCTGCCTCGCAGGCCGAGGTGGAAGTTCTATGCGATGTGGACAATCCGCTGTGCGGGCCACACGGGGCGGCGCAGGTCTACGGGCCGCAGAAGGGAGCTACCCCGGGGATGGTCGAAACGCTGGAGGCGGGCCTGTCGCACCTGGCAAAGCTGGTCAAAGAACAGCTCGGCCGCGACGTAGCGGATCTGCCCGGTGCGGGTGCCGCCGGTGGCCTGGCGGCCGGCGCGGTCGCCTTCATGAACGCCCGTCTGGTCTCCGGAATCGACACGGTCATGTCCCACAGCGGCCTGCGCGAGGCGCTCGCCCGTGCCGACTGGGTCATCACGGGCGAGGGCTGCTTCGACGAACAGTCCCTGCGCGGCAAGGTCGTCTCGGGCGTGGCGCGAATCGCCCGGGAGACCGAGACGAAGGTAGCCGTCCTGGCCGGCCGCGTGCTCCTCTGGCCCGAGCAATACCGCGCCGCCGGCATCGAAACCGCACTGCCCTGCGCCGACGAGCAAATGGACACGCAACAAGCGATCGCCCAAGCCGCGGCGCTTCTCGACAAAACGGCTCGACGATTCGCCCGCGCCCAATCGGGCGACTGACAGATAGTGGATGATCGGCCGTGGGCCGTGCGGTCGTCTCGTATGGCGGCACGTTGCTGTCGGTACGTACTCACGCAGACGGCAGGGAAAATCCCGCGTTTCCCTTGATTTGGTTTCGCATAAAGTCTATAATAAAACCCGGTTGTTGGGCGGACACGCTTGACGGAACGCGAGAATGATACACGGACGAGTTGTGCCGGGGAATGGCGGTCTTGGAGGAGGGAAAGATGAAGAGAGCATCGATTCTTGGTTTGGCGGTTTTCGTTCTGGTGGCTGCTGCCGCACTCGCCGCCATCTGGACACAAATACTCCCTGAATACAGAGCCAGCGCCGAAGTGCGCGTGCGGTCGGTAATCCCGCGCCTGGTGTTTGCGACCGAGACAAACGGAACGATTCCCTTCTACGAGTCATTCGTGAATACGCAGGTTTCGATCATACGCAGCGTGCGCGTCCTCCGACGCGTCCTGGATCATCCGGAAGTGCAGGAGACCCAGTGGTACCGCGGCGCCGCCAAATCGCTTTTGCAGCGACTGCGTGGGGTCTTGCGTCCTCCCCTGGAGAGACTGCTGCACAATCTCTCCGTCGGACTCCGGCCGAAGACCGAGATCATCGAGGTCTCCCTCGATGCCTCCAGTTTCGATGAGGCCTGCGTCGTCGTTAATACTGTCCTGGAGGAGTACGTGAAATACGTTGGCCAGACGTCCGATGCCGCGCAGGACGACCTCTACCGACAACTCGTGGATCAGTACAAGTCATTGGAACATGATATCCAGGCGCGCGAAACAGTCTGTGCAGAGCTTCAGAGGAGGCTCGGGACGCCGAATCCACAGGAACGCATCTCCAGCAGACGCATCCATCTGGATGCGATGGAAATGCGTGTGAGCGAGCTGCGAGGCAACGTGGCCCTACTGGAATGGGAGATCGAGCATGGTGCTGCCGACGACAGCAACAATGTACCGGCCGCCTCCGCTGGCAGCGAGAAAGGGTCGGCATCTCTGGAGCAGCAACTGGCCCGGGCCAAACGGGAAGAGCAACTCATGCGCGCGGAACTAGCGAAACAAGAAGCGGAATTCCAAGAGCTTTCCGAGGCCGTCAAACAACTCGAAGCCGAGTTCAGGGAGCTTATCGACGCCGTCGAACAACTTTGAATGGAGACCGATGCGGCGGCATTCCTGCGGCGCAAGACCGGGACCACCAGACCTCTGAGCGCGCGAAAAGGGAGTTAGTCATCGTTGGCACCGCGCCCCGTTGTGATCGACCCACGTTTCCGACAAGATTGGTGACAACAAGCCGCTGCTGGGCCTATACTATCGTGACGCGGCCCGGTCGGCGACCGCCGGGCAACAAAGGCGGAGAAGGACTGCTCCAGGGAAAGGGAATGCCGATGATCGAGCCGATTCAGAGACGAGGCTTTTTGGCGGGTGTGGCTGGCTTGGGTGGGGCGGCGCTGTTGGCGGGCCGGGTGCAGGCCGGGGCGGGCGCCAGGCGGGCCGAGGTGAAGATCACGAGTGTGGAAATCCTTCAGATCACCGGCAAGAGCAGCCGCAAGGCCCTGTACCTGAAGGTCGGCACCGACGCCGGCACCGAGGGCCTTTACGGTCCCATCGACGGGGAGGCGGCTTTGCTGGTCGACCGGTTCTTCAAACCCGGCCTGACCGGCGCGGACCCGCTGGCCGGCGAGGCGTACTGGGACCGGATGTTCCGCGCCAGCCGGCATTCGCGCGGCAGCCACTACCTCATGGCGCTCAGCGCCGTGGACAACGCCCTGTGGGACCTGCGCGGGCGGCTGCTGGGCCTGCCGGTCTATCGGCTTCTGGGCGGGTCGCGCGACAAGGTGCGGGCCTACGCCAGTTGCCTGGGCTTCTCGCAGGAGCCGGAGGCGTTGCAGGCCAAGGCCCGCGAGCTCAAGGAGCAGGGCTATCGCCACCAGAAATGGTTCGTGCGCGACCGGGGCCCGAGTCACGGGCCCGAGGGCGTCGCCGCGGACGTCAGGGTCGTGCGCCTGCTGCGCGAGGCAGTGGGCGACGATGTGGATTTGATGTTCGATGCGTTTTGGCAATGGGACCTGCAATACGCGCTGGCCTGGAGCCGGCGAGCGGAACAGTACAACCCGCGCTGGATCGAGGAGCCCTTCCAGAGCGCCAACCTCGACGCCTTCATCGAGCTGTCGCGCGAGACGTCGATCCCCGTGGCCACGGGCGAGCACTTCTACGGGCGCTGGGACGTGCACAAGTTCCTGAGCGCCGACGCGATCATGGTCGTGCAGGCCGACCCGGAATGGTGCGGCGGCGTCAGCGAGCTGGTCAAGATCTGCACGCTGGCCTCCGTCCACGGCGCCAACGTCATCCCGCACGGACACAGCCTCCACGCCGCCATGCACGTCGTCGCCAGCCAGCCGGTAGAAACCTGCCCGCTCGTGGAGTACCTGATCCAGAAGATGCGCAACTACTACCAGTTCGAGAAACACCAGCCCCGACCGGTCAACGGAATCCTCGAACTGCCCGACCGCCCCGGCTTCGGTATCGAACTCGACGAGTCCAAAATCAAAGACATCCGCCCCATCTCCTGGAAACAAACCTGAGGCAGCGCCGCCGGTGCGCCGCCTATTCTCCTCGTCCCAGCGCCGGGGCGTCGAGTCCCAACCTCGGACGACCGGACGACAAGCGCAAGCACCGGATCGGTCCGTCAAGTGTCAAGCCTTGAGCCCGAGAGCAGACTGTTTGGGCTGGAATGTCAGGCGTATTTGACCTTCTTGGGCATCCTAGCCCCAAGCAAGGTTATGCTTGGGGGCAGATGATTGGCAAGGCCGACAAGGAAAAATAGGTATGCGGTTGTTCTGAGAATACCACCCGTTGATTCACCAAGCGTGGCGGTCAGAGCGCTCATAGCGTCTGATTGTCGTGCTTAGCAAAAGGTCCTTTATTGCGACCACGCCGCCTTCCATCGTGCAATCTGCTCTGCACTGCCCATAATGCTTATTTTGTGAAGGGCACAGTCGATAATGGTGCAATCATACAGTGTTACAGCCCCCCACACCTTTTTGTTTGACGTTTCGAGAAAACTTATATCGGGCGACTTCTCGAAGGTAGCTCGCAAGATCGTCGTTGTCCCCTTAGGAAGGATAATCGCTGGCCCATAAATATGGCAGTTTTCAAAGGTCTTCTTGCGTATCACGAAATCCTCTCTTGTCAGATCGGCTAACCGTATACTCAAGTCTTTTAGCAAAGGCGCTATAAGGGTATCTGGTGTGGCCAGGGATGCTGGTTCTGGCACCGGCTTATTCACATACAGACCACGCGATACGAGTATCACGCTTACCATCAAGAAACTCATGCAGATTAACGCCGGATGTTCTCGTATCTTGTGGATTACTAGCTTCATCTTCCCGCCCTCCCATTGCGGAAAGAGCTGCAAAAGAAGAGTGGCGAGCCCGAAGTAAGCAGGAATTGCCGTGATATTGCAGAACACGCCCTTGAGCAGCTTAACGAAATAGTGCGCGTCCATAGGTGGTCTCCGCGGCTAGGCCACAAGAAGAATTCGCCGTTTCGTTTCATCATAATTGCCCCACTTTCATAGCGGAAGTAAAATCTTTTGTTTTGTGATTGACTTGTGCTAAATGGGCGTGCATACTGCGCCAACAGTGATTTCGAGTTTCCTATCCTTCCACCACGAGTTGCCCGCGTTGACGAGATAGACACAGAAGCCCTTTTGTGTTTAGGAGGTAGAAGATGGCGGTTCAAATTCAGTGTATCAACAAGTCGGATAGGTACAGTGCCCATGAAAGAATCAGATTTATTGGAGGCGTGAACCCGGATGGCCAACAATGGAAACGATCCCAACTGCAGGCTATCCAGGATATCGAGTCTGGCGCGTATAGCTACTATGTTTCGGTACAAGGCCAGCGAGTCGATGTGATAGTCGCCACAAGCTCCTATGGAAACAAGTACATCAAGACGGTAGCGGATGGGGAACAGCCGAACAATCTGCTGAGCCTGCCGGAGTGTCCATAGTCCCGATTTTGTCGCCTAGCACGGTATCGACGCGCGAGGCGTAGCTTGGCGGGTCTAACACTCAAGACAATCCTTGGCTACGGCGTACAGATAGGCATAGCGGCTTTCCGTTCGCCTTGTGCAATTCCGCTTCGCCCCGCAGCGATTCATTTTCAATGTACCGCATAGTCTGCATCCTCAAGTTCAGGTGTTGATTTTGAACTTGCCGAGCGAATCGACGTGATGCCCCACCATTGTAAGGGCGCGGATCGGCAGGACATTTGTAGTTCGAGCAAATGTTGTGTCACATTTCAGTGCCCTTGTGTGGTAAGTACTTGCTCCCCTGTCGCCCTGTAGATAGGTACAAATTAGGAGGCTGCCGCTGTTTCTTAGCACTGGAATCTCCGCCGGCTCCGGGGTATAGTCGAGACGCGTATAGTGATTGATAGAGGGCTTTGCTATGAAGACAATGGTACAACTCCTGACAGTGGTGGTGATCGTTATGATGAACAGCGTTCCTGCAATGTCGGACGAGGGCATGTGGCTCTATAATGATCCGCCTCGTCGCCTGTTGAAAGAGAAGTACGGCTTCGAGCCGACGGACGCCTGGCTGGAGCACCTGCAGAAATCGTCGGTGCGGTTCAACAGCGGCGGCTCCGGGTCGTTCGTATCGGCCGACGGCCTGATTCTCTCGAACCATCACGTGGGCGCCGACGCGTTGCATAAGTTCAGCGACGAGCAGCACAACTATCTGCGTGACGGATTCCTGGCGCCGACGCGTTCCGCGGAGAAGCGGTGCCTGGACCTGGAGTTGAACGTTCTGATGAGCATCGAGGACGTTACGGCCCGCGTGAACGCCGCGGTCCGCAGCGACATGGAGGCCGAAGAAGCGTTCCTGGCCCGCCGGGCGATCATGGCGGAGATCGAGAAGGAATCGCTGGAAAAGACGGGCCTGCGCAGCGACGTGGTCACTCTCTACCAGGGGGGCAAATACCACCTGTACCGCTTCAAGAAATACACCGACGTTCGTCTGGTCTTCGCGCCGGAGCAGCAGGCGGCCTTCTTCGGGGGCGATCCGGACAATTTCGAGTACCCCCGGTACGATCTGGACGTCTGTCTGTTCCGAGCCTACGAGAACGACCGGCCGGCCAAGGTGGAACACTATCTGACGTGGAGCACGGACGGGGTCAGCGACGGCGAGCTCGTGTTCGTCTCGGGCCATCCGGGCCATACAAGTCGGCAATTGACGATGGCCGAGCTGGACTATCTCCGCGACCGGCAGTTTCCCTACGTCCTCCAGCGGCTGTACAACCTGGAGGTCGCTCTTTCGGTCTACAGCTCGGAAGAGCAGGAAAACGCGCGGCGGGCCCGCGATCTTCTGTTCGGCGTGCAAAACAGCCGCAAGGCGCGAGAGGGCATGTTTGCCGGCCTGCTCGACCCGGCGATCATAGAGCGCAAGCGCACGGCCGAGGAGCGGTTGCGCGCCGCCGCGGCACGCTCGCCTCAGGCTCAGGAGATCGTCCCCGCGTGGGACCGCATCGCCGAAGCGCAGGAGGTCATCGCCCAAAACGCCCTCCGCTACAACCTCCTGGAGGGCGCCAACGGCTTCCACAGCATGTTGTTCAACATCGCGCGCACGATTCTTCGGGCCGTGGAAGAAAAGGGAAAGCCCAGCGGTGAGCGTCTGCGCGAGTTTCGCGACTCGAATCTCGAGTCGCTCGAATTCCAGCTCTTTTCCCGCGAGCCTATCTACGACGACTTCGAGCAGCTCAAGCTCGCCACTTCCCTGACGTGGCTGGTCCAGCAGTTCGGCAGTTCGGACCCGCTGGTGCAGAACGTGCTGGCAGGCAAGTCGCCGCGAGAGAGGGCGGCCGAGCTGATCGCCGGAACGAAACTGCAGGATGTGGAGCTTCGCCGCAAGCTCTACGCGGCGACCCCCGCCGACGTGCGGGCGACGCGCGACCCGATGATC
>JAFGCA010000015.1 GCA_016932895.1 Sedimentisphaerales bacterium | reverse complement strand
TGCCAGCGGATGGCCATGCCGCTGGCGAGCGGGTTTGTCGTTTGGCTCACAGGTGTGGTCGGCTCCGTGATCCTGTACCGCCGGGCCAGGCGCCTGCTGGACCGGTCGCGCTATGTGCTGGCCGCGGTTTGCGCGGTGGCCGCGGTGGCCGTGATCTGGACTTGTATCGGCGTTACCGAGGACAACCCGGCCACGGCTGCCTTCTCGCCGAGCGAGCCGGCGAACAGCCCGATGGGAATCGCCAAGGGGATCCATCCCGGTCGTGTCGTGTGGGTTCGCGATGCCAAGGCTGCCAAGTGGGACGGCGCCACCGGCAACTGGTGGGACGAGGGCAACACCGACCAGAAGGTGGTCGATGCCATGATGTCCTCGACGATCCGCAAGCTTGCGGGCGAATCGGCCGACGCACAGGCGTGGGACGCCCTGTTCCGCCATTTCAACAAGACCAAAGGCTCCGGCGACGCGGGATACCGCAAACCCGAGAAGATCGCCATCAAGCTCAACATGAACCAGGACCGCCCGCGACCCTGGCAGCCGAACGCGGGCATGCCGAGCCCGCAGGCGGTCTACGCGCTCGTGCATCAGCTCATCAAGAACGCGGGCGTGCCCGGCTCGGCCATCACGCTCTACGATGCCACGCGGTACATCGGAGACCCGATTTACAGCAAGATCCGCGGCAATCCCGATCCGGAGTTTCAGAACGTCGCATTCGTCGTCGCGCCCAAGAACGCGGGCAACGGCCGGGTGGCCGCCGTGCACGACACCGCCCATCCGCTCCAGACCAAGGCCGGCACGGTGTACTTCCCGACGTGCGTCACGGAGGCCAAGTACCTGATCAACATGGCCCTGCTGCGGGCCCACACGCTCTGCGGCATCACCTTGTGCGCAAAGAACCACTTCGGCTCGACGTACTTCCCCGACAACGGCTGGACGCCTCAGCCGCTGCACGACACGAGCAGCCGCAAGCTGGCCATGGGTTCCTACAACTGCCTCGTGGACCTCAACGGGCACAAGCACACGGACGGCAAGACGCTCCTCTACATGGTCGACGGCATCTATCCCTCGAAGAATCAGACCGCCGGCGTCGTCCGCTTTGCCTCGTTCGGCAACGACTGGTTCTCGAGCCTGCTGGCCTCCCAGGACATGATCGCCCTCGATTCGGTGGGACTGGACTTCCTGCGGGCTGAGCAGACGGTGAATCCCGTTTTCACGGACGTGGTGGGCAATCCGGACAATTATCTGCACGAGGCGGCCATGGCGCCCAGGCCGGCTTCCGGGATGAAGTACGACCCGGAGGGCGACGGCACGATCCTGGAGAGCATGGGCGTCCACGAGCATTGGAACAACGCCTCCGACAGGAAATACTCTCGCAACCTGGGGACCGGCAAGGGCATCGAGCTGGTGCAGGAGGATACCTCAGGCGCCGGCGCGACGGCGCAGATCGGCGGCCCGTCGGTCGCCACTCGCGCGTCGGCCATGCCGTAGAGAAGGACAAACCCTGCCCGAAGGCTGAAGGAGTATGGACATGAAGGCAGTGGGCCCGCAGGATTCACTACCCTGCACGATCTCTCGATACAGGCCGGCGCGGCTGGCGGCGGCGCTGCTGATCCTCGCCATCGCCGCCGGTAGCCCGGCCGAGGAGAGGACGCCGGGCCGAGAGACCGCTACGAATCGCCCCATGCGAAACCGTCAGAATCTGGTTCTGACGGTCGGTCAGACCGAGGGCGATCTGCAGGGCAAAGACGACAAGATCATCCAGGCCGGCATCGAGTACCTGCACCGCCTGGGCGGCGGGACCCTGCGCATCCTGCCCGGCGTGTACACCCTGCGAAATGCAATTCACCTGCGTCCGCACATCACTCTCCAGGGTTCGGGTGAAACGACCGTCCTCAGGAAGGCCGACGGCGTCGTGACGGCCCTCGTCCGGGACTCCGACTGGTACGAGTACGGCGTTCAGGTCAAGAACGCCAACGGCTTGGCGCCGGGCGACGGCATCCTGCTGCGGTCGAAGACGGGACCGGGCGAATGGCAGTTCGATGCGCTCCGCGCGACGGTCACGGCCGTCGCGGGAGACGTCCTGTTCCTGGACCGGCTGACCCGGGAAAACTTCTGGATCGAGAAAGAGGCCTCCGCCGCGACCATCTTCCCCATCCTCACCGGCGAAGACATCGACGACGTGCAGGTGCGTAATCTCGTGCTCGACGGCAACCGGGACAGAAATGAGTACATCAACGGCAATTTCGCCGGGGCGGTCTTCCTTCAGAGCTGCAACCGGTGGCGATTCACGAACGTCATCGCAAAGAACTACAATGGCGACGGGTTCAGCTTCCAGGTCTGCGACGACATCGAGTTCCAGAACTGCCGGGCGCTGAACAACGCCGGTCTTGGGTTCCATCCGGGCAGCGGCTCCCAGCGGCCGGTCTTTCGCGATTGCGTCGCCCGGGGCAACAACCTGGGTCTGTTCTTCTGCTGGAGCGTCTCCGACGGACTCGTTGAACGTTGCACGCTTTCCGAGAACAAGCGATTCGGCGTCAGCATCGGCCATCGCGACACGGACAACGTGATCCGGGACTGCGTCATCGAGCGCAACGGGGAAGTGGGAGTCCTTTTCCGCGCGGAGGCCGGGGATTTCCGCTGCGGCCATCGCAACCGGATCGAGCGGTGTGTGATCCGTGACAACGGCGCTGCAAAACCCGGCATCGGAATCGACATTCAGGGAAAGACCGAGGACATCACGATCCGCGACACGCGACTGGAGAACACGACGGGCGGGAATCAGAGAACCGGCATCCGAATCGGCCGGGAGACCCGGCAGATCCTCCTGGAGGACAACACGTTCGCCGGTTCGGCTGTCTCCGTGGAAGACCTGCGCACAGAGGAACCTCGATCACGGTGACCCACACCCAGAGCACCCGGTCCGAAACACAAGACATGTCATTGCGAGCGAAGCGAAGCAATCTCCCGCCGTGGGATTGAGGAAGCCATCACAGGGAATTCCTCAAACTCGCCTAAGCATAATCCTGCCGTACGGAGTCACACGAGGTGCGTATGGTAGCAGTCTCAGGCCCAACGAGGGGGCCCCTTACTGTGATTACTATGCTCATGGCTTGAAAGCCACCGAACGTCCGTCTTGTATCGTTGACGCGCGAGGGGACCATGGATCTACCTGTCATTCCGACGCCGGTGTTTCCCCGGTGGGTCTGGATGGAGGAAATCACCTTTTCACACATCCCTATCGCAACGCTCATCACGGCGTTCATGCTGCTGGCGCCGGCCTTCGAGTACATCGGCGTCCGCCGCCGGGACCTGCGCTGGGAGCGGCTGAGCAAGAGCCTGATCTGGTTCTCCCTGATCTTGTTCTCGCCCGGCGCCGCCCTGGGGACGGGGATTCCCATGTTCATCATCGGCACGTACCCCGAGTTCTGGTCCCGCTGGGCGAACCTGTTCTACTGGCCGCTGATGGCCCAGTTCGGATTCTTCCTCGCAGAAGTCATCTTCCTGTTCTTCTTCTATTATCTGACATGGGACCGCTGGGCCAACCGCAAGACCCTGCATATCTCGATGGGCGTCATTGCGGCGTTCTTCGGGTACATGGTGCAGATCACGTGGGATTCGCTCGGGGCGTACATGATGACGCCGGGGAGTGTCCCGCTGCCTGC
>JAFGCA010000093.1 GCA_016932895.1 Sedimentisphaerales bacterium | reverse complement strand
TGGAGTCCAACGCCCGCAAGATCGTCTGCGGCGGGACCACCGGCAACATCGTGGCGCGCCACGTCGGCCGGGAGGTGGACGTGGACATGAAGACCGTGACGCCGGAGGTGCCGCCCATTGGAGGGCTGCCGGGCGTGGATTTGCTCACCGAGGGGATCATCACCATGTCCAAAATGCTGGAGCTGCTGGAGGAGTGCCAGTTCAATCCGGCCATGCTCCCCGCGCGCCGCGACGGCGCCGTCCTGCTGGCGCGGGAGATTCTCAACGCCGACGTCATTCACTTCATCGTGGGGCAGAGCATCAACGAGTTCTATCAGAACCCCGATGTGTCCAAACACATTTCCATTCGCAAAAACTTGATACGAGAGATCGTGTTCGCGCTGAACCAGCATGACAAAGAGGTCACGGTGGAATACTGTTGAGGGCGCCGAGGGCCCGGATGGCTGCGGAAGGCAGGAGTCGCTATGAGCGCAAAAGTACAGGTGCAAATATGTGTCGGGACGGCGTGCCACATTATGGGCGCCGCGGATCTGATCGTGATAGAGGATCTGCTGGATCGGTCCCTGCGCGATCGGGTGGAGATCGTCGGCGTGACCTGCATGGAGCTGTGCAAGGACGAGGCCAACGGCAAACCGCCCTTTGTGATAATCGACGGCGAGACTTTGTCGGAGGCGACGTTGGACAAGGTCATGGCGCGAATCGAGCGGCGGGCCCGACGACTGATTGACGGAGACACCGGCAATGTTGGTTCTTGAGAACAGAGCGACGTATATTCGACGTGAATTGCAGGCCAAGGTCTTGAAGCTGTTTTTCGAAGGGCGTCTGCACGACGAGATCGACGATCTTCCGCGCAAGCTGTATCCGCGCAAGAAGGACGCGGTGCGGTGCTGCGTTTACAAGGACCGGGCGGTCACCGCGTTTCGACTGATGGCGATCCTCGGCATCAGCATCGAGAATGAGCCGGACGACCCGCCGGCGTTGAGGCATTACGTGCAGCAGGCTCTGGCGCGCGAGACGGTGTGCGAGCCCGTGCTGACGGTCATCGACGAGGCGTGCAGCGCGTGCGTGCAGAACAACTATTACGTGACCGACGCCTGTCGCGGCTGCGTGGCGCGCCCGTGTTCGGTGAATTGTCCGCGCGAGGCGATCTCGTTCCAGGGCGACCGGGCGAAGATCGACCCGGTCAAGTGCGTCAACTGCGGGCGTTGCCAGGGCGTTTGTCCCTACAACGCGATCGTGTACCAGCCGGTGCCGTGTGAAGAGGGTTGCCCGGTGGGGGCGATCAAGAAGGACGACCGGGGCCGCGAATATATCGACTACTCGCTGTGTATTTTCTGCGGCCGGTGTACGCGGGCCTGCCCCTTCGGCGCCATCATGGAGCGTTCTCAGATCATCGACGTGGCCAGACACATCGGCAGCGGCAAGACCGTCGTGGCGATGGTCGCCCCTTCGATTGTCGGGCAGTTTCCCGGCGTGCTCGAGCAGACCATTGCGGCGATTCGGAAGGCGGGATTCTCCGCGGTCATGGAGGTCGCTGCCGGGGCGGACACGACGGCCCGGAACGAGGCCGAGGAGTTCGTCGAGCGGTTGAACGGGGGCGACGGCCTGATGGGGACTTCCTGCTGTCCGGCCTACACCGAAGCGGTGGCCAAGCACGCGCCGGATTTCCAGCGATTCGTCTCGCATACGCGCACGCCGATGTCGTACACGGCCGAGGTGGCCGCCGTGCATTACCCGAATGCCGTCAAGGTGTTTATCGGTCCCTGCATCGCCAAGAAGTTCGAGGGAATCCACGACGAGAACGTCGATTATGTCCTGACGTACGAAGAGCTCGGCGCCTTCTTCATGGCGCGCGAGATCGATACGGCCACACTGGACGAATCCTCCTTCGATGTGACCACGGCGACCCGGCATGGGCGAGGCTTCCCCGTCACGCAGGGAGTGACCGAGGCGGTCAAACACTACGTTGGGCAACGGGCTGCGGTCCAGCCCGTGCTGATTGACGGCCTCAAGAAAAAGGGCCTCAAGCAACTGAAGTTGTTTGCCCGGGGCAAGGCGCCGGGCAACCTCATCGAGGTCATGTCGTGTGAGGGCGGCTGTATCTGCGGGCCCGGTGTCGTCAGCAATCCCAAATCCACCGTGCGGGCCCTCAAAGGCTATCTCGACGCGAAAACGAAGGCCGGAGGCCGTAGGCTGTAGGCATTCCTCTCCCGGCGCGCCGGGACCTCCGGCCTACCGCCTCATTCGGTTTGATTTTTGCCGGGGCCAACGGACTTTGCCCTTGCCCCGTCTTCTTCCTCATTTCTTGCAGAAAACACCTGCGCCAAGTGTAACCGGCGGATTCTTGCTTCCACTGACTCTCTGAAAGCCGCACGATAAGGAGCAGCTTGGGCTGCCAGAAGGAGCAAAATGCGGCCTCCCGCAGAGGGAGCCCTTAAAATGGAGTCGGAGTTATGAGTTCGGAAGAGATGAGGATCGAGTTGGAGTCCTTTGTAAACCAGGGGCTTCAGGAAGGCTGGGGCGGCTGGCCGCGTCAAGGCCGAGACCAAAAGCAACGATCAAACATCAGTAGGCCGGAGGCTGTAGGCTGTACGCGCGAGGAATTCCTCCGGTCTCCGGCCGGCGGCCTGCCGCCCGGGATTTTTGCCCCTTGCATTTTGACTCATCTTTGCAATGGTTGCCTGTTGGGAGGCGTCTATACGACGTGAAGTGCCGGTCGATTTAGGTGATCCAGGGGGCCCGAGCGGGCTCCATTCGTTTTTTGTGATCCATTGTTTCTTTTTTTCAACTGGAAGGAGTAGAACGATGCGAAAGAAGGCAATCACCGTCGGTATGCTTGTGTGTGTGGTGGCATTGGTGGTCGGTGGCTTGGCCATTGCTCAGCCTCAAGGAGCGCGTCAAGGCCGTCGGCAAGGCGCAGCGCCGGGTGGCGGACCGGGCGGCGGGCCGGGTGGGTTTGACCCGGCGCGGATGCGCGAGATGATGTCGCAGCGGCTCCAGCAGCAGCTCGGCGCCTCGGACGATGAGTGGAAGGTTATGGGACCGCGGGTCATGAAGGTGATGGAGCTGAATCGCGACGCTTCCGGTGGTGGCATGGGCCGGATGTTCATGCGCGGCAGGCCCGGACAGCGCGGCGGCCAGGGCGATCGACAGAGACCCGGCCAGGGCGACCGACAGAGGCCGGAAAGGCCGCAAGGTAGAGAACAGTCGGCGGTCGAAAGCGCGGCGGACCAGTTGCAGACCACGCTGGAAAACGAGTCGGCTTCCCCCGACGACATCAAGAAACAGCTCACCACGCTCCGCGGCGCGCGGGAGAAGGCCAAGCAGGAACTGGCCAAGGCCCAACTGGAGTTGCGACAGATCTGCACGCTGCGCCAGGAAGCAGAGTTGGTATTGATGGGAATGTTGAATTAGGGTACGGTCTGTCCGATGAATGTACTTGCCCACAGGATGCTTGAACAGGGACTGATCGACGCGACGGCGGCCCGGGGCGTGAGCGACTTGCTTGCACAAGGCGAGCCTCCCGCCCGGGCCTTCGCCGCCTGCGGCCTGGCCGAGGAGCGCGTGCTGGAGTTCCTGTCGGCCGAGCTCGAACTGCCTTACGTCGAGCTCGAGCAACGTTCGTTTTCGAAGCAGTTCCTGGCCCAGTTTCCCGCGCGCACCATTCTGGATCGCCATGTGCTGCCCGCCGACGATGGGAACGGAGGGCTGCTGGCGGTCACCGCCGATCCCTTCGACACCTCGGCGATCGATGAGCTGCGCCTGGCTACCGGCAAAGACTTCCAGTTGGCGCTGGCGCCGCTGGCGGACATCGACCGCTGCATCAAGCGCTACCTGGGCGTCGGTGCCGATACGGTCCAGTCGATGATTTCGGAGGCCGGCGAAAACGGCCTGCAGGTGATCGATACCGATGCGGATGAAGATATGGATCTGACTGAGGCGGCCGAGGGCGCCTCGATCATCCGTTTTGTGAACCAGATTCTCACCGAGGCGATTGAGCTGCGCGCCACCGATGTGCACATCGAGCCGTTCGAGGAGACGCTCCGCGTTCGCTACCGCATCGACGGGGTCCTCCAGGAGGCTTCGGTCGCTCCCGAGGTCAAACAGTTTCAGGCGGCGATTGTGTCGCGGCTGAAGATCCTGAGCAAGCTGGATATCGCCGAGAAGCGGACGCCACAGGACGGGCGGATCAAGATTCGCATCTCCGAGCACGAGATCGACGTGCGTGTGTCGGTGATCCCCATGCTCTACGGCGAGGCGGTCGTGTTGCGTTTGCTCGACCGCTCTTCGGTACTGCTGGGACTCGAGAAGCTGGGCATGTCGGATCGCGATCTGGATATCACGCGGATCATTCTGGAGCGGCCGCATGGCATCATCCTCGTGACCGGACCGACCGGAAGCGGCAAGACCACTACGCTCTACGCCGCCCTGTCGCGTATCAACGACATCCAGCGCAAGATCATCACCATTGAAGATCCTATCGAGTACCAGCTCCACGGCATCAATCAAATCCAGGTCTCGCGCAAGGCCGGCCTGACCTTCGCCAGCGGGCTTCGCTCGATCCTGCGCCACGACCCCGACGTCGTGCTCGTGGGTGAGATTCGCGATGCCGAGACGGCGGAGATCGCCATCCAAGCCTCGCTGACCGGCCACCTGGTCTTTTCGACCCTGCACACCAACGACGCGCCCAGCGCGTTGACCCGCCTGGTGGACATGGGAATCGAGCCCTACCTGGTCGCCTCGTCGCTGGAAGCACTTCTGGCCCAGCGGCTGGTGCGCCTGATTTGCCCCGATTGCAAGGAGCCGCTCTCGGCCGAGGAGGTCGCGCCGCTTCGTCAGCGGTTCGGCGAGAAGCTGCCGAAGACGCTGTACAAGGGTCGGGGCTGCCGGCGGTGCCAGGGGACGGGCTACCGCGGCCGGCTTGGCATCTTCGAGATGATGGTGGTCACGGACGAAGTCCGGTCGCTGATCCTGGAAAACGCTTCGGCTCCGGTGCTGCGCAAGATCGCGGCCAAACAGGGCATGCGAAGCCTGCGCGACGACGGCTTCCGGCACTTGGCTGAAGGTCGGACGACGGTCGAAGAGGTGCTTCGGGTCACGAAGGACGAAGGGATCGAACAAAGCGGGCTCTACGGTGCGGCCGGTGCCAGCTAAGGACGTGTGATGGCGACGTATGTGTACAAAGCGTTGGATGCGCGGGGCCGGGCGGTGAGCGATACGCTGACGGCTCCGGACCGGGGCGCGGCCATCGAGCAGCTCTGCGGGAGGAACCTCAGCCCCGTCTCCGTGGAAAGGCAGGAGGAAGGCCAGGCTGCCGGCGTCCTCGGACGCATCGGACGCGTCTCGAAGGCCGAGGTGGAGGCCTTCACCCGACAGTTGGCCAATCTGCTCGCCGCCGGTGTGCCGCTGAGCCGGGCGCTGCATATCCTCAGTCGCGAAGCGTCGCGACCGGCGGCCCAGAAGCTCTGGGCGGTGGTCCACGATCAGGTCGCCGGCGGCATGGCCCTGGCCGACGCGCTGGGGCAGCACCCGCGTGCTTTTTCGGCGGTCCACGTCGCCATGGTGCGGGCCGGCGAAACCGGAGGATTCCTCGACCTGGTGCTCGAACAGATCGCCACGTTCCGGGCCCGCGAGCAGGACCTCAAAGGCAAGGTAACCTCGGCCCTGATTTACCCCTGCGTGCTGGCGGTGCTCGGCGCCGGGATTCTAACGTTCTTATTGACGTATTTCATACCGCGGTTTTCGCAAATGTTCGCCGAGTTCGGCGGCTCCCTGCCGGCCTTGACCAAGGCCATCGTCGCGGCCAGCCAGCTTCTTGTGAAGTATTGGCTGGCGGTGATTCTGGGCATTGCGCTGGTGGTCTTCGCGATGCAGCGCGCGCTGGCCCACGAGGAGGGGCGCCGGTCTCTGGAGCGGTTTGTTCTGCGGGTGCCGTTGTTGGGCACGGCGGTGGCGCGGTTTGCCCTCGTGCGGTTCTGCCGCATGCTGGGAACCCTCGTGGGGGCGGGTGTGCCGCTGGTGACGGCGTTGCAGGTCGCCAGGGAAGCCATCGGCAACCAGGTGCTCGCCGACACCGTCACCGACGCCATCGCGGACGTCCAGCGCGGGACGTCTCTGGCCCGGAGCCTGGAGAGCTGTCGCCTGCTGTTTCCGCACTCGGTGGTCGAGATGATTTCGGTGGCGGAAGAGAGCGGCCGGCTGGATCAGGAATTGACGCGCCTGGCGGGGGCGTACGAGCAGGATTTGGACCGTCGGTTGAAGATGATGGTAGCACTGGCCGAGCCGGCGCTGCTGTTTGTCATGGCGGTGCTGGTCGGCACGGTCGTGATCGGCATGCTTCTGCCCATATTCAATTTGCAGGAGTTGATCCGGTAAAGAGCCGGGCGACGCGGCCGGAGCCGTCGGACGTAGTAAGAGTGAATGAGAGGGGTTTTGCAAAATGGAGAGTAGGCTTATCTTCTTCAAGGAAATCGTTGGTTTGATTTCCTTGAAAAAAGGGCTGATATACTCATACGAGAAGCACTTGCGTTCTCGGGAGGAAAAATCGACAAGAAGATTTTTCCTCCCTAAAGCAAGCCTAATCTCCATTTTGCAAAAGTTCAGTAATTACGATTGTTCTTGAATGGGAATGCGACATGAAACCAAGGGCTCAAAGGAAAAGAACACTTCGGGATCGTCGGCGCCCCGCGGCGATGCGGTCGGGCTTTACGCTGATCGAGCTTTTGCTGGTGTTGGTGATTCTGGCGGCTCTGGCGGCGATTGTAACGCCGAAATTTACGAAGCGGTCGGAGCAGGCTCGTATCACCGCGGCCAAGACGCAGATTTCTCAGTTCGAGGTGGCGCTGGACGCGTTTGAGATCGACTTGAGCCGCTACCCCACGACGAGCGAGGGACTTCGGGCCCTGGTCGAGAAACCGACCTCGAACGCCGACCAATGGCAGCAGCCGTATCTCCGGCGTGGAGTGCCCAAGGATCCCTGGGGCAATGACTACGTCTATCGATACCCCGGTCAGCACAACCAGGAGGGGTACGATCTGCACTCGACTGGGCCCGATGGCAAGCTGGGCGGCGACGACGACATCACGAATTGGACGGAAGACGGATAGTAGAACGGTTCGGGGCGACGGTCCGGGAGCGCGCGGCCGTGAAAGCCGCACGAATGGACCGACGAATGAGCATGGTCAAGATGCGAAACAATAAGGGCACAGGCTTTACCCTCCTGGAGCTGGTTCTGGTGATGGTGATCCTGTCTACGGTGCTGGCGATGGCGGCGCCGTCGTTGCGCGGTTTTTTCGCCTCGCGTCAAACCCATGACACGGCCGCACAGATCCTGGCATTGACGCAACTGGCCCGCTCCCAGGCGATCAGCGAAGGTATCATCTATCGGCTGAACTTCGACACGCGCGAGCGCACGTACTGGCTGACCGCCCAGAAGTCCGGCGCCTATGAGCGACTCGATACGGGCTTCGGGCAGAAGTTCACGCTTCCGAAGGACATGATTATGGAGTTGGAGGACGTCGACGAGGACGAGGGAGACCTGTTCCTCGCCTTCACGCCGCAGGGGACCGTCACCGCCGGAACGCTCCGCCTCATCGACCGCGGGGGCCGGGCCCTGGAAGTGACCTGCCCAACCGTCACCGAATCGTTTTCCATTGTCGAATGCGAGCAGATCTATGCCGCGTATGCGTCAAGACAACCTGGTTGAAGGACGGGGCCGCTTGGGCGGCTTTACCTTCATTGAGCTGCTGGCGACAGTGGTGTTGATTGGCATCATCATGCCCGTGGCGATGGGAAGTATCAGTTTGTGTACGCGATTGGGCGGGGAGTCGCGCCGGCGGATCGAGGCGGCCTGCCTGGCGAACACCAAGCTGACGGAATTGAGGGTCACCGGCGAATGGGAGAACGGGAGCCAGCGGGGCGAGTTTGAAGAGGAGTGGTCTGACTATCAGTGGAGGGCCACGGTTGTCGGTTGGACTGATACGACCATGCGACAGCTTGACGTGACGGTCTCCTGGCTCAGCCAGGGCAAGCAGCGCAGCGTCACGTTGAGCACGTTGATTTACCCGGAGGACGAGTGAGATGGCCGGCGCCGCTCGACAAGACGGAGTGCTTCATTACTCGTCAAATGACGAGTATCGTCCGGACGTTCTGTGTGGCAGCGTCAAGCGCAGCTTGGCGATGGTGCCTCTCGAATCCGAACGAACCATCGCCAAGGCCTGCGGCCTTGACGCTGCCACACCGTGTCTAACCCACCATACAAGGTGTAACAGAGCAAGAGCCTTTACACTGCTGGAGCTGCTGGTGGCGATGGTGCTGATGGTGGTCGTCGCCTCGTGTCTGTACACGGCGTTGTACACGGGCTTTCGCGCGCGGCGCAGCGCGATGTCCGCCGTCGAGCCGACCGCGCTGGCCGTCAATGCAATTGAGCTTTTGAAACAGGATATTTACGGCGTGCTGGCGCCGGACGGCGTCCTGGCGGGCGCCTTCGTGGGCACAAATTCGGCGGGTATTAAGGGAGTGGATGCCGATAGTCTGGAATTTTACACCACGCACATTTATGCGGCCGACGACGAGGTCGCGGCGGGCCTGGGACAGATCGAACTGATGCTGACCGAAGACGGTGACACCGGCGACGGGACGTACCAGCTCGTGCGGCGCGTCACGACCAACCTGTTGTCTCTCAAGGCCGTCGATCCGGACGAGCAGATCCTCTGCCGCAACGTGGTGTCCCTGAACCTTCGATATTTCGACGGCGACGGGTGGGTCGATGCCTGGGACTCGACGGCCGACGCCAACAGTCTGCCGCAAGCCGTGGAGATCGACATCGAGATCGCCCACGATGTCGATCGTCGCACCGACGAACCGAAAAAGCGCCGGCTTGTCCAGTGCTTCGCGATCCCCTGCGGGGTCTGGGCCAAACAAGAGAGCGAATCAGAAGGATGAGAACGCTGGCAGGCACAAAACGGAAGGCATCACACCGGGTCCGAGGCACCGTCCTGATCGTGACGATCTGGGTGGTTTTGGTTCTGGCCGGGCTGGCCCTGGTGTTTGCCCGCTCGATGCGGATCGCCGCCATCGTCTCGGCCAACCATGTGGCTTCCCTGGAGGCCGAGTGCGTCGCGGCCGGTGCGCTGGAGTACGTCATCGCCCAGCTCAGCACGATCTCCGACGAGGACGCCTCCGCCCTCGAAGGGGCCGATTCGTACCAGGCCATGGAACTGGGGCAAAGTTACTTCTGGATCCTGCGTTCAAACCTGGAAGACGATCGAGAGTTCGAGTACGGGATTACCGACGAGGCGGGCAAGATCAATCTGAACTCCGCCTCGCTGGAGATGTTGCTCAAGCTCCCCGGCATGACGTCTGAATTGGCCGCCTCCATCATCGACTGGCGCGACGAGGATAGCGAGATCTCCACCGGCGGCGCGGAAAACGAGTACTATCTGTCACTCTCGGAGCCCTACGACTGCAAAAACGGCCCGCTGGAGACCGTGGATGAAATCCTCCTGATCAAAGGCGCCTCGGAAGACCTTCTCTACGGGGAAGACACGAATCTCAACGGCGTTCTCGACGATCACGAAAACGACGGCGACAACAGCGATCCGCCCGACAACCGCAACGGGCGGCTGGACGCGGGCTTCTACGACTACGTGACCGTCTACAGCGTCGAGGCCAACGTGGACAGCGAGGGCAACCAGCGGCTCAACGTCAACGAGGCCCAGTCCCGGGCGGACCTGCAGGCGGCGTTGGAGGAGGTCGTCAAAGAAGAACGGGCGTTGGAGATCATGAATCAAATCCCCACGAACCCGCGCTATGACAACGTCCTGGATTTCTATTTGGGAGCGGGTTTGACGTCCGAGGAGTTCGCGCAGATTGCCGAGCGGCTCACTACCAGCGCCGAAGAGACGCTCCCCGGCCTGGTCAACGTCAACACCGCCAGCAAGGAAGTGTTGCTGTGTCTGCCCGGGCTGGAGGAAAGCGACGTCGAGGCCCTGCTGTCCTACCGCACGTCGAACAACGATATCGATTCCGTCGCCTGGGTGGCGGAGGTGCTCGACAACGCCAAGGCCGTCGAGATCGGCAGCTTCATCACAACGCGTTCGTTTCAGTACTCGGCCGATATCGTCTGCCTGGCGGGCAACGGCCGGGCCTATAAGAGATACAAAGCGGTCCTCGATCTGCGCGAGGCCTCTCCTGTGATCGTGTACTGGAAGACGCTGACCCACTCGGGTTGGCCCTTGAGCGAAGCGATCGTGGCGGCCGTGCGCAAGGGAGAACCGCTGACAAATACGATCTTGAACATGGACTGACGGGACGGTGACTATGCGCAGCACGCAAACCGTATTGGGACTGGCCATTGATGAGTCCGGCATCGCTGCCGCAGCGCTGCGGGCACGAGCGGGCCGCCATGAGATTCGGCGCTGTGCCCGGTTTGTTTTCCGGGACAAGCTCTCGCCGGAGAACGCCGAAGAATTGGGTCGGCAGCTCAAGCAGTTCCTTCGCGCGAATCACTTCACGGCGAAACAGGCCGCGGTGGGGATTCCGGCGCAATGGATTGTGGCCAAGGAAATCACGGTCCCGCCGGCCAAAGCGGACTCCCTTTCGGGCCTCTTGCACATCCAGGCCGAGCGTACTTTTTCTCTGAATGCCGGTGATCTGGTTTTCGATTACTGCGGCCGACCCAGCAGTGCCGAGAGCAGCCGGATTCTGCTGCTGGCCACGCGACGTCAGCTCACGGATCAGATCGTCGCTCTGGTCACGGCGGCCGGCCTGCGGGTGCAGTCTGTGACGGTCTCGGCGCTGAGTCTCAACGAGGCGTTGCCTCGGGACACGGCCGAATGCCGCTACGGATTGTACGCGCGGCCGGGCTACTGCGAGTTCTGGAGCCGCGCAAACGGCCGGCTGCGGTCCATCCAGCACGTCTCGACGCCCGCCGACGCCACGGCGCTGGCTGCCACGATTCAGCGGCTTCTCGTGCTGTCATCCAAACAGGATCCATCGTCAGCCAATCACGTTACGGTGTACGATGACGGCGGTCTGTCGGAGGGGACGTTCGACCGCCTGCGCGACCGGCTGGCTCCCGGCATTGCCGTCGCCGACGGCAATGCCGCGCTGTTTTCCGACCGGCTGGGCGCCGCGCTGCCGGCGGTCGAGGCGCAGTCGATCGCGGCCGTCGCCGTGGCGATGGGAGCGGCCGGTGCGGACCGCCCGCCCGTTGATTTCCTGCACTCGCGCATCAACGGCAAGAAGGTCACGGGCCACAAGCGCCTTACCGTCTGGGCGGCCATTGTCGCCGTGGCGTGTCTCATCGGTCTGGGCAGCGTGTTGGCCGGGTGGCGCAGCGACACCGCCAGCATCGCCTACTACACCGAACAGTTGGAGCTGATGAGCGAGGATCTCGCCGCCGCCCGGGAGCTGGTCGATCGGGTCTCATACGCCCGGAGCTGGACCTCCCGGGAACCCGAGTTTCTGGAGTGCCTGCGCGAGCTGACCCTGGCGTTTCCCCAGGAGCCGCGCATCTGGGCCACGAACCTGGCCCTGAGTGACAACGGCGTCGGGGCGCTGATCGGAAAGGCGGTCGACAAGGAGAGCTTCTACGAGGTGCTGGACCTGATCAAGAACAACGAGGCGTTTTCCGACGTGCAGATGGTTCACGTCCGGGATGCCGGAAGGGATTCCCGAGAGCAGGAATTCGCCGTCAATTTCATATTCCGGGGCGCGAAATAGACATGGTTCTATCGAAACGAGAGCGAGTTATATTGATCGTCGCCGTGGTGGCCGTGGGGGCGCTCATGCTCAACTTCTTCATCGTTGAGCCCGCAGGGAAACGGCTGGCGCAGGTCGAGAATCACAGGTTGCAGTTGGAGGCGGAATTCAACGAAGCCCAGAGCCTCTTCGAACGGCAGCGGCTGCTGGGACCCCGGTGGAAGGCCATGCTCTCGGAGGGTCTGCGCAGCGACGCGGAGGCGGAAACGCGGATCGCGCGGGCGCTGGACGAATGGGCTGCCGACGCCCGGCTGACGCTGAGCTCGGTCAAGCCCGAGCGCGTCGCCAGTGACAAGGGCCTCAAGGAAATGACGTTCGTCGTCGCCGGCAAGGGATCGCTCGACGCCGTGGCGTGGTTCCTGCACCAGGTGGAAACCGCGGCCCTGCCCCTCAAAGTCAAGACCATGCAGCTCGGTTCGAGCAGCGAATCCGACGACAGCATGTCGTTGCAGCTTCGTCTGTCCGCCCTCTACTTGGGTGCGGCCCCGAAGCCGGCCGGGCAGCAAGCACAACCAACCGAATCGTCCGAGGCAGATGATGAACAATTATTCTAATCGAATGGCGTTTGGTGTTTTCTCGACCATCGTGCTGGGGCTGGCGATCGCGATGTGGCCCGGCAGCGGGCTCGGTCAGGACGGCGCCGAGCCGCCCGACCCGTGGACGAAGTACCAGATCATCCTGGAGCGCAACATCTTCTCGCGACAGCGCGGTCCGATCCGGCGACCCGACGAGATTGAGGAGCCGAAGGAGATCGTCATGCCCAATCCGGAGTCCTATCTTCTTCTGCGAGGCATTGTCCAGGAGGACGGCACGTTCATCGCCTTCGTCGAAGACACGCGCAGCGCCACGATTCTGCGGCTGCGCCAGGGCCACAGCGTTGCGCGGGGCACGATTGCGAGCCTCAGTCTCGATTCGCTCGAGTATGAGCTGGAGGGCAAGAAGACGACGATCCGGATGGGATACGATCTGGAGGGTGGACACGGCGCCGTGACAGCCGGGGAGTTGATGGAGTGGTCGCAGACGTCGGCCGCCGTCGGGGCGACCGAGGCGGAACCGGCCGCGCCCACGGGAGAACAGGCCGACATCCTCAAGCAGCTTCTGGAGCGACGAAAGCAAGAGCTCGGAAATTAGAACAGGTGGTCCGAGTCATTGAGAATACGATCAGGCGAAGGAGACAACCAAAATGCAGACGTTCAAGATAATGATGATCGGTGCGACGCTGGCGGTGTTCGTGGTGCTGATGCCCGGGCATAGCTCCGCCCAGCAGGCCACCGAACCGCCGGCAAAAACCGAATCGCCGGCAAGAACCGAGCCACCGGCAAAGACCGAGCCTGTGGAAGTCGTTCAGAGCAACGGTGACATGAAGGTCAAGCTCAACTTCCAGGATGCCCCCTTGCAGGCCGTCCTGGAGTATCTGTCCGAGACGGCGGGATTGACGGTCGTCTCCAGCGAGCCTCTGGTGGACGGCCGCATGACGGTCATCAGCCGCCAGCCCATCGCACTCAAGGAGGCGGTCTCCCTGATCAACTCCATGCTCAAGGAAAAGAACTTGACCACGATACTCAACGGCAAGGTCCTCAAGGTTGTCACCCTGGAGGCCGCCAAACAGGAGAGCGTGCCCGTCTTCTCGGGACGCGACCCCGAGACGGTCGTTGCCAGCGATGACGTGGTGACCTATGTGATCCCCGTCAGTTACGTCACCGCCAGCGCGCTGCGCGAGAACTTGCAGGGCCTGGTTCCGGAGTATGCCAGCCTTGAGGCCAACGAGGACGGCAATGCCTTGATCGTCACCGACACGATGGCCAACATCCAGCGCCTGATGAAGATCGTGGCGGCGCTGGATACGCATATGGCGTCGGTGGCGGAGATTCGGGTTTTCCGGCTGGTCAACGCCGACGCCACGAGTGCGGCCGAGATGATCAACACCATGTTCCAGCAGGATTCGCGAAGCGGTCGCAGCAGCCGGGGCGGTTCGTCGTCCCGGGGCGGCAGCCCCTTCCAGATGATGATGGACCGGTTCCGTGGCGGCGGCCCTCCCGGGATGTTCGGCGGACGCGGCGGCCCCGGGGGACGCGGTGGACGATGAGTTCGTGAAACGGATCTCGTATGACCCCCTCGCTTGATGCTTCACGAACGATGCTTCACGAACGACGCTTCACGCGGCCGAGCCCGAGCACGAGTATGAGAGAACATTTGGACGCTAAGGAGAACCTGGCGATGCGAATTCATAGAACATTTGTGATAGTCATGATGCTGGTTGCCGCCGGTGTGCTGATGCCCCGTCATGGCTATGCTCAGCAAACGGACAACGTATCGTCCGACGCGGCGACGGAGGACGCTGCTGCCGTGGCCGGGCGTGGCGATCGCCGCGACCGCTTCGACCGGGAGCGCCGCCAGGATGACGAACAAGAAGACGACGGCACCCAGGGCGGCGGGAACGTCAACGTGCAGATCGTGGCCGTCGCCGACGAGCGGACCAACTCGGTCGTGGTCAGAGGACCGGCGGAGCTGCTGGACCTCGTGGCCGAGGTGCTTTCGTCCCTCGACGATACGACGGTCGAGGTCGCCGGCGTGAAGATCTTCCAGCTTCGCTATGCCGATGCGATGAACGTGGCCGACATCATCAACAATCTGTTCGGTGAGGAGCAGTCGTCCCAAGCCGATCAGCGGGGTGGGTTCATGATGTTTCGACCTCCTTTTGGCGGGTCCGACCGTCGGCAGAGCCAGGACGACGAAAGCGGGAGCAAACTCACGGTTACCGCAGCGGCGGACAGCCAGACCAACACCGTGGTGGTGACCGGCCCGAACCAACTGCTGGAGGTCGTGGCCGGCGTGGTGGAGAAGCTGGACACGCAGATCCCCAACCTGGCCGATGTCAAGGTCTTCCACCTGGAGTATGCCGATGCCCAGGATACGTCCGAACTGATCAACGAGGTCTTTGGCGAGAGTGCTTCCTCGTCCCGGTCGACCCGATCCAGCGGCCAGCAGAACCAGATGGTCCGGTTCATGCGCGGGGGATCGAGCCAGCAGGGCGCCCAGGGCGGGGGCATCTCGGACGTCCAGGTCATCGCCTCCGCCGATTCGCAGACGAATTCGGTCGTGGTCAGTGGTCCCGCTGAGACCCTGGAGGCCATTGCCGATGTCATCAAGGAACTGGATGTCAATCCGGAGCAGGAGCGGCGCATCTTCGTCTACGCGCTCAAGAACGCCACCGCGACGAACCTCATGGAGATTCTCAACAACCTCTTTATGGAAATGCAGGCGCTGGATGAGGCGGGCAGCAGCCGGACCGGTCAGCAGTTCCAGGGCAGGCAGGCCGCTCCCACGGCACAGGCGGCCGGCGGCACGTCCGACAGCGGCGACGATCTCTCCGAAGAAACCTACTTCGAAGCCGATGCGGATACCAACTCTTTGCTCATCATGACCTCCACGAAGAACTACGAGAAGATCAAGCCCATTCTCGACGAGCTGGACAAGCCCATCGGACAGGTCCTCATCAAGGTCCTCTTCGCCGAAATCACGCATAACAACGATATCGATTTCGGCATGGAGTTCTCCATGGTGAACCTCTACGACGACGGCGACAGGACGACCACCGAGACCCTCTTCGGCGAACCCGATCCCCGCCAGGGCCTGTTCATCAACAGCATCGCGGGCGATCTGGACGTCACGCTGCACGCTCTTCAGG
>JAFGCA010000092.1 GCA_016932895.1 Sedimentisphaerales bacterium | reverse complement strand
GGATGTGGAGTGCGAAAGCGCAGCTTTCGCCGTCGCGTGAGCCGGATGTGGAGTGCGAAAGCGCAGCTTTCGCCGTCGCGTGAAACAGATGTGGAGTGCGAAAGCGCAGCTTTCGCCGTCGTGTGAGCCGGATGTGGAGTGCGAAAGCGCAGCTTTCGCCGTCGCGTGAGCCGGATGTGGAGTGCGAAAGCGCAGCTTTCGCCGTCGTGTGAAACAGATGTGAAGTGCGAAAGCGCAGCTTTCGCGGGCAAGCAAGGAAAGGCATCATGAGAACATTCGCTTGGACAACGCCCAGAAGCAGGCAGCGGGGCATCGCCCTGCTGACCGTGGTGGCGTTGTTGTCGTTTTTTGCCGTGGTCGGCACGGCTTTCACCTTCACCATGCGCCTGGAGGAGCAGACGGCGCGCAACTTCCAGCGCACGACGCGCGTGCACGACGCGGCGCTGATCGGCACCGAGGTGGCCGCCGCCGCGTTGCGCCGGGATCTCCTCGGCCCGGACGGCCTCCCCGGCTCGGGCGACGAGTTCAGCTATTTCGATTCCGAGCAGGACGGCTGGTTTATGGGTTACGCCGGCCGGGTGGATCTCAACGCCCATTTTATGGCCCGGGGCCACCTGTCGGCCGTGGACCCCCGCACGATCGGCCTGCCCACCTTGCGCACGGCGGGGGTGTCCGACATCACGAGCCTGCTGGCCCAAGGCGTTCCCAACCGGCTGTACCGCTTGGGCCTGGATGGCGACCCCCCGGGTGACCTCAACGGCGACGGCGCGCCCGGCATCGCCGAAGTGGATGACGACGGCGACGGTTGGGCGGACTTCGAGGATCCCGACGTGCTGGCCTCGATCGAGTTGGCCAGGGTTGACCCGGCGTTCGATTACGACCCGGCCGCGGACGACGACGAAGACGGGCGCATGGACGAGGACAGCCGCGATGGGGTTTCGGCTGGAGGCATCGTCACCGCTTTGCCGGTCGGGCAGGGCCTCGACGCGGACGGCGACCGCACCGGCGTCGAGGATGAATCGGCCAAGCTGAATCTCAACGCGGTGGGCAACCTCAGCGGCGGCCGCCCCGACGTGCGCTACCACCGGCACCACCAGGGCGTCACGACGTTTGAAATTGACCCGGTGCTCTACTTCATCGCGCGGGGCGTCTCGGTGCCTCACGCGGTCACCCTGGGGCGCAATCTCGTCCTGTACCGCAACGGCACGCGCCCCGGCACGGTCGCCCCCCACAACCGGGTGCCCGGCCTGGACGGCCCCAGCGGCCCGGTCTCCATCGGCGATGACAACGGCAACAACAACCCGGAGATCATCGTCGTGGATCAGTTCGGCCGCGTCTCGGGCGATGGCATGGACAACGACCATGATGGCTTCACCGACGAGCCGGACGAAGCCTTTATCGGCAACAACTGGAACGAGCCGGTCACCCGGCTGGACGGCCTGCTGATGTACGGCGATGGCATTGACAACGACGGCGACGGCCTCATTGACGAGTCCGGCACGATGGCGAACCCGCTGGATCCCCTGCGCGGCGCGGACGGCCTGGGCTACGACGAGGGAGTCAACGATCCCTTGGAGTTCAATGCGCAGCGGCCCCGGGCGGATGACAAGCCTTTTGACACCCTGGAGGAGTTGCGCCTGGTGGAGGGCTTCGACGACGTCGTGGACTCCAATCCCTGGACCGGCGAGGACTGGACCATCTACGACTATGTGAGCGGCTATCTCACGGTCTTCTCCAGCGCCCCGGCGGTCAATCCCCTCTTCGGGCAAGAGAGCGCGCAAGGGCCGCTGAACGTCAACCGGCTCAGCTCCTACACGCCGGATGAATACCGCTTGAACGTCCTCGACCTGTTGGCTCTGTTCCAGGTGGACAACGACGGTGATTGGGACCCGGCTTTGGACGACTTCAACGCCAATGGACGCCCCGACGGCGATTGGGACGGCCACGGCCGGGACACCACCGGCGACGGGGTGCTCGACACCGACGGCGACTTCAACCAGGACGGCCTTATCGCTTACGACCCCGAGTACCATGTGAATGAAGACCCGCCGGGCGACCTCAACGGCGACGGCGCCCCCGGCATCGAAGGCGTGGACGACGACTTGGACGGCGCCAGCGACCTGAACGACCCCGACGTGGCGCGGGCCATTGACCCGGCGCGGCGCGTGGACATTGACGATCGCCGCGACAACGACTGGAACAATCCGGTCTGGCTGCGCGACGGCCTGGACAACGACTTCGACGGCCGCATTGACGAAACGCGCGAGGATGAGCTGGCCGCCGGCGTCAGCCCCGCTCTGGCCCGCGACGAGGGCATTGACGAGACCCTGGCGAACACCGACAACCTGCCTTTCGCTCTGAGCGGGTTTGCTCCCGGCGAGTTCTCCAGCCTGGAAAAATACTACCCGGCTTTCGACGACGACGAGGATGGGCGCATGGACGAGGACCCGCCCGAGTTTGACTTCCTCGTCCACCTGGCCGACAGCATTGACCTGCCGAAGCTGAGGCGGGAGGGGACGAACCTGGCGCAGGGCGACGATGTAACCCTGCTGCCTGTGTTGCGCTACAACCCGCGCGAGGTGGCCGACGCCCCCAACGACTTCGGCCTGCCCGAACTCCAGCCCGATAACCTCCGGGAAACGATGAACTATTCCGGCAGCGAGGGGATTTACATTAACGAGGTGATGGTCCGTCCGGTCATCGTCCTTCAGGCGGAGTTTGCCCAGTTTGTGCGTCCCAATTATCCTGCTGATGAGATGGACTATCTCCCCGACGGTACGGACACCCACTGGGAGATACCTCCAGGTGGCAGCGGTGATTACTACATAGTTTACAATGCATATCCTGACCCACTGCCTCCCGGTTTTAACCCACAAGACGAAATCGGTCAGTGGACCTTTCCGGCGATTGATTTACCGGCGGTGACGAGTCGTGAATACGACATCTGGTTTTATCCGAAGGATCTCAATGGAAACCAGGTGGGAGAGGTCCTGGTGGAGGCCTTTGACGGAACGAGCTGGATTGGGACCCAATCGGGCACGAGCTTCCCGGTGTCCTTCAACGATCCGGCAGGCCCGCCTCACGCCTCCATTGATCTGCCGAACGGCGCAAGTCAGCTGCGCATCACCATCACGGTTGCAGATAACGTTTCCGGTGTCGCATCCTTCGACCGCATCGAGCTGTTCAACCCGGACATTCAATACGTGGAGCTGGTCAACCTGACGCCCCGGCAGGTGGATATGAGCAACTATGAGCTGGAGGTCAGATGGCCTGACGGAAAGGATCGCATCGCCATCAACGACTCGGCCATCGTTCCGGGGGCGCTCGCCGGCTACACGCTGGCTCCCTACAACCCGGACGAGGAAGGAGAAGCGAAGAACCTGCTGCTGCTCGCTTACAAAGCGCTCGGCGGACAGTTGGACAAGGCTTATGCGCTGCCGGGCGGCGCTTTCTCATCCATTCCGAACGGAATCACTTACCTTGAAAATGACAACTTTGAACTGTTTACCGAGACCACCTATCAGAAGATTACCGAGGCCGAGGATCCTGCCAGGGCAGACGAGCCACCGGTGTTGGAACTGTACGATCCGGTCGGGAACCTGATGGACAGTTTCACGCTGGACTACCGGGTCAGGACGCCGAACAACTGCGGTTTTCTCGCCCAGCAGCGCGCCGACGTTCCCACCGAGGGCAAGTTCGAGAAGGTCGGCGACGTCTATCTCAAGAAGGCCGACCCCCGGCGGCTCGACCTCTGGAACGCCGACGCCGTGATCGCCAAGGATGCAGCCGGCAACACAGTGGACGTCTTCGGGGTTGACAGGTACTATGACCTCTACTGGGAGGACAATCCCAACTATCCGGGCCGCCTGGCCTTCAAATTCGGCGAGACCGAAACGGACGCCATTGATGAAGTGAACTTTGCCTTCAACCTCAGCCGGCGCTTTGCGAACCTCGATTACGAGCTGGGCGGTGGCAAGTACTACCTCGACGTCTTTGTCAACGCCCCGCCCTGGAGCAACAATAACGAGCTCGGCATCATGCCCTTGCCCTTGGGCACCGGGGAAGAAGACGCCTTGCCGTGGCCGGTGCCAGTCGGAACCGACTTTTTCGTGCCAGTCCAGAGCGGCGCGCTGTGGAGAACGGTCGAGGTCTTCGAGCCGGGGGAGAACCTTCCCGCCGATCTGCAAACCGACACTTGGCTCATGGTCACGGTCTCGCCCCCTAAGGGCGAATTCGGAGTTCTCATCACCGGCTGGGAGAACCTCCGCATCGAGTCGGTGGACTTGGCCGACCACGGGCTTCAGGACCGGAGCAACCCCACAACCGGCGTACTCGAGTTGCGCGGGGGCAGTCCGGGCCGGCCGAGCAGCCAGCCCCCGGCGCAGAAACCCCTGGTGCGCAACGGCTCCCTGCCTTCGCCCGGTGCGATTGCGGACGTCGCCGCCTCGGGGCCGCAGTGGGTGCTGAGCGCCTCGGACGTGGTGCGGCTGGCCGGCCGCTTTACCACCCACGAACGGACTTACTGGGGCGAAAACGGCCTGGAAGTGCCCGGCCTGATCAATCTCAACACCGCCCCGGCGAGCGTCCTGTGCGCCCTGCCCTGGCTGCCGCCCCGGTTC
>JAFGCA010000091.1 GCA_016932895.1 Sedimentisphaerales bacterium | reverse complement strand
GCCCAGCAGTTGGGGCTTGATGACGATTCGCTTGAACGCGACCGCCTCGGGATCGAGCCGAATACCGGCCAACGTCTGGTAGAACCAGGCGCTGACGTGCCCGAACATGATGTGATTGCGGGAGGCGTTGCCGTCCCACTGCTCCCAGAGCGTGGTCGCGCCCTGTTCGAGCCAGCGTCCCCAGCTTGGGTAGGTCGTGCGGGTGGCCATCTCATAGACGACGTCGGCCCGGCCGTGCGCGGTCAGGGAATCGATGAGATACTTGGTCCCCAGGATGCCGGCGTCGAGATGTCCGTCGTTCTTCTCGATCATGGCGACGAGATTGCGGACGACCTTTTCCTGCTCCTGCGGCGGGACCAACCCATGATACAGCGCGCAGCTCAGAGCCGTCTGTGTGCCGCCCTCGTAGAGACCCGTCCTGGCGTTGTAGAACGTCTTGTTGAACGCATCTCGAATTCGCATGGCCAGTTCGCCGTACTTGCGCGCGTCGTCGCTCTTGCCCAGGAGCCGGGCGATCTGCGCCACGATCAGAGCGTCGCGATAATAATAGCCCGTCGAGGTGACTTTCTCCGGTGTCTTCGATTTGGCCGGCGCCCAGTCGCCCAGGCCGATGGAAACGATGTGGTCCTCGGCCTTGGTCGTGAGGTAGTCCACGTAGCGTTTGAGCCGGTCGTAATGCTCGGCCAGGACACCGGTGTCACCGCAGTATTCGTACAGGTACCAGGGGATCAGGATGTAGGCGCTGTCCCAGGCCGGTCCGTTGCCCCAGTGATAGCCCCAGCCGCTGGTGGGAACGATGCCGGGCAGCTCGCCGCTGTCGCGCTGCTCGTCCTTGAAGTCGCCCATCCACTTGGCGTAGGCCGAGGCGGAATCGAAATTGTAGAGCCCCGTTTCGGCGGCCAAGTGGGCGTCGCCCGTCCAGCCGTTCTTTTCGCGGTGCGGGCAGTCGGTGGGGTAGCCATGGAAGTTGCTGACGTAGGCCCAGAGCGTGTTCCTTTGAATCCGATTGAACAGCTCGTTGGAACAGGCGAAGGTTCCGGCCTTCTCGAACGCAGTGTGCACGACCCGGCCTTGCAGCGTCGTGCGGTCGGGTTTGCCGGGCAGGCCCGTCACCTCGACGTACTGAAAGCCATGATAGACAAAGCGCGGCTCCCAGGTTTCCGTGCGCTGGCCCTTGAGAATGTAGGTGTCGGTTTGGGGTTGGCCGGACTTGATGTGCTGGCCGATCTCCTGCTGATCGACGGTGCCGTCGTCATGGAGGCGTTCGCCGTATTTCATGACGATTTTTGTACCGGCCGGCCCGGAGACCTTGAGCCGGGCCCGGCCCGCCATGTTCTGACCTATATCGAAAACGTAGACGCCGTCGTTCGGTTCGGTCACCTTCACCGGCTCGATCGTCTGCGTGACCTTGATGGGGGGCATCATCTGGGCCGTGAGCCTGCCTTTCGGCCCCGCATCGATCGCGGCCAGCGGCCAGTCGGCATCGTTGCAGTCGGCCGTATCCCATCCTTCTTTCTCCAGCCGCGCGTCGTAGATCTCCCCGTTGCGGATGCTGTCGAACACGATAGGGCCCGTTGAGACACGCCACGTGCCGTCCGTGGCGAGGACTCTTTTCGAGCCGTCGCCCAACGTGATCTCAAGCTGACACAGCAGCACGGGCCGGTCGCGCCAGGGGGCTTTGTCGAAGTTCCAGACGGCGCGCGTGTGCATGTTGTACCATCCGTTGCCCAGGATCACGCCCAGGGCGTTCCAGCCTTTCTCCAGTTGGTCGGTGACATCGTACGTGGTGTAAAGGACGCGCCGGTCGTAGCGGGTAAAGGCCGGATCGAGGACGTGGTCGCCGACCTTTTCGCCGTTAAGACGCAGCTCGTGATAGCCGAGGCCGCAAATGTAAACGCGCGCCTGCCGCGGGCGCTGGGACAAGAGAAACGATTTGCGAAACAGCGGTGCCGGTTGCACGGAGTTGTCATCCGGCCCCGGGGCGCTGATCCACCGCGCTTCCCAGTCGCCCGGCGTCAGCAGGCCCATCTCCCATACGGCCACGTCGCTAAACGCGCTGGGCTTGCCATCCTTGTCCCAGATGCGAACCTTCCAGTAGCAGCGCGTCCGCGAGGTAAGCTCCCGGCCGGCATACTCGATGTGAATGGACTTCTCGGAATCGACCTTGCCTGTGTCCCAAAGGTCGGCCCGGTCGTCGTTCAGGACCTCTCGGTCGCCGGCGACCAGGATCTGGTAGGCCGTTTGCTTCTGTCCGCGCCGGCGCGATTCGAGCTTCCAGCTCAGGCGGGGGCGCTCCACGTCGATGCCGATCGGGTCACGAAGATATTCGCAGCGCAGGTTGGCAACCCGCACACCGGCCCTGGGCGCGGGCAGGCCTGCCGTCGCTGCCGAAATCGCCACCGCTTGCACCAGGAAGATGGTTGTCAACCGAGTCATTTTCCTACTCCTCCATACTTGCCACTGAAGAGCGTCAATGGCCGTCCGAGCGGCGTGCTGCCATCGACAGAAACTGCGGCCTTGATGATCTTACGTCGCCGCTACGGGCCCAATGTTACCATGGCGGGCCTGGTTTTGCCAACAAACGCATAGCGTCCGGACTGGATTTCGAAAACCAGCGCGCCGTTTTCCTCACCGAGCGGACGTACCCCCGGGGCTTCGGCGGCCGGGCTGTTTGATTCGGTAATCTCTGCGGCTTTTGTCGCGGGGATGTAGACGAGCGCCGTGGCACCGGCGGGAATCGTCACATTCAGATGCAGCCTGTCGCCGTCGAGACGCCAGTCGCTCGCGATGGGGCCTCGCACGGAGTCGTACCGGCAGCGGACCCATTTCAGATCACCGACGATCTGGGGCCGGATGATGATGCGATCGAAACCGACGGCCTGAGGATGGGCCTGGATGCCTCCCAGCCAGTTGAAGAACCACTGGCTGACCGAGCCGAACATGGGATGGTTGTGAGAGAAGGTGTTTTCGCTCAGAGCCCAATGCTCCCACAGGGTCGTCGCGCCGTTTGCCAGCATGTGTCCCCAGCCGGGGAACTCACGACGGTTCACGATGTCATAGGCTACGCCGGCGTAGCCCTCTTGCGAGAGGACATCGAGCATGTAGCGCGTGCCGAAGATGCCGGTGGTCAGACGGCCCTCGTTGCGCGTGCGAATGTCGTCGAGCAGATACTGCAAAGCTGCCTCGCGCTGCCCTTCGTCGAGCATATCGAGGTGCAAGGCAAAGGACTGACTGGCCTGCGTCCCCGGTGGCACGCGGCCCGCCTCGGTTGGGGGGAACTTCGCCTGGTACGCCTGTTTGACGGCTTCGGCCCGGTCAGCGTAGGTCTGTGCGTCGCTGTCCTTGCCGAGAATTCGGGCCAGTTGGGACAGCAGACGCGCGCTTTCGCAGTACAGCGGTGTCACCATCTCCGGCGCCGGTGCCGGCGCCAGCGCCTCGTGGTCGCTGAGGCCTTTCTCAATGATGTGATTCTGGTTGCGCTCGGCGACGAGGTCGAGCCAGCGTTTGGACGTGGCGTATTGGTCCTCGATGATCCGTCGGTCGCCGCAGTATCGATAAAGCTGCAATTGAAGCAGGGGATGGGCCATGGCCCAGGCGACGCCGCAGTATTGAATGCCGACAAAGGGAGCGGTGTCCGTGAGCATGCCGTCGGGAAGGGCGCTGTCGTGCCAGTCCCTCGCGACCTTGGCGTAGAAGTGGGCCATGTCGAGATTCAGCAGGAAGGCGTCGCAGGTAGCGACCAGGTCGCCGCCGTAGCCGAAACGCTCGCGGTGGGGACAGTCCGACTGCACGGCGAACATGTTGCTCAGGAACGTCCAGCGGCACATTTGCTGGATGCGATTGAACCGCTCGTTGGAGCAGGCGAACGTCCCGACCTCCGCGACGTCCGTGTTCAGCCGCAGTCCCTCGATCGTATCGGCCGGCGGTGTGCCGGGATAGCCGGTCACCTCCACGTAGCGAAACGCGTGGAACGTGAACCGCGGCGTATAGCTCTCGGGGCCGCCGCCTCTGGCGATGTATGTGTCGGCTTGCCAGGCGATTTTCGGTGCGCCCGGCCCTCCGACGGATATCGCTTTGCCTTCGGCGTTCTTGCGGGTTCCCTTGATCTGTCCGCAGACGCTGGTCATGGGGTTCAGCGTGCCGTTTTTATGAAGCAGCTCGCCGTAGCGCAGCGTGATCTGCGTGCCTCTTGGGACATGGAGCGCGAGTCGAACCCAGCCGGCGAAGTTCTGTCCCATATCGAGAATGAACGTGCCTTCTTTCGGCTCCGTGACTTTCACCGGTTTCAGCGTCTTCGTTACCCTGATCGGCGGCAGCGGCTGGGCCTGCAATCGGCCTATTGGTTCCGGGGCGATTCCGGCCCGCGCCCAGCCGGAATCGTCGCAGCCCGGCTGATCCCAAGCGGGAATCTCCTTGCGGGCGTCGTACACCTCGCCCAGATAGATGTTGTTGCGCCGCATGGGGCCCTCGGTGACTTTCCAGCTTTCGTCGCTGACGATCGTGGTCCGTGCGCCGTCGGCCAGCTCGATCTCTAATTGGGCGATGAATCGGGGCCGGCCGATGGTCAGATGCTGGCGTAGATTCAAATGTCCCCACATGCGCAGAGGCAGGGGGTTGTACCAGCCGTTGCCCAGCGTCACGGCCAAGCTGTTGGCTCCGTCTCGCAGCAGCTCGGTAACATCGTAGGTGTTGTAGAAGACGCGTTTCGAGTAGGCGGTCCAGGCCGGGTCCAGCGCGTGGTCGCCCACCGGCTGCCCGTTGAGTCGCGCCTCGTAATAGCCCAATCCCGTGATGTAAAGCCGGGCCCTGCGGGCGCCTTTCGGAAGGTCGAACGTCTTGCGAAACAGCGGGGCGGGATCTTCCTTATAGAGATCCTCGTCCTTCGTCGGATTGGTTTTGCCGTCGTTGATCCATGCGGCGCGCCAATCGTCCGGATGGAGCAGACTCATCTCCCACCGCCCCGGAGCGCTCCACGGCGAAGGTTTGCCGTCCTTGTCCCAGACGCGGACCTTCCAGGTACAGCGCAGGCGCGACGAGAGCGGCCGGCCGGCGTATTCGATGTGAATCGACCCGTCAGATTCGACCTTGCCTGTGTCCCACAGTTTGTTGCGGTCGGCGTCGACCACGCGAATCTGGTAGGCGGTCTGCTTCTGGCCGCGTTGCTCGCTTTGCAGTTTCCAGCTTAGACGCGGCCGCTTCACGTCGATGTCCAGCGGATTGACGCGATACTCACAACGCAGGTCGGCCACAAGAAGATCGCCTGGCGATTGCGGCACGTCCACTGCGGCCGGGCTGAGGCCGGCCATCGGTCCCAACAAGAAAAAAGCTGTCAGATAGATCACTTTTAACATTCCTCCGTTCGAGCTGGCTTTGAGAGTGGTTCGACCTTCTACCGAACGAACGCGGATGAAAGCGGCGTCGTTCGACACATCACGTACAACATTTGGCGTAGACATGTTCCTCATGGCGCCAAGTATCGCGTAAGAGCGCCGGAGAATCAAGCGAGAACACCGGTCAGCGTCAGAAGCGCCGGGCGAGGCTGATGCCCAGGGCGGGGGCGTCGTAATTGCCGAAGTAGGGCAGAATTTCGAAGCGGGCGACCTCCGAACTCTTGTATTTTCGTGCGACCGAGTGGCCGACGACCCAGCCGAGCGTGGCGCCGAAGGCGACGTCGCTGGCCCAGTGATCGCCCGTGTCCATCATGCGGTAGGCGACCAGGCCGGCGGCCGCGTAGGCCGGGATACCCACTTTCAGCCCGTAGAACTCGTGCAGGACCGAGGCGACGGTGAACGAACTCGACGTGTGGCCGCTGGGCCAGGCCCAGCTCTTGCCGTTGGGCGTGTCGTTGTGCCGGGCCGCTTTGAGGGTGTAGAAGCTGATGGTATTCAGCGTCACCGCCCTCTGTAGCGCCTCGGCACACTGGCGGTTCACCTCGTTGCCACTGTCGCGCGAGAACAGATACCAGAGAAGGGCGGCCGCACCGTGGGTGCCCGAAGAGCCGATGATGTTGAGCGTTTCGTCCTTGCAGCCGTGGAACGTGGAATGCTTCTCGAAGTGCTCGGCGACGTGGTCGTCGGCACCGCCGTTGTGCATGGCCACGCTGGCGAAGCCGGCCCCCAGCAGGGCCGCCATGTTGTTCCTGTCCAGGAAGGCGGCCTTCGCATTCCCGGCCAGTGTATCGGGGAACGCCGCAATATCGCTCTTGAGCACCTCGACCCAGTCGCTCTGTTGTGCTTCGAGGGATTCGGGCGCAGCCGTCGCGTCGCGGCCTGCCGCCCCTGCGGAAAGCGAAAAGGCCAACACAAGAAACCAGAACAGTCTATTGTGCCATCGTGACATCATGGAATACGACGGGATTATTACAGACACCGGAACGGAAATCAAGGCCGCATTTCGGAAAGATGGGTCTCGGCCAGGCCGCCTCTGCTGAATCTTGCATCGGGCGGCCTTGCCCTTTACTTGACCGGTGGTATCAGAGCCGCCAGGGGGATCGCGTCGCGCGGGACAACAGACGGTTGGCGGCGTTATCGCCAACCACGCGTTCCGTTTTCGGATCCCAGGTTATCTTGCGGCCCACGCGGGCGGAGATCTCCACTAGGTTACACGTGGTGGTGGCGTGATGGCCAACCTCGGCGCAAGCCGCGGCGGGCCGGCGCGTTCTGATAGAGTCCAGAAAGTTGCGATGGTGTCCCGGGCTGGTGTACAGATGGACCTCCTCGGGACCGATGACCGATTTGAGCACATCGGCCTCGCCGGCGCTGAGAGTCCCGCCGCCGGTGACGTGGATCCAGCCTTCGGTGCCCACGAAGCGGATGCCGTCCGGATGCGGGTTGCCCTCGCTGCTGTAACTCATTCGCACGCCGTTTTCGTAGAGAACCTCCGACTGCCAGGCAATCGCATCGTCGACCAAACCATCGGCCGGGATGTCGGCTGAAAGAGCATTCACCGACACCGGTTTGACTTCATCGCCGATGCCCCATTGGGCGATGTCCACGAAGTGAACGCCGTTGCCGCTGATGAAGCCGGTGGTGTAATCGGAGATATAGTACCAGTAGCACACCTCGTTGCCGCGGGCGACGCGCTGGGGGCTGAAAGGCGCCGTCGGGGCCGGGCCCAGCCACAGGTCGTAATCAAAGCCCTCCGGCACCGCCGTGGCAGGGAAGTCGCATCCCGTCTGCACGCCTTGGTTAATCCCGATGATGCCGACCTCGACGTTT
>JAFGCA010000836.1 GCA_016932895.1 Sedimentisphaerales bacterium | reverse complement strand
TCGGACCGCCGAGAATGGCAAAACAGGCGATTTGGACGGATTGAGCGGACGCATGAACCCCGAAGAAACGGTTTCCAAGCTGAGATCGACACCCGCGCCCAGCTTGCCGCCGGCGCTCGGCGCCAAACCTGAGATCGGCCCCGCTCCTAACCGATACGCGGCGCCCGTATCACTGATACGCGATCCCCGCATCAGTGAGATGCGGAGCGTATCCCAGCTTGGCGACAGTCCGGCCCCCCACGGCACGCCCCGCTGGGTGAGCGCGACCGGCGAAAAGGAGCTGCGCAGCGAGACGGTGGGGGCGTAGATAGAGCAATTGGCGTGAGGCCAAGGCGAGATGCGCATGAAGTTTCGGATAATCGGGGCCGACAAGGAAACAGGCGACGATGTCGAGTTGATCATCGAGGCTCGCGACGAAGTCGAGGCAGCGACGATCGCCAGCCGTCGCAACGTGATGGTGAGTACCGTTTCCTTGTACCGAGAACAACGCTCGCCGGTATCGAAAACCGCGCTCGCCACACAATCGCAGAGAAAGCAATGCCCCAAGTGCAAGGAGTGGATTCATAAGGGGGCGACGAAATGCCCGCACTGCCGCGCTTCCCAGCCTCCGCCGCCATGGGCGTACGCGTTGGTCGCAGCACTGCTTGTCGTGCCCGCAATCTGGTGCTGCGGGCCTTGCTCGTGGATACACAACTCTACTTCTAGCGACCGCCCCGCGAACACGCGACAGGAACTCATCGAGAAGCACTTCAGCGCTTGGGACGGCTCGCATCGTGGACTCACCGCTTACATTAAGAAGTCGATGAACGATCCCGATTCGTACCAGCACGACGAGACCCGTTACGTGGACAAAGGCGACCATCTGATCGTGTTCACCACGTTTCGTGGCAAGAATGCGTTTGGTGGCGTCGTGAAAAACACCATCGCTGCGAAAGTCGATTTGCAGGGAAACGTGCTCGAGATCATATCGGAAGGGCCATGACCCGCATAGGGCAGGGAAGGGGCCGTTGCTGAGATCGAAGGACGTTGACAACGAGCTTCTTGCCCTTATCTTGGCTGGCATGAGCAACAACATACCCGATGAGCTGGCTGCCGATATGCTGGCGAGGTGCGGTCGCTTCTGCTGCCTATGCCGACGATTCCGCCCGACCTATCTTCAAGTCCATCATATCACCGAACCATCCAAGGGCGGAACAAACGCCCCAGACAATTTGATTGCGATTTGCCTCACCTGCCATTCCGACGTGCATACGAAACGTCCTTTCACCCGGCGCTTTACAGCCGAAGAACTACGGCAACACCGGGATACCGTGTTAGCCCTTGTCGCCGATGGCAAGCTCATCCCGCCAGAAGAAGATGATACGGTTTCCGCCCACTACGAGGGAATCCGGTTGTCCAGATTCAGCCAGGAGGCGGGTATTCCCGATCTTCCCAGCGAAGCGATTGACATACTAATCGCCGCCTCTGAGTCCCGGCACGGTCGGGTTCTCATGACGCTCACGTCAGGCGGATTCGCTATCGGAACAGGCGGACGCAACGTCATCCAAACACAGGAACCGCGCGACGAAGCTCGCTATCGGCAGGCAATGAAGGTGCTGCAAGAAACCGGATGTCTCGACCCGTGCGGCTACAAAGGCGAAGTATTCCGTATCACGCACGACGGGTATTTGCTGGCGGATCAATTGCTTGCTTTGCGAGCCCGCAGCGCCGGCGAATGACCAACGGCGGGTGCGAGCGACGGCCGGGGACGCCCGTCCCACTCTTGTTGTACGCCGCGCCGCCGCCGGGTTGGCAGAGCGAAATGGCCGCCCCGCGCGGCGTCGGTTACGATCGGCGGGATGTCCTCCGATCTCGCACAGCGCGGTCCCCGACCGACGCCCGGCGATGAGCAATTGATGCCGGGCGTCCGCTCTTTTCTGATGCTGGGCACGGGCTTCCTGTTCCTCTCGCTGCTCACCATGATCTGGCATGCCGCCACCAATCTGGGCTGGACCTGGGTGTAGTACGTGGCCGGCATCGCCCTCGGGGTTGCCATCATCACGGTGTTCGCCCTGTTCGAGAAGAAACGTAAAGAGATGAACGTCTGGCTTGAGCAGGTAAAGAACTGGGCCGACTGATCGGCCGGCCGCGCCGTCGGGGACGCCCCGAAGAGGTTCGCCGGCCGCCCGGGCAATTCTACCCATTCCAGCGGCGGTACCGGTCGCGATGCGGTCTCGCCGTGGGGCGGAGGCGGTGTGCGTCGGCCGCTCTGTGTTCCCGCATCCCTGTCACCAACCGGTCAAGACCGAAGTCCGCTCGCGCCAGGCCCAGCTCCTTTGTCAGCCTGATGAATGAATGCTCTTCCTGACTGAACCCTCACCAGCTCACCCCCGGCCGCTCCCTGAGGCGGCGGGATACGCGGGAAGGAGGAGATGAGCATAGTCTCCAGGTATCTGCTTCGTTGCGATGATGCAGTTCAACCGCGGATGGCCCGAGAACGGGACCCCTCGGGTCTGGATTCGTGCCGGCCGTTCGCGTACACTGAGGGTTCTGAGGCCGGCATGGCAGAGGGATAAAAAGCATAATTACTGGTTTTTCACGCCCCACAATCAACACGAGGCCCGGGGGGCCGGCTCAGGGATGGACAGGAAAGAAGACAGGGTGCGCATCAGCGCGGAGGGAAAGAGCATGCGACAGCTCCATCGGGTGGGGAGAGGGTGCCCCGATTCTCAAGCTGATCAGGATGGCAAATGCGACGAACGTAGCCAGGCTCGCGGCCGGGATTCCGGCAGACCGGCTTGGCAGGCTCACCGCTCGGCGGGCGGCGGCCGAGTCCT
>JAFGCA010000835.1 GCA_016932895.1 Sedimentisphaerales bacterium | reverse complement strand
GGGTTGACCTGCCGGGGCCGACGCGGGTCTTTCGCCAGGATTTGCCCGATGAGCTGCTGCTGCGTATCGCCTTCGAAAAGAGGTTCGAGCGTCAGCAGTTCGTAGAGCGTGACTCCGAGGGAATAGATGTCGGAGCGATGATCGAGCTTGCGCGGGCCGTCGGCCAACTGCTCGGGGCTCATGTACCGGGGCGTTCCAATGAAGGAATCCGTGAGCGTCATCGCGCGTTCTTCGCGGACGCGGGCGATCCCAAAATCGAGCAGGACGAGGCGGCCGTCATGGGCCAGGATGAGGTTCGAGGGTTTGACGTCGCGGTGGATGATGCCCTCAGCGTGGGCGTAGTCCAGCGCCTCGGCCACTTCGCTGATGAGACGTGCGACGCAGGGGAAATACTCGTGGTCCGATTTGCACTGTCGCAGCAGATGGGGGGGCCGGCCGGACCCGGCGGCTGTGCCGCTGCTTTCCATTTCTTCCGGGGTCTCGCTGGCGGCGCAGGAATCAGCCGCCTGCGATGCCCCCGCGCGGGCGCCGCGCAGATCTTCGATGACCTCATCGAGGTTCAGCCCGTCAAACATCTCCATCGCGAAATAGCAGACGTTGTTCTCGGCGCCTTCGGCGTAGACCGTCACGATGTTGCGGTGACGCAGCTTCGCCGCCGCCCGCGCCTCTCGATGAAACCGCTCGATGCCGGCGGCGTCCCGGCCGAAGCCCAGGGGAAGGATCTTCAACGCCACCCGGCGGTTCAGCGAGACCTGCAACGCCTGATATACCACCCCCATGCCTCCGGTGCCCAGGCGTCGTTCGAGCTTGAAATCGCCGATCTGGACGTTCGGCTCCAGGGCCACCAGCGCGCCGGAAAGTGCCTCGCGATGGCCGGAGGCCTCGCCTTTTTCGGGTGTCCGGGGCACGGGTCTGAGGCCCGCCCGCATCCGGACCACGGCACCGGCGCAGTGGTCGCATACTCTCAGGTGGCGTTTCCACGCTGTAGCCTGTCCGGCCGAGGCTTTGCCCTCGACGAAGGCCGCAATCTCTCGCTGTGACAGACAATCGTGCACGAGTCCGCATCTCCGCCTATCAGCTTCACGATTCTCCGCGCCATTGTACACGCTGGGGTCCCCTTATGCCAGCGGTCGCCATGCGCGCAGGACTTCTCGTTGCCTTTTTAGACAGAATTGGCACCATTGGGTTCCACGGCCCGGTCAGAAACAGCGATGCCTGTGGCGGGGGCCCGGGCCGGCGACTCGAGCCGATGGAGTGGAAACACCAAGGCCGCGAGCGGAGGAGACTCGCGGCCTTGATTGCCGGAGATAAAGGAGCGTTATTCGAAGCAGCAGTCCAGCCACAGGTAAATCAGGGCGATGAGGTCGTCGAAGTCGATCTCGCCGTCCTCATTGAGGTCCTGGCAGAAGGCACAGCCGGCCTCGGGGACGAAGAGATAGTCCTCCGTCTCGCCGATCTCGTATCCTTCGGCCGGGCCGGAGCCGCCGTTGCCGAGCATTTCGGGATCGGCGCCGCCCTTCCAGGGTTGCTCGGAAAGCGTGATTCGCATCCAGAGCTCCTCGGGGCCCTTTTCGCGGTGCCACGCGAGAAACGCCGGTGTGCTGAGGCGATGCAGACCCTCGGACAAGCCGAAGAGATACTGGTTCTGCACGGCCCACTCCGAGACGTACCGGTCGCCGGAAAGCATGTCGGGATCGGTGATACTGTCGTCGTCCCAGTCTCCGTCGCGGTTCCAGTCGCACCAGACGTTGACCCAGAGGTCGGTGCCGGGCTCGATGACGTTGACCAGGTAGTCGAAGCTGGCCCAGTCGCCCTGCGGCATTTCGATGGGGAAGAGGACGCCGTCGTCGGCGCCGTCGAGGTCGGCCTGGTCGGCTTCGGGGTCGATGTTGTTGACGCCGTCCTCGTCCGAGCCCTTGTCGGCCTCATGTTCCAGGGAGACGGCTTCGCCGAGATGCGCCACGGCCAGGGGCTGGCGGTGAATCGGTCCGCGGGGCCGGCCGTCACGGTCGTCGAACATGGTCGGGAAATAGGCCTGGACGATGCCCGTGCCGCCGTCGGCGTAGGCGGTCATGCGGGCGCTGTGGTCGTTCGAGCTGTCGGGCGCGTCGCCCAGATCGAACTCGGCCGGGGCGATGGGTTCGCACCCGATGGTCAGCACCCCTGCGCCGGTGCTGCGGCCGTAGCCGCCGATCTCAATGAGGTATTCCTGACCGGTGACCACGTCAAACGTGATTTGCGATTGAAGCCCGCAGAAGTCGTCGTTGCACGCGATCAGCCGGTCCCGGTCGACGGGACACTCGCTGCCCTCGTAAATCGTCAGCATCGTGTCGTACTCGCTGCCGCAGAGAGTGACGGTGGCGATCCCGGTGCACGAAGGTGCGTAGAGGTACCACAGGTTGGGCCCTCTGGTGCAAAGCCCGGGGCCGTCGGCGGTCGCCAGCGCGGTGTCGAAAGGCAGATCGACGACTTCCGTCACCGGCTCGGCGTGCGCGCAGTCGTCGTTGCCCGGGCCGTAGAAGGCGAGCATCTCGATTTCGGAGCGCGACAGCGCGCGACCGTAGATGCGGAAATCGTCCAGGGCGCCGTCGAAGTACGACTCGGGCAATCTCTCGCCGTCGAAGTGCTCGGCCTCCGAGCCAACGCCCAGAAATCCGGACCGGGTGTTTCCGGTCCCGAACGTGCGTCCGCCGAACGCGGTGGCGTCCACGGCGCCGTCGACGTAGATCGTCATCACCCCGTTGTCGAAGACGCCGGCGACGTGGTGCCATTGGCCGTCGTCGATACGCACGCGACCGGGCAAATCCACCTGGCCCAGATCGGTCATCACGTCCCAGCCGACCTGGCCGGCCTCGCCGGCGGTGCCGTTGATCTCCAGCCGCCAATATTCATTGCGGTCGAAGGAGGCGATGATCTGGTCGGCTTCGCTGCTCGTGCGGACCCAGGTCGTCACCGTCACGGCCGACAGGCCCGCGCGGGCGTACTGGAGAGCCTTGATGGCCACGTAGTCGTCCCGCCCGTCGAACGCCAGGGCGCCGCCCTTGAAGCCTTTGGCCCAGACGGGCCCGCCGCGGAGCTTGCCGTCGTTGTTGTTGCCCGAGGCATCGGCGGCGGTGTTGCCGGACGTTTCGTCCAGCTTCCACCACGCCGCCATGCTCGGATCGACATCGCCGCGACCGTCGTCGACGTCGCGGTCCTCCTGGCCGAAGCCTATCGAAACTATCACCATGCACGTCACCACCAATGACGTAAAGATCCATCTCTCGTTCATGGTACAATCCTTCCATCAGAAACATTGTGTCCGTTGGCGCTGCGTCTTGCAGACGGTGCGCCCCTCATCCCTGGCGTGGATGCACAATGTCTCCCCTCGGCGAGTGCCGCGTACGGCGTGTGTCCTCTTCACTATTCAGCGAGCCTCGTGTTGCGGCCCGCACCCCCAAGCATCGGGTCAGACGCGTCTGCCCGGTTGTTACACATTCCACCTCAATAGTGCCACTTGGGGTGCGGCTCGTAACGGTTTTTCGCGTGCGGGCTTGCCTCCGGATTCAATGTCAATCGTTTCGTTCGGCCGGCGCGGCGCTTGCATTTCCGCTGTCTTTGTGAGAGAATGTCCTCTGTGCTCTGGGGGGCTGGTGCCGATCGCTATGACCGATGTGACGCGTATTCTGAACGCTATCGAACGGGGCGAAGCGAAAGCGACGGATGACCTGCTGCCGCTGGTCTATGAGGAGCTGCGACTGCTGGCCGCCCAGAAGCTGTCGCGAGAGAGCCCCGGACAGACGCTGCAGGCCACGGCGCTGGTTCATGAGGCGTATTTGCGGCTGCTCGGGGGTGACGGGCAGAGCTGGCAGGGACGACGGCACTTCTTTGCGGCGGCAGCCGAGGCCATGCGCCGGATTCTGGTCGAGAATGCCCGACGCAAGAAGAGCCTCAAGAGAGGTGGGGGGCATATCCGAATCAGCCTGGAGGGGATCGAGGCCGCCCGGGACGCCAAGCCCGACGAACTGGTTGCCCTGGATGAGGCTCTCACTCAACTTGCTACCGAGGATTCGGTGAAGGCGAAGCTGGTTGAGCTGCGTTTTTTTGCCGGCCTGACCATCGACCAGGCCGCCGCGGCGCTCGACATTTCCCGCGCTACGGCGATTCGTCACTGGTCTTTTGCCCGCGCGTGGCTCTTCGAGAAAGTGCGTCAGCAGGGCGAAGGGACCAGCCCGCGCTGATTTTCTTTCACCGCTTCCGTTTTTCCTGAGTCGGTTTCCATCCGGATTTCGCATTGTCAAGCAGAGGTTATGCAAAGGAGCTACGTTGGAACCGAAACTGGGCGAAATCGAAGAAGTGTACCATGCAGCCCTTGCCAAATCGCCCGGGCGCGAACGCAGCAGGCACCTGGATGCCGTATGCGGTGCCGATACGCGCCTTCGCGCCCGCGTGGAGGCCCTGCTCAAGGCCAATGACCAGGCCGGTGCCTTCCTGGAGGCTCCGCCCTGGGACGAGAACGCCACTCTCGATACGTCACCGCTGCGTGAAGGGCCCGGCGCGGTGATCGGGCGGTACAAGCTGCTCGAAAGAATCGGCGAGGGCGGGATGGCTGTGGTCTATATGGCCGAGCAGGAAGAGCCGATCCGCCGCAAGGTGGCCCTGAAGATCATCAAGCTGGGGATGGACACCCGGCAGGTGATTGCCCGTTTCGAGGCGGAACGCCAGGCGCTGGCGCTGCTGGACCACCCCAATATCGCCAAAGTCTTCGATGCCGGCGCCACCGAGACAGGCCGGCCGTACTTCGTTATGGAGCTGGTCCGCGGTCTCTCCATCACGGAGTACTGCGACGAGAACCGGCTGGACACGCGCCGGCGTCTGGAGCTTCTCGTCCAGGTCTGCAACGCCGTTCAGCACGCTCATCAGAAGGGGATCATCCATCGCGATCTGAAGCCCTCGAATGTCATGGTGACGATGCACGACGACAAGCCGGTTCCCAAGGTCATCGACTTCGGCATCGCCAAGGCCACCAACCAGCGGCTGACGGAGAAGACGCTCTTCACACGCTATGCGCAGATGATCGGCACGCCGGCGTACATGAGCCCGGAACAGGCCCAGATGAGCGGGCTGGACGTGGATACACGGACGGATATCTACTCTCTCGGTGTTCTGCTCTATGAGCTATTGACCGGCACGACCCCCTTCGCGTCGGATACGCTGCAGGAAGCCGGGTATGCGGAAATCGAGCGGATTATCCGCGAGACTGACCCGCCCAAGCCGTCAACGCGACTGCGAACCCTGGGACAGGATCTCCTGAACGTTGCCCAATGGCGCCATACGAGCGGCGAGGTTCTGCAGAAGCTGATCCGCGGCGACCTCGACTGCATCGTCATGAAATGCCTGGAGAAGGACCGCACGCGAAGATATGCATCCGCCCATGAGCTGACGGCCGACATCCAGAGACACCTGCGGCACGAACCGATCCTGGCCCGCACGCCGGGCATCGTCTACCGCCTCAAGAAATTCGCGCGCCGGAACCCAACCCGGATTGCCGCCGCCGGCGTGGGGGCGATGCTCCTCCTGGGGCTTTTGTCGATGGCCGGGCTGTACCGGAGCAGCCGCAGAGCCGAGCGAACCCAGTGGGTGAAAGGCCAGGCCGTGCCGGAAATAGTCCAACTCGTCGACCAGCAGCGCTACTCTGGGGCATTCGCATTGGCAAAGAGGGCCCAGACGTATCTTCCGGACGATCCCAATCTTGCCGCCTTATGGCCGCATATCTGCCGGGACTATTCCATCACCACGAGGCCCTCTGATGCAGATGTCTCTTATCGTGACTATGACGCTGCCGATGCGCCCTGGCAGTATCTGGGCCGCTCGCCATTGGAACAGGTCACCCTGCCGCAAGGGCCGCTTCGCTGGAAGATCGAAAAGGACGGCTTCGTGACGCATGAGCGCGTGGTCGAGCATTCCTTCGATGTGCGTTTGCAGCCACAAGATCCAACCGGCGAAATGGTGTGGGTCGGCCCCTGGAAAGAGGTGGGTCTTCCCTCCACTGCGCAGGACCAGAGCGTCACGGTCGATATCCCGGAGCACCTGATCGACAAATATGAGGTCACGAATGAGCAGTTTCAGGCGTTTGTCACTGCGGGCGGATACACCAACGCCGACTACTGGGAAGGACTGGATTTCGTCAAAGACGGTCGCCGACTGTCCTGGCAGGACGCGATGGCCGAGTTCAAGGATCAGACGGGGCAGCCCGGCCCAGCCACGTGGGAAGACGGAACCTACCCGAAGGGGCAGGAGCGATACCCCGTTTCCGGTGTGAACTGGTTCGAGGCAATGGCCTATGCCCGGTTCGCCGGCAAGAGTCTGCCCACCGTCCACGACTGGGAGAGGGCCGCATGCCTGTGGGAATCATTCGTGATCGTGCCTTTCAGCAATTTCGCGCCCACGGGTGCGGCCCCCGTCGGGTCCCATTGCGGTGTGGGCCGAACCGGGCTGTATGACATGGCCGGCAACGTTCGCGAGTGGTGTCTTAACGCCACCGACGATTCCGGAGCGCTTCGATACTGCCT
>JAFGCA010000834.1 GCA_016932895.1 Sedimentisphaerales bacterium | reverse complement strand
GGTGTCTCCTTCGACACGAAGCGCCTGGCCTGCCTCGATGCGCCGCACCTTGTGGGGGCCTTTGCCCGGCAGGCTCTCGACGCGGGCGACGCCTTCGAGCATGTGAGCGTCGAGCGTTCCGCCTTCATCGACCTCCATGCCGACCTCGGTTCCCAGGTCGGTCACCAGGGCTCCGGGGGTGCGGATACGGAATTCCTCGACGTTTCCGCCGGCGTGGAGAACGGCCCTGCCGCGAACGAGCTCCATTTCCTCGTCGCTGATGAGGCGGAACGTGGCGGGACCTTCGACGATGACGGCTGCGCCGCTGTCGAAGTCAAGCTGGGCAAAACCCTTTGCGAGGCTCCAGAATCGTCGGCCTTCGTAGAGGCGGGCGCCTTCGACGGGATCAGGCGAGGGCAAAGAGGCTTCGGTATCGTCAGAGACCCAGCGAGCATCGAGGGTCTGGCCCAGCGTGGCGACAGGAGAAGGCGCAAGCCAGTGTCGTATGGTTCCTGTGACCAACAAGACGATCAGGGCAGCCGCAGAGGCCATCGCCACCCAGGAACGGACCCGCTGCGCCCAGGGCGCCCAGAGCAACTGGGGCTTGTGGCCGGGATCATGCGACTCACTAACTTGCGGCAACTCGATGGCTTCGCCCTGCTGCTCCATGCGTCGCAAGGCGTGGCGAAGAAAATCGTCAAAGAACGAATCAGACAACCCGGATTCCTGCCGAGGGACCGCGCGACCTCCTGCAACCTTGTCAGGCATGGCTTCGAAGAGCTCGATCAACCCAAGGTAACGCACGACTGCGTCCGCGTCGCTCTTGAGCAGCCCATTGAGCTCGTCGAACTCGTCAGGCTCGATCACTTCATCGAACGCCTTGAGCGTCAGTTCCGTGAGTCGGATGTCTTCTTGTGCAATCATCCACCTGTCTCCTGGCCGCGCACCTCGCGCGTCACACACGCGTACAGCAACGCGTGTATCCGTGCCATACGTTTGTACAATCCGTGTACAGATCGGCCGACGGCGCCAGCGATTTGTTTCACTGTCATGCCCCTGTGATATCGCAGCTCCAGCAGGCTGCGATCGTCCTGAGCGAGCTTTTCAACGCACGCCTCAAGGGCGGCCAGCTTGTCGGGGTCGGCGCCGCGTGCTTCGACACAAGCGGCAATGCTGGCCAGGGCGTCGACGTCAAAACACAGGCGGTCGCGGCGACGATCATCGCAATACCGCAGAACGCGATAGCGAGCGATCCGCATGCCCCAGGCCGCGAAGTCCGTGCCCAGCTCGAATTCGCCGAACTTGCGCCACATGACAAGCATCGTCTCCTGCATGAGGTCCTCGGCGACGGAGGGGCGAGCCACGAGGGACAGAATCAGCCCTCGGATACGCTTCTGATCGCGGGCGAGAAGCTGCAAGAACTGCTCATACCTCGCCTGACCGTCGGGGTCGTTTGGACCTTGCTTGGCATGCCTGGTCATAGATTTCCTCGGCCTTTTTGCTACGCAGCACATGAGGGTCGCGCCGGATGTAGACGGATTTCGCGTCACGCAACCCATCCATAAAAGGATATACGCCTATAGTCTGGAATTGGTAGGGATTCGCAGGGGGCGAGGGGGCGATAAATTGCAAGTCTTTTTATAGCAATACCTTGCGTTCTTTTGTGAGCAGAGAATTCTCTGGGATTGCGATGGGAGGGTCGGCCGCGTTTGCCTTTGCCCGCGAGGCGCCTCGTTCGTAAAATGGACGACGTCGGACCCATGTCAGGAGGCTGGACCTATGAACGTCGACGCCGCGTTGAAACGCCAGTACCGCGCTTTGCCGGCGTTGTCAGTGTCAGTCGGCGGGGGAGAGGGGGAATCCGAAGTATGTGGCGGCGTTGTTGTAGGAGATGTCGCGGACCATACGGCCGATGAAGGGGAGGTCGTTGGGGAGCAGGCCCTTGGCCATGTCCCAGCCGAGGATGTTGCACAGGAGGCGGCGGAAGTATTCGTGGCGGGCGTAGGAGAGGAAGGAACGGCTGTCGGTAAGCATGCCGACAAACCGCCAGAGCAGCCCCAACTGGGACAACGCCTCGATCTGGCGGGTCATGCCGTCGAGCTGGTCGCAGAACCACCAGCCCGAACCCATCTGGATCTTGCCGGGGGTGGAGCCGTCCTGGAAGTTTCCGATCATCGTGGCGACGGCGTAGTTGTGGGCGGGGTTGAGGTTGTACAGGATCGTCCTGGGCAGGGCTTCGTGGCGATCCAGGCGATCCAGCAGGCGGGCGAGAGCGTGGGCGCAGGGGCGGTCATCGATGGAGTCGTAGCCGCTGTCGCGCCCGACGATGGCGAGCATACGAGTGTTCCGGCTCCGCAGGGCGCCAATGTGGTACTGCTGTGTCCAGTTCTTTTTGTGATCCATTTGGCCGAACTCGAACAGCAGCGCCGACTCGAAAGCCTCGGCGTCATCCGGTGGGATCGACCGGCGCGAACGCAGCGAGTCGAAACTCTTGCGGACCTCGTCGAGAGTAAAATCGGCGGCGGGCACGATATCGAGGCCGTGGTCCGAAAGGCGGCAGCCGACGCTGTGAAAGAAATCGTGTCGTTTCTGCACAGCCGCGATGAGATCGTCCCAGGATTGAATCTCCGTACCCGCGGCCGTGGCGAGGCGATCGACGTAGTTGTTCCAGGCCTGGACGTCCGCGGTTTTGCGCAGCGCGTCGGGCCGCCACGCGGGCAGAACCTTCACGTCGAAGGCGCCGTCGGCGGCGATGGCCTGGTGGGCGTCGAGGGAGTCGGCGGGATCGTCGGTGGTGCAGACCAGGGCGACGTTCATCTGCCGCATGATGCCCCGGGCCGAAAACTCCGGCCTGGCGAGCTTCTCGTTGCACTCGTCCCAGATCGACCGCGCCGTCTCAGGATTGAGCACGCGATCGGCGATACCCAACGGCCGGCGAAGCTCAAGGTGCGTCCAATGGTAGAGAGGGTTTCGCAGGGTATAGGGCGCCGTTCGGGCCCAGGCGAGGAATTTTTCCCAGTCGGAGGCCTCGCCGGTGATGAGGCGCTCGGGCACGCCGTTGGATCGCATCGCCCGCCACTTGTAATGGTCGCCTTTGAGCCAGATCTGCGTGAGGTTGTCGAACCGCTGGTCCCGCGCAACCTCGTCGGGCGGAAGGTGGCAGTGGTAGTCGACGATGGGCAGGTCGCGGGCGTAGTCGTGGTAGAGCGCGACGGCCTGGTCGGTTTCGAGCAAAAAATTCTCAGTCAGAAAGGTCTCGGACATCGCAAGCCTCCGGAATCAGTCAGCCGCCCCAAATCGGCCGTATCATACACTATCGTACAATTTTGGTTCACGCACGAGCAACGACAAAACGATGGCACTCGCCTTCATATTTCATTGTAGAGACTGAAAAAGCCCTACGCAAGCACCATTATATAGGGCCAGCGAAGTGTATTTTTTGGAGTGGATCGCAGACGAGGAGTGCTTGACAGACCGGGCCAAAAGAGGATAATTGTGCAATTCGAGAAGACAAGAGGTTCCGATCGGCCCGCGGGAGCGTTTGGCGCAACCCCATCCGACCCTCCGGAAAACACATGGTCGAGGAAAGGAGCGAACGAGTGAACGATCTGTTCAGCGTGGAAGGCAAAGTGGTGGCACTGACGGGAGGCGCGGGCATCCTGTGTGGAGAGATGGCCAAGGCTCTCGCCGCCCGAGGGGCGAAAGTGGCAGTGGCGGACTACGACTCGCTGCGGGCGAACGTGTTGGTCAAGGAGATCGACGCCGCCGGCGGGCTCGCGGTGCCGGTCGAGATCAACGTCCTGGACAAAAATACAATCCGCGAGGCGCAGGTCTGCATTGAGGATTCGATCGGGCCGGTGGACATCCTGATCAACGGCGCCGGCGGCAACAAAAAAGAAGCGACGTGCGTCGCGCCGACGACGTTCTTCGACCTGCCCGAGGAGGGGCTCCGGTGGGTGCTGGATCTCAACTGCATCGGGACAATGCTGCCCTCACAGGTGTTCGGCCAGGAGATGGCCAAACGAGGCAGCGGAATCATCATCAATATCGCGTCGATGAACGCGTTGCGGCCGTTGACCAACATCGCGGCCTATTCCGCGGCGAAGGCTGCCATCGCGAACTTCACGCAGTGGCTCGCCGTGTACATGGCGACGCGGCATTCGACCGAGATTCGCGTAAACGCAATCGCCCCGGGGTTCTTCCTGACGGAACAGAACCGCTTCCTGCTGACGGAGGAAGGCTCGGGCAACCTCACCAAGCGAGGCCAAACGATCATCGATCATACGCCGATGGGGCGATTCGGCGAGCCCTCGGAGCTGATCGGGGCTCTGCTGTGGCTCTGCAGCGAGGCATCCAAGTTCGTTACGGGGATCGTAGTGCCCGTAGACGGCGGGTTCTCGGCGTTCAGCGGCGTGTAATGATGACACTGTCCACCGCGCCAAAAAGGAATTTGACATGACGGCAGACGCGGCAAAATCTCTCAGGGACCTCCAGCCCCGAAAGGGCTTCTTCCTGGGGATTGACTCCGACGGGTGCGTGTTCGACTCCATGGAGATCAAGCACAAGGAATGCTTCATTCCGAACATCGTCAAGCACTGGAAGCTCCAGGCGGTGAGCAAGTACGTCCGCGAGGCGGCCGAGTTCGTGAACCTGTACAGCCAGTGGCGCGGGACAAATCGTTTCCCGGCGTTGACGATGGTCTTCGACCTGCTCGAAGACTGGGACGCCGTGATCAAGCGAGGCGTCACGATCCCACGGGCCCAGTCGCTGCGGGACTGGATCTCGCGGGAGACAAAGCTGGGCAACCCTGCGTTGCTGGCGGAGGTGGAAAAGACGC
>JAFGCA010000833.1 GCA_016932895.1 Sedimentisphaerales bacterium | reverse complement strand
CGCCTCCTCGTAGAACTTCTCCTGCGCCCGAACCGCCTTGCCGCGCTGGCGGACCCGACGGTAGCGCCCGTCCGGTAACAGCTCCCACGCCTTGACGTTGTCGGCGAAATAGGTGCGTAGAATCTTCGCCAGGCGCCGCCGAATCCGAGCGTCCTTGATGGGAAACAGGATTTCAAGGCGCCGATCCAGATTTCGCCTCATCCAGTCGGCGCTGCTGAGGTACACCTCGGCATGTCCGCCGTTGGCAAAGTAGTAGACGCGGGCATGCTCGAGATAACGGTCGACGATGGAACGCACCTGCACGCGCTTGGACGCCCCCTTGACCCCGGGCCGCAGGCAGCAAATACCACGCACGTTCAGCAGCACCTCTACGCCGGCCCGGCTCGCCCGGGCCAGGGCCAGGCAGATTGCCCCGTCCTCGAGCGAATTGACCTTGGCCATGATCAGGCCCGGACGGTCGGGGGTGGAGACCTTGATCTCCCGGTCGATCAGATCCAGGAACCGGCTGCGCAGCTCGGTCGGCGCGATAATCAACTGCTGCCATTCAACGGTTTCGGAGAGCCCCGTGAGCAGGTTGAAGAACGCCGCGACGTCGGAGGCCAGCTCGTCGTCGCAGGTCAGCAGCCCGATGTCCGAGTACAGCCGGGCCGTTTTGTCGTTGTAGTTGCCGGTGGCCAAATGCACGTACCGGCGCAGACGCCGGGCCTCCCGGCGGATCACCAGCAGGGCCTTGGCGTGCGTCTTGAAGCCCGCGATCCCGTAGATCACGTGGCAGCCCGCGTCCTCGAGACGGCGCGCCCAATTGACGTTCTTGGCCTCGTCGAAGCGGGCCTTGAGCTCCACCAGGACGGTGACCTCCTTGCCGTTCTCAGCCGCCCGCGCCAGGGCGCGGACGATCGGTGAATCGCCGCTGGTGCGGTACAGCGTCTGCTTGATGGCCAGCACGTTCGGATCTTCGGCCGCCTCGGCCACCAGTTGCACCACCGGGTCGAACGTCTCATAGGGGTGAAACAACAGCACGTCACGGTCCTGAAGCGCCGGCCAGAGCTCCTCGGCCCCGATCAGATCCTGCGGCACCTGCCCGGGCCAGTCCGGGGCCTTGAGACCCTGAATCACCGGCAGGCCCGTCAGGTGCATCAGGGCCCGGGCGTCCAGCAGGCCTTCGACCTCGTAGACGTCCTCACTGCGCAAGTCCAGCGCATCGACGATCCACCGCTTGATGCGCCGGGCCGGACGGGCGCTGATTTCCAGCCGTACGGCGGCGCGCCGCTTTCGCGCCAGCACCGCGTCCTGCACCGTGCCCAGAAGATCCGCCGCCTCGTCTTCCTGAATCGCCACGTCGGCATCGCGCGTGATGCGAAAGACCGCTTCCGCATGTATGGCGCGGCCCCCCGCCAGTGCCCCGGCATTGTCGAGGATGACCTCTTCCAGCGGTGCCACGCACGTCCCTTTGGCCGCCGGCACCATGACGAAACGGGGAAACAAACCCGGCACGGGAACGGCAATCACCTTCGGATCGGATGCGTCGCTCTTCGAGACGCTCACCAAGAGAGCCACGAAAAGCTGCAAATCCGACAACAGCGGACACGGATCGAGCTCTTCCACCGCCAGCGGCGTCAGAACCGGCAGCACTTCGGCGGCAAAATACTTCGCCAGGAACTGACGCTGCTTCGGCGTCCACTGGTCCCTGCGTACAAGGCGGAAATCGTGCCCGGCGAGCTGCTCGAACACGTCGGCGATGGCGGCCGTCTGCTGCGTCAGCATCTCCCGCACCTTCCCGCTGATGAGAAAGAGCTGCTGCGAGGGCGTCAACCCGCTGGCGTCGCGCTTGCGCACGCCCGCGGCTTTCTGCTGCTTCAGACCCGCTACGCGGATCATGAAGAACTCGTCCAGGTTCGAGCTGACAATCGACAGGAACTTGAGCCGCTCGCCCGGCGGCAGTCGATCGGAGCGGCCCTCTTGCAGGACCCGGTCGTTGAACTCGAGCCAGCTCAACTCGCGATTGATAAAAAGATCGGACACTTTCAGATTCTTCTTTGTCATAGCCTATCTCGGTTGTCTCTCTGCCTCGGTTCTTCCGCAGCCGATGGGCTTGGCACTACGGCGTCTCAAGAGCGCCGCACCTGCTCCAGGCGAACGTCAAGGCCGTAGATATCCTGCAACATGTCTCCCTTTTCCAGCAGCGACCGGTTTTCGAACGTCAGGTCCGTCACTCCTTCCACGGAAATGATAAGTCCATTGTTGTCGATCCGGCAATCGAGACCGCGGATTTGCTGCGTCCGGCAGTTGTCGAGGGCGTCGGCCACGCGGAGCAAAGCCGCCAGCTTGTTGATGATGATACGCCGCTCGCGCGGCAGGTGGCTGTAATCCGGATGCGACGGTTTCGGGCGGCTGCGCCGGTGGTACCGCGCGACGTTGGCCACCATAATCAGCTCGTCCTGGGTCAGACCCAGAATTTCGGAATGGGCGATCAGGTACAGACTGTGCTTGTGATGGGCCCGGCTGGAGACAAACGTCCCGACCTCGTGCAGCAGGGCCGCCACCTCCAGCAGGAGGCGATGGCGCGGGCCCAACCGATGTTCGGACAACAGCTTGTCGAAAAGACGCACCGCCAGAGAGCGAGTATGCTCGGCGTGCTTGATATCCACCTGATATTTCTGGGCCACCGCCAGCGCCGACTGAACGACCGCGCTGTACGTCGAATCGTCCTCGCCTCCGGCCACGTCCCGCACCAGATCCAGCAGCAGCCCGTCCCGCATTGAAACGTCCGTTACCGTCATCGTGCGCGCCTGCGTGGCCTGGAGCAACAACTGATAGACGAACAACGCCGGCACAATCGTCTCGGCGTCGATGAAAGGCATGTGATAGACCCGGGCCAGCTCATCGGCCGTCAGGTGCTGGCACTTCTCCAGCAGTCGGTCCAGGGCCTTTTGCGAGACCGTTCTGATATCGCCACCGTCGGCCGACTTGCCCACTTGGGCGGCCGCCCAGCGCGCGTCCCCGCCCACCGCGATAAAGGTCTGAACCTGCTTGAGCGGAAGCAGGCTGTGGAAGGCCTTGGTCGCGCTGGTGACCTGGTGCCGGATCAGCCTGGCGGCCTGATCGGCGGTCTCGGTGCTCGTCGAGAGCACCTCCTGCATGCGAACTGATCCGGTCGGCAGACTCTGTGAGACCCGGACCTCATCCTTGCGCAGCAGATTCAGGACGGTGCTTCCGCCTCCCACCTCGACCACCAGGGCGGCTTGTGCTTTCAGCAGCTTCTTGCCGACGGCGTCGCGAACGGCCGAAACCGTCAGGCGCCCCTCCTCGGCCACACTGATGACCGAAACTTCCAGGCCCGTCGCCGCCAAAACGCGGTCGACGAAAGTCTCCCCGTTGGTGGCCTCGCGAACGGCGCTCGTCGCCACGGCCCCCACCCGGCTTACGCCGTAAGTGTTGAGCACGTGACGGTAGTCTCTCAGGATCGCCACGGCGCTGCGCATCGTGGCGGCGCGAATCGAGCCGTTGCGGAACGTGTCCTGCCCCAATCGCACCGCCCGCCGCAAACGCTCGAGAATCTCAAGCTTCCCGTCGGGCAACACCTGCCCAACAACCATGCGGATCGAGTTCGACCCGATGTCAATCACCGCCAGGGTCTCCGCCACCAACGCTGTTTTCCGCTTTTTTCCGGAGCTTGCCATAGCTTGAATCACTCGTTTCGTTCTCGGTCGTGAAGGCTGCGCCACGTCATCTACAAGGCTCGGAGGGTCCCGTCAACTTCTCTCGGCTCCGACCGACACCTGGATCGCGGCGTGCCTTGCGAACACTCCTTCTAATAGATCGGCCTTTTTCGTCGCCGCCTCCACCTCGAACTGGGCCGGTCCGTCGGCATCGCAACGAAACGTGATGCTCGAATCGGTCACTTTGCACGCCACTTTTCGAATCAGATTTGCGTGGCTGCGGTCCAGCCCGTCGGCGACGCGCAAAATGCCGGCCAGCATGCGGACGCGGTGCCGGTCCTCCGGGTTGAGGTCCGGAAAATACTTGTGCTGCTCGCTGGGAAGGGCCTTACGATGGTAGCGGGCAATCAAGGCGACGATGTGGCGCTGCCGCAGCGTAAAGGGCAGTCCCGGCTCGGCCAGAATCAACCGAAGCGCCGTCTTGTGATGCCCCTGAGGGCCCTCGGTCCAGCCGATGTCGTGCAGCAGGGCGCCGCACTCGAGCCAGAAGCGTTCCTCGGACCCCATCTCGTGCAGAGTCGCCAGCTCATCGAAAATCTGCAGCGCCAGCGTTGTCACCTGGTGCGTGTGCTGGCATTCGTAATCGCAGCGTCTCGCCAGCGCCAGAACGGCATCGAGCGCGCCGCCGGTCCGCTCCCGGAGTTGATCGAGGCTTCTGGCCTCTCGGAAGACATCGGCGAACTCGGCCGGCAGGCCCGCCGCATGTACGGCGCGGACCACCCGCTCGACGTCGTAGGCGACGCGCCGGTGTCCCACGTGCAGGTTCCCGTCCGCAACGTCCAGCAGCGCGTACGAAGCCCGCCAGTCACCGCCTTCGGGGCGTCCGACGCTGCCGGGATTGACAAACCACGTCTCGTCGACCCGGCGAACGAACGCCTCGTGAGAATGGCCGCAGGCGACGAGATCCACCGACGCCATCCCGGCCAGCTCGCGGAAACGCCCCGCCGGCGTCGCCCGGCCCAGAAGCTCGGCCACCGACGCCGGACTGCCATGCACCAGCAAAGCGGACAGCCCGCTCACCTCGCAGCGGCGTTGCTCGGGCAGCGACTCCAGGAACGCCCGGCTCCCGGCCGAGAGGTGCTCGTGATTCCAGGTAAACGCCACGTATTTCTCCGCCGTCTTCTTGCGCTTCCACTTCTCCTTCCTCTGCTCAAACGCCAGAACCTTGAGGTCGTAGTTGCCCACGACGTTCACCGCCTCCGCCGCGCGAAACGCCTGGATTACCTCGTTGGGGAACGGCGCATAGCCCAAAAAATCGCCGAGGTTCCAGACCGCGCCCGCGCCGTTTTCCGCAGCATCGGCAAGCACCGCCTCCAGCGCCGGCAGGTTCCCATGCACGTCACTGAGCAGTGCGATCTTGTTCGGCTTTCTCGTCCGAGGCATCTACGCGCTGATCCTGTCTTTCGGCTGCATCCTTGTCTGCTGCCTCCTCGCGCGGTTGCAGCGTGGTTTCCAATTGATCCCAGAAGCCTTCTTCTTCCAGCGTTTTCCAGTACGCGACCAGGTCGGCGAAGGTTCGCCGGCGGTGGGTTTCTCGCTCGGTGCGTAGCAGCGTCAGGCCGGGACGCAGACGCAGAAACGGACGCGGGTGCCCGAAATGGTCGATGGTACGCAGCCGCTCCCGCTCCATGAACGCGCCGATGTCCGCCACCCATACGTCGCAATCGTGCACGTCGCCCAGGAGAGTCTGCACCTTCTTGACGCCCTTGATAAACGGAGCGAGCTTTCCCTCGTAGGCCAGATCGCAGATCTCCATCGTGTAGCGCAGCCGCTTGGCCGCAATGCGCATCTGGTGGTGGCCGACCTGGTCCCCGGGATCGTCCAGCGTGTGCTCGCAGACAAACAGGTCATGCTTCCGGCGGTGAATCTGCTCGGCCCCGCGCGCCCAAACGACCGGGCTCTGCAACGGCACGTCACTACTTCGCAACGTGAAGAGGATTCTCTCCAGCTCCCCGTGCATCTCGGCCAGGACATCGCCCTTGCCCAGCTTCTCCAAAGCCTTGAGCACTTCCGGCTGCAGCGTGTCCCGGGCCTGCCGCAATCGCAACAGCAACCGCGTCAATCCGGGGCGGTTGCGCTTCTCTGCGGCCTCTTCCGTCTGGCGAAACGTCTCCACGAAATCGATCTGGACGTCTTTGTCCCGGGCCGCACCCAGGCCTTTCGTCAGGATCTTGATCCGCTTCTGCCATTTGACGAGCCTCTTGTCCTCGAAGCAATCGCCGAACATCCGAAACGCCGCGCGCATGCGACGCGAGGCGACCCGGGCCTGGTGCACGGACTCGATGTCGTCGTTCTGGCGCACGCCCCGCAGTTCCTTCGTCAGCTTCTCGAGCTGCCCGCGCAAATAACGACACGCCAGGAACCGCCAGCTTGGATCAACAGCAGCCATGGTCACCATACCCTGTTTCAAACATACGCGTTTTCCGGCGGCGCCGCGGCCCAAGCAGACAAAGGCCTCACGGCACCAGGTCCCGTTCCCACGTTTCCACCTGCGGCGTCGTCTTGTTCTCGAGCACCGCTGCGAAAGCCAGCAGCGCCTTGCGCGCGTCTCCGAGCGGATAATAGAACGCGTCCCAGTTGTCGCTGTCTTCCCCGTCGTGGTTGGGAATGACACCATCGTAACGCCATGCCTCTCGCAGCTCGCGATACGCACTGCCCGCCCGCGTTTCGATGTCCTCCAGATCTTTCAGGGAGAGATTCCCCTTCTGCTTCGTCGTGCGGCGCAGCAGCTTGCGCCGCATGACGTCCGCAAGGAAATCAGGCAGTGCCACCTGTCTCTCCGGCATCCGCAGCTCGAGGACTTCCTCGCGCGACAAGGGAGAGAGGAAGATGCTGAGACACTCGAAGCGATTCTCCTGCACGAAATCCAGCAGCCCGCAACCGATGAACGGATTGCCCTCGAAGAAGACGTCGGTGCCGGCCAGCGTGCGCCTCAGCTCGCCGACGTCCAGGGCCTGGAGGTCGCCGCGAACCTCGAAGACCGAGTAATTCTCCTTCTCGCGCAGTGCTTCGATGAAATCGCGGCTGCGGAAATGGTAGTCCACGCCGTCCACCTCGCCCGGCCGCGGCGCCCGGCTGTCGTACAGCACGAGCTTCGTGAGCCCGTCCGCCAGCACCGGATAGAACTTCTCCAGGCCCGCCCGAAGCGGCCCTTTGCCCACACATGACGGACCCGAAAGAACAACCAAACGTCCCACAATCACCCCTCGTTTGCCTGGTTCGCATTGCCTACCATCCATCGGCTTCAGCGTAGGTCACACCGAAACGAAAATCAAGGGCAAAGTCCGGAAGGCCCCGGAAAGTGTCTGTGCAATCTCGTGGGCATCATTGCTTTGGGTCCTGGGCAGATACGGGTGTCAGCGTCAAGCGGCGAATCGATCGACTTTTTGCCGCAGATTCCGTTCCGCGTCCGCCCCGGCCATCCGATATAATACGGCCAAATTCGCCTGCCGAGCCGAACAGATCGCCGGGCGCCGCATGGCCGCGATAAAAGGGAGGTTTTGCCATGAATTTCAGCGAGCGATTCAAAGTCAAACCGGACGCGAAAGTCAAGCTGGCGCGATGGGACCCGGACGATACCGCCGACGTCGCCGACAAGAAATCGGCCCGGAAACGGATGGAGAAAAACCGCGAGCGCCTGGCTGAGCTGCAGTACCTCCTGTACGCTGAGAACAAGCGGTCCGTCCTGATCGTGCTCCAGGCCATGGACGCCGGCGGCAAGGACGGAACGATTCGGCACGTCATGGGACCGCTGAATCCGCAGAGCTGCAAGGTCGTCTCCTTCAAGACGCCCACCGAGGAAGAGCTGGCCCACGATTTCCTCTGGCGCATCCACCGGGCCGCACCGCGTAAAGGCGAGATTCGCATCTTCAATCGCTCGCACTACGAGGACGTCCTCATCGTGCGAGTCCACAACATGGTCCCCCGGTCCGTGTGGTCGAAGCGCTACGACCAGATCAACGAGTTCGAGCGTACCCTGGCGCTCAACGGCACGCACATCCTGAAGTTCTACCTCCACATCAGCAAGGACGAACAGCTCGAGCGATTCCGCGCCCGGCTCGAAGACCCGACGAAACACTGGAAGGCCAACCCCAAGGACTTCGAGGAAAGGCGTTACTGGCCCGACTACAGCAAGGCCTACGAAGACGCCCTGGGCAAATGCAGCACCGCACACGCCCCGTGGTTTGTCATTCCGGCCAACAAGAAATGGTTCCGCAACCTCGTCATCTCCGAGATTCTCGTCAAACATCTCGCGAAACTCCGCATGGCGTTCCCCGAACCCCCAGCCGACCTTTCGAAGATCAAACTGAAATGAGCGGCGCCGACGGCGTGTCAGTGTTCCTCTTTGTCCGTGCCGGTGGAGCGGGTGGGCCAGTGTTTCAGGCCGAGCAAAATGATGATGGACAGGACCGCTGTCGCGACGGCCAGGAAGTAGAATCCGGCTCCCACGGCGATGCCGACGCTGGCGACCAGCCAAATCGTCGCGGCCGTGGTCAGGCCGTGAACGCCGCCCCGGTCGCGAATGATGACACCGGCGCCGAGGAAGCCGACCCCCGTGACAATCTGGGCGGCGATGCGCGCCGTCGAGTCGTTGTGCCGCAAGCCCATCTCCTCGGAGATGATCGTCAGGACCGCCGCCCCGAGACAGATGAGCGTGTTCGTTCGGATGCCGGCGACTTTGCCGCTGAGCTGGCGTTCGAAGCCGACGGCCGCCCCCAGCCCCGTCGCCAGCAGAATCTTGATCAGACAGGTTTGCCAGAGCGGCATCGTCATTCCTTTCAAAAAGTCTCACCATTGGCGGCGCGGCGTCCGCCGCGCCATGAGCGTGCCGTGCCGGCATGCCGGTCAACGCATCGCAAGCGGGTTGATTTCTCCGCAGACGGCGGCGAGAATGGGACGGTGGGCCGTCGCACTCGGTGATCGGCTCGCGCAGATGACAGTTTGGGGCCACGGAGCAGCAGTCGCTTGTGAAGACAGAGATTTGTATCATCGGGGCCGGTCCGG
>JAFGCA010000090.1 GCA_016932895.1 Sedimentisphaerales bacterium | reverse complement strand
GTTCAGCACGCAGGGATCGTCATCCTGTTGAGCTGGGTCGCCATCTCCCTGCTCAGCGCCTGGCCTCTGGCCGTGGTGGAAAGGATGAGCTTCACCCACGCGTTCTTCGAATCCGCCAGCGGCTGGACCACAACAGGCCTTTCCGTCATTGACGTCACACAGAGCACACACCTGATCCTGCTCTGGCGCAGCATCATGCAACTGGCCGGAGGTGCTGGTTTCGCTATCATTATGCTGGCAGCGATCATAGGACCTGTAGGCCCGGCGCTTACCCTGGCTGAAGGGCGAAGCGATCAGTTGGTTCCGCACGTGCGCAAGTCAGCTAAGCTGGTTCTACTGCTCTATGTCGGGTATGCCGTCGCAGGCATTCTCGGCTATCTATTATCGGGCGTGGCGCCCTTTGACGCAATTAATCATACATTTGCCGCCATTTCCACGGGCGGCTTCTCCACACGGCCGGATAGCATCGGCCATTGGGATTCACCTCTTGTGGAGGCCGTCACTATCCCGCTCATGGTGCTCGGCAATACGAACTTCGTGACGGCTTATTTGTTCTTCCGCGGAAGATTCAGGGCCGTAACCCGCAGCGGTGAACTGCGACTGATGGTTATTCTATTGCCGATCTGCATGCTGACCCTGTTTTTCGTGATCTGCCTGCCGTTGTATGCCAACCTGGAAAAGAGCATTCGCGTGGCTGTATTTGAGGCCTTCAGCGCCTTAACCACTACGGGATTCTCCACCGTCAGTTACGGTCGCTGGGGCCCTGAGGGCGTTCTCATCTTGGTCATCCTCATGCTTATCGGCGGCGGCACGGGCTCTACGGCTGGCGGCATCAAGCAATACCGCATCTATGTGTTGCTTAAGAGCGTGATATGGGACATTCGCCGGTCGCTGTTGCCGAGAACGGCCGTCGTCGAGAATCACATTTGGCAGGGGGAGACTAAGGACTTCATTAGCGAGCAGCGACTGCGAAGGGTGGGAACTTTTGTTTTTCTCTATATGGTTACTTTCATGGTCGGCGCGGCCATCATTGCTGCCCACGGGTACGGTGTGAAGGAGTCTCTCTTTGAGTTTGCATCCGCTTTGGGCACGGTCGGCCTGTCCGTAGGCGTCACGGGCCAGGACGCACCTTCTCTGGTGCTCTGGACGGAAATCTGTGGCATGTTTCTTGGCAGGCTCGAGTTCTTCGTCGTTATCGTCAGCGTGGTTAAGATTGTCCAGGACGGCCAGCACCGCATCTCGTCCATCGGGGTAAAATCCTGACGCCCTGCTACATCAGGGCGGTGCTGAAATAGCGCTCCGCCCGGTCGGGCAGGATCGTCGCCACGTTGCCGCTGGTGCTCTCGAGCAGCCGGCGGGCGGCCCAGACGTTCGCGCCGGAACTGATCCCCACGAGCAGGCCGAAATCGCGGCCCAACTGCCGGGTTGTCTCGATGGCGGCCTCGTCCGAAACCTCCACGACGTCGTCGACCAGCGATACGTCAAGCACGTCCGGAATGAATCCGTCGCCGATGCCCTGGATCTGGTGCAGGCCGGGCTCGTGACCCAGAAGTGCGGAGCGGTTCTCCGGCTCCACCGCGACGACTTTGACGTTCGGTTTGTGCTCTTTCAGGAATTTTCCCACGCCCTGCAAGGTTCCGCCGCTGCCGACGCCGGCGACAAAACAGGCGATCTCGCCGCCCATCTGTCGCCAGAGCTCGCGGGCGGTTTGCTCGTAGTGCACCTGCGGATTGGCCGGATTCTGGAATTGCTGCGGCACGAAGATGCGACTGTCCTCGGCGGCCATCTGCTCCACGTGGCGCACCGCACCGCCGATCCCTTCCTCATCCGGAATCAGGACCAGGTCGCCGCCCAGGCCTCTGATCAGCTTTTTGCGCTCCTCGCTCATCCCCTCGGGCATCACGATACGCACGCGGCAGCCCATCAGCCGGCCGACCAGGGCCAGGCCAATGCCCGTATTGCCGCTGGTGGGCTCGCAGACGATCGTATCGGCCTTGAGCTTGCCATCCCGCTGCGCCGCCTCCAACATCGCCAGCGCCACACGGTCCTTGACACTGCCGCCCGGATTGAGAAATTCCGCCTTGGCGAAAATCCGCTCGCCCGTTAGCTGGAGCAACGGGGTGTTCCCTATCAGGTCGAGAATATTGTCCGTTAACATAGGGCCGCCTCCGAAATCCGCGTCCGTCGGGAAGAAATATTCCGTTTCCCATTCAAGTCTTCAAGTCAGGAAGTATACCGCCAAAAGCCGAAAAAAGCAACGCAAATGCCGATGCCAGCATCTTCGCACGCACTGCAAAGTTGAGAGAATTTTTCCTTGCCCTCTCCGAACTCTTTGTGCTATTATCAGTAAATTGGAGTAACTACTATCGCGGTTACACTGCATTTGAACAGGGCTGGGGTTATCTCGCTTTTCCTCTCCCTCCGCTCCTCAGCCCTGTTTTTTACTCTCTCCGTCGGCCCTTGCCCGGAGCGTTTTGTACCTTCTCGAGCTAACCGCGCAATCATACCATACCCGGCGACCGAAGATTCTCCCCGGTGCTGAAGTCCCGCCGGCCGAGCGCCCGAGGGGTCTATCCTTCCCTGCGAGCCGGGCCGGGCGTCGGGTCGGGCCGCGGCGGCAGGCGGAGTATCCACGTGGGCAGAACTGCGGGAGTTGTGCATGGTGAAGCGACGGGTAAACAGACGGGAGATGATGAAAGCGGGCCGGGGTGGCGACCGCACCGGCCGCCGGAGAGGGCTGTCTGCCCCAGCGGTTGAAATGGGAGCCGGTGGAAGAGGCGCTGGGCGGATTCAGCCGCACGCGGTCGTACGGACGGTCAGGGCCCCGGCGCCGCTGCCGGCGTCGGATCCTCAATACTCGTTGTTGAGAAACTTGATGAGCTCTTCCGGAATGTAATCGCTGGCAAAGGCGAGGATGTCGCTGACTTCCGCCTTCGTCAGGTCGCCGGTGACCTCCTGATTGTTGATATCGACATTGACGATGATGCCGAATTTTTGGTCCTCCTCGGGGACGGCCTGAGTGCGCTTGCCGGCCCGCTGGAGGTAGGTCGGCCGGATTTCGATGTTCACGTTCTTCCCGTCAGCCGGGGCTTCCAGCAGAATGCGAAGGTTCCTGACCTTGCGCCGCCACTGATCGTGTTTCAACGTGCTGGCCACGACCTCGAGCGAGTTGATGAACCCGGTGTCAAAGACGAACTCATGAACCACCCCGACGCGCGGCACCGCCCGGTCCGCGAATCTCGCCCGCAGCTCGTCGAACGCCTTGCGGAAAATCTTGTCCTTGTCGGGAATGGCCAACTCGTGCGGGCGGTCGATGAAGAGCCGCTCGGGGAAGGTGAACACGGGTCCCCGATTGGTCAGCACGAACGTGGGCAGCTCCACCCGCTTGGTATTGGGCAGGATAAACGTCCGCTGCACCCGCAACTGACGCGGGCCCGAGAGCAGCGTCTCGAAAACGTCCGGAAACTGCTCCACCAGCCAGTTCCCGTAATCCTGAAGCTTGGCCCGGTCCGCCTCCGGCGCAATCGCCGGACGTATATCCACGCCGTACTTCACCACATGCTGCGAAACCTTCTCTGTATCGAACTGATAGTTCATCTATCCCCTCAGCACATACTTTCGTTTCGCCAGAGTGTATCCCCCCCACCCCCCCAAGTCAAAGAAAAGCCAAGGCTCGCGCGCTGGTGTGTCGCGTCTCAGGACGTGTCCGCACGTCCTTTTCCCAGGACTGCATCGGTCTGCCCCGAACTTGTGTACTTGCTTCGAAATTGCTCGGAGTACTTCCATTCGAGTGAACGCCCAAATCCAATCTGCCTGAGTACTTCTTCCAGGAACACGCCCACCTCGGCTTTCCCCAGAAGCCCGAGGACTCTGAAGACTGCCGCATCCGATGAACATACACGCCACGGCTCAGGAGAACTGTCCAGAAATGCGAGGGTTTCCTTTTCACCGTCGTAGAGCGCCGCCTTGTAGGAAAAGTCGAACCTGTCAAAGAAAGCCTTCGCGGCAGAAACCTCCACATCCACCACGTGGATGCGCCCCTCCTTCCCGCAGCTTTCTACGTCGATGCAGACATCTTCGAATTCCTGGCTTGCCCACCTGGCTTCCTCCGCGACCGTCCGGCATACCGTGACATCGCATCGGCTGATGAATTCGTCCCAGATACCCAACTCGAAAAGCTTGATGATGGGCCCCGCGTCAAGCAACAGAAATCGAAACTTCTTCATCCGTGAGATCTCCCTCATCCACGAGATATTCCTGTGCCTTTTTATAGCCGAGGCCCATATACCTGGCAAACTGAATCAGAGACAACTTCCCGTTGTTCAACGCTCTGATAGCGAGACTGCAATAACGATCCGGGAGTTCGTCGGGCTCATCTGACGCGCGCGGCGGGCGCGTGACCTTCAGCCTTTCTGCCTGTTCGATGTGCTTCTGGATCTCTTCAACGGATTGGTTGTAGAGATACTTCATGCGCCAGAGGAGAGCAGGCAACGATACGCCGAATTCTCTCGCAATTTCGTCTAACGTTTCCAGGCCGATCTTGCCTTCCTCATCTGCAAGTTGCTCTATTCGGTCCTTGACCGCATCGGTAGGAAGCAGCAGCCTGCTTGCGAACGCATCTGCAAGTTGGTCTTCCTCGCTGTTTGGCTCACACATATCAGAGTCAGGCGTCCTAAAGACTTCCCACGTTAGAAGATGAAACAGCTCGTGTGCAAGATCGAAGTTGCGCCGCCACAGCTTGCTCTGAGAATTAAGCAAGACAGCCGGGCCAAACTCCGGGGATACCGTCGAAACGGCGCTGCCGTGAAACCGCAGATGGAACACCTTGACGCGAAGCCTCTCCTCCAACACTTGCTTCAAGGACGCGCTTGGTATGTCACCTTGTAGGTACCCCCTGCGAAATTTTTCCGCCAGACGACCGGCTTCCTTGAAATCGAATCTGTCCCTTGCTGTTGCAGCCTGTGGCCAAACGGCTTCCTCCGGGTCGGCCATGAGCAACTCCAACCTGTGATACTGCTCACAAAGCTGGCGAAAGCGCGATTCAACGTTTCTGGCCTCACCTGGGTCGGCGGGAGCATCACGCCAGAGCATGACGGTCTCGCCAAGGGCCCCTTCTTGAAGAAAAAACTCAATAGACCTTTTGTACACCTCCGCTAACCGGCTCAGTTGCGAGAAACGCGGTTCCCGTTTATCGTTTTCGAACTCGGACAACGACGACTGGCCAATGCCTGTTTCTCTGGCGACTCTTTTCAGGGTGTAGCCGGCAGCACTCCGCGCCGCGCGTAATCTGTCTCCGATTTGCATGATTCACCTCCTTTCCTTATATAGAAGTACACCAAGATATATCGACCAAAGGCAAGGCTAATCTTCTGGAATATAGAACTTTCTGCAATTTGGTGGTTCGTGCCCATGCCCGCTCAATACCGTCGGGTGGCGGTTTTGGTGGGGTGGTGGTGGTTGATGAAGAAGTATCGGAGGGCGTCGATGGGGTGGTCGTGGAGGCCGTCTTTGGCGGGGAGTTCGCTGGTGGGGGCCCGGCCGGCGTCGGGGTAGTGGTAGCACTGCATCGCTTCGATCAGGCGGGGGCAGCGGGGCGAGATGAGGAGGGTGCTCGCGCCGTCGCCGGCGCGGATGGCTCGGCGGATCTGGTCGATACCCTCGAGGATACCGCTGCGGCGGTAGCGCGTAGCGATTCCAAAGCTCCGCAACTCACGAACGACGCTGGTCCCGGTGATGTCGCTGCGTCCGGCGCCGGCGGGATCGCAGAAGGTCGCGGCCACCTGTTCCTCGGCGCACGGCGTCTGCGTCTTGATGCGTTCGGCGTGGACGTCGATCGTCGCCCGGCTGCGGACGTACTCGTCGATCACGCGAACCATCCCCTCATGGTCCACCTGCATCCACAGGCACACGAACGGATTGACGAAGCCAAAGTCCAG
>JAFGCA010000832.1 GCA_016932895.1 Sedimentisphaerales bacterium | reverse complement strand
GCCGGCGCTTCTATCCCGATCCCCTGGGCCGCAGCACCGTCGGTGAGATCGACGAACTGAAGAACCTGGCGTCCGGGGCGATGCGCGAGATTGTCCGCAGCCGCTTCGATGCGGGCCGGACGATTTTCTCCGTGGCGGGCAAATACGATTTCGAAGCCGTCTGCCGGTTGCTCGAGGGCGGGTTCGCAGGTTGTGAAACGGCGCCGTCGCAGACGCCTGAGTTGCATCCGCGCCATGGCAAATACACACATGTCCCCAACGAGGGCGCGCAGGTTCATATCGGGCTGATGACGGACACCTCCCGGTTCACCGACGAGGCTTACTATGACGCGCGGGTGGCGGTATCGATCCTCTCCGGCGGCATGAGCGCGCGACTCTTTACTGAGGTCAGGGAGAAACGCGGCCTCTGCTATGCCATCGGGGCGCGGTACCATTCGCTCAAGGACGCCGCCGGCATCATGTGTTACGCGGGCACCACGCCGGAGAAGGCCCAGGAGACACTGGATGTGATCGTGAGCGAATTCCACCGTCTCGCCGAGGGCATCAGCGAGGCCGAGCTCGACCGGGCCAAGGTCGGACTCAAGTCCTCGCTGGTTATGCAGAGCGAGTCGTCCGGCAACCGCGTCAGCTCGATGGGCGGCGATTGCTACATGCTGGGCCGGGTCCGCAGTCTCGACGAGATCAAACAGCGAATCGAGGCCACCACGGTTGATTCCGTGCTGACCTTTTTGAAAGAGAACCCCTTCCAGGACTTCACGGTCGTCACGATCGGCCCGAGGGAAGTCCGTGTCGAGTGAGGCTTATGCAGTTCAGGCAAAAGACGTTATCGAACGGTCTCGTTCTAATTGGTGAGCTCAATCCGGAGGCCATGTCGGCGGCGGTGGGTTTCTTTGTCCGCACGGGCGCCCGGGACGAGAGGACCGAGATCAACGGCGTGTCTCACTTCCTGGAACACATGCTGTTCAAGGGCACTGACAGGCTCAGCGCCCTGGAGGTTAACGAAGCGTTCGACAGCCGGGGGGCGCAGTTCAACGCGTTCACCAGCGAGGAGAACACGGTCTTCTACGCGGCGGTTCTGCCGGAATACCTGGAGCCAATTACCGAGCTGTGGTCCGAGTTGATGAGACCGGCGCTGCGCGACGACGACTTCAATATCGAGAAGAACGTCATCAAGGAAGAGATCGCGATGTACCAGGACGCGCCTTCCTTCGACGTGATCGACCGCTGCCGGGCGCTGCACTTCGGGACGCACCCGTGCGGGTACAGCGTTCTCGGGACCGTCGAGAGCATCGATGCGTTGTCGGCCGAACAGATGCGCGCGTATTTCGCCCGGCGGTACGCGCCGAACAATATGGTCGTCGCCTGCACGGGCAACTTCGACTGGGATCGCTTTTGCGGGGCGGTCGAGGCGGCGGCCGGTTCCTGGCCGGCGCAGACGGCCGAGCGGACGCTGACCCATTGCGAGGGCACCAAGCAGAAAGAGCAGGCGGCCAAGCCGAATCTGAAGCGCCAGCACATCTGTTTGATGCATAACGGTGTCTCGGCGCAGGACCCGCGGCGCTTCGCCGCCTCGTTGCTGGGCGTGGTCGTCGGCGACGATCATGGGTCGCGCTTCTACTGGGAACTCGTGGACAAGGCCCTCACCGAGGCGGCCTCGCTGCACTTCGGCGCGATGGACGGGACCGGGCTGTTCTACAGCTATATCTGCTGCGGTGCGGAGAATTTCCCGCGCGTGATGGGCATCGTGGACACCGTTTTTGCCGATCTGGCCCGCGACGGGATCACCGCCGAGGAGCTGACCATGGCCAGGAACAAGGTCCTCAGCGCGCTGGTCATCAAGAACGAGCTGCCGATGGGACGCCTGGTCGATCTGGGTTTCAACTGGATGTATCTGGGCAAGTACCGCTCGATCGAGGAGGACGTCGAGGCGATCAAGAGCGTTCGGATCGAGGAGGTCAATTCCCTGGTGCGCGAGCTGGATCTGGGCAGCTTCACGCAATATTCACTGACGCCCGGCCCGGCCGATTGAACCTGCGGCGGGCTTCGGGCCGGGACAAACGTGCGGAAAGGAAGGCCATGCAAAGCAGAAGAGAGTTCCTCAGGGCACTTGGCATAGCAGCGGCAGGGGCGATTGCGAATCCCTTGGGGGCCGAACCGGCCAAAGCCGGTCGACGGGCAGCTCGCAAGTCGCCCAATGTCATCCTGGTAATCACGGACGACCAGGGGTACGGCGATCTTGGATGTCACGGCAACGAAATCATTCGCACCCCCAACCTCGACGCACTGTATACCCAGAGTGTCCGGCTGACCGATTTCCACGTGGGGCCGACCTGTGCGCCCACGCGAGCGGGCCTGATGACCGGACATTACTGCAACCGGACCGGCGTGTGGCACACCATCATGGGACGCTCCCTGCTGCGCAGGGATGAAGTGACGATGGCGGACGTCTTCGGCGCCGGCGGCTACCGAACCGGCATTTTCGGCAAATGGCATCTGGGCGACAATTTCCCGTTCCGCCCGCAGCATCGCGGCTTCCACGAGGTCCTGATCCACGGCGGCGGGGGCGTCGGCCAAACCCCCGACTTCTGGGGCAACGACTACTTCGACGATACCTACTGGCACAACGGCACGCCCGAGAAGCACACCGGCTATTGTACGGACATCTGGTTTGACGGGGCGCTGCGTTTTATCGAGGCCAACCGCAACCGTCCGTTCTTCGCGTATCTGACGACCAATGCGCCGCACGGCCCCTATAACGTCGCGGAGAAATACAGCGATCTGTACAAAGACAAAGACGTGCCGAACGCCAACTTCTACGGCATGATCACCAATATCGACGAGAACATGGGCCGTCTCCTGGGCAAGCTCAAGTCGCTCGGTCTGGAAGAGAACACGATTCTCGTTTTCATGACCGACAACGGGACGGCCGCCGGCTTCCGCGGCGGCAAGGGCTTCAACTCGGGCATGCGCGGGACCAAGGGCAGCGAATACGAGGGCGGGCACCGCGTCCCGTGTTTCGTCCGCTGGCCGGCAGGGGGCCTGGGGGGCGGCCGGAACGTGAACCGTCTCACGGCCCACATCGATCTGCTGCCGACGCTGATCGACCTGTGCGACCTGCAGGGACCGTCGGGCGTGACGTTCGACGGGACGAGCATTACGCCGCTGCTCAAGGGCGATGACGCGAATTGGCCCGACCGCATCCTCGTGACGGATTCGCAGCGCATCGAGCACCCCGAGAAATGGCGCAAGAGCGCCGTCATGACCGACCGCTGGCGGCTGGTCAACGGCAAGGAGTTGTACGACCTTCCCCGCGATCCGGGCCAGACCAGCGATGTGGCCGCCGAGTATCCCGACGTGGTGCGAAAGCTGCGTCAGGCCTACGAGAAATGGTGGGAGAGCGTCTCGCAGCGTTTCGACGAGTGCTGCGAAATCGTGCTCGGCTCGGACGAGGAGAATCCCACGCGGCTGACCTGTCACGACTGGCACGGGGGCGGGGCCGTGCCCTGGGCCCAGGGACATATCCGCAACGGTCTGAAAGCGAACGGTTTCTGGGCCGTGGACGTCGCGCGCGCGGGCGAGTATGAGTTTTCGTTGCGTCGCTGGCCGATGGAGATCGATGCGCCGATCAATGCGGCCATTCCGAAGGGCAAGGCGATCCGGGCGCAGCAGGCCAGGCTCCAGATTGCGGATGTGGACGTCAGCAAACCCATCGAGGCGCAGGCGAAGAAGGTGACGTTCAAGGTCTCCCTGCCGGCCGGTAAGACCACCTTGCGGACCTGGTTCACGGCCGACGACGGGACCTCGCGCGGGGCCTATTTTGCCTACGTGAAACGCGTGTCGTAAAGGAGGAGCCGGTATGAGGACGCAGAGCAGAAGAGCCTTTCTCCGGACGCTTGGCCTGACGGCGGCGGCCGGGACTTTGAGTGGGGGGCTCCCGGATAGCCTGGCGGTGGCGGCTGCCGCGCGGCGCAGGCCGCCGAACGTCCTGCTGATCATGACTGACGATCAGGGCTGGGGCGATATCCGCTCGCACGGTAACGACAAAATCGATACGCCCCTTCTGGATCGCCTGGCCGGCCAGGGGGTTCGATTCGACCGGTTCTTCGTCAGTCCCGTTTGCGCCCCGACGAGAGCCAGCCTCTTGACGGGACGCTATCATCTGCGCACCGGCACCCACGGTGTCACCCGCGCCTATGAAACGATGCGCAGCGAGGAAGTGACGTTGGCCGATGCTCTGAAACAGGCGGGATACGCGACCGGCTGCTTCGGCAAGTGGCACAACGGAGCTCACTACCCGCACCATCCCAACGGTCAGGGTTTCGAGGAGTTCCTCGGCTTCTGCGCCGGACACTGGAACAACTATTTCGACACGACGCTGGAACACAACGGCACTCCGGTCAAGACCAGCGGATTCATCACTGACGTGCTCACGGACGCGGCGCTGGCGTTCATCGAGAAGAACCGGAGCCGGCCCTTCTTCTGTTACGTGCCCTACAACGCTCCGCACGGCCCGTTCCAGGTCCCGGACCGGTATTTCGACAAGTACAAGGCCCGCGGGCTCGACGACAAGCTGGCCTGCATCTACGGCATGTGCGAGAACCTCGACGACAACGTTGGCCGGCTGCTGCGCCGTCTTGACGAACTGGGGCTGCGTGACAACACCATTGTGCTTTTTCTTACCGACAACGGCCCCAACTCGAACCGGTTCAACGGCGAGATGAAGGGCCGCAAGGGCAGCGTGGACGAGGGCGGTGTGCGCGTGCCGCTGTTCGTTCGCTGGCCGGGACACGTAAAGCCGGGCGTCACGGTCAGTCAGATTGCGGCCCATATCGATATATTTCCGACGATCGTGGAGCTATGCGGCCTGCGCGCGCCCAAGACTTTACCTTTGGACGGAAAGAGCCTGGCTCCGCTGATGACGGGAAATGCGCAGAAGTGGCCCGACCGGATGCTGTTTACTTTCCGTTCGCCCGGGGGCGATCTGTCGAGCGTTCGGGGCTCGGTGCGCAGCCAGCGCTGGCGGGCGGTCAAAGCACGGAAGGACTGGCAGCTCTATGACATGGTCGAGGACCCCGGGCAGCGCGTCAACGTCGCGCAGAAGTCGCCCGAGGTCCTGGCGAAGCTGCGCCGGGCGTTTGAGACGATGGCGAAGGACGTAACGAAAGCGGGCTTTGACCCCATCGCGACCGAGGTGGGCCATCGTGGTTGGCCGCTCGTTACGCTGCCCGGGCACGAAGCCTTCCTGGAACCCGGCTCGCAAAAGGGGATCAGCTACAAAGGTCGTTCCGGCTGGGCCAACGACTGGATCACGAACTGGACCGATACAAAGGCCTATGCGTGGTGGCCCGTGAAGATCGTCGAGCCGGGACGGTTCGAGGTGACGCTGATGTACGTCTGTGCCGCCGAGAACGTGGGCGCGAAACTGCGCGTGGAAATTGGCGGCCGCCATCTCGCCGGGACGGTCGAAAAGGCCCATGATCCCAGGCCGATTCCCAGTCCGGACCGGGTGCCTCGGGGCGAGGTCTACGAGAAGATCTGGGCGCCGCTGACGCTGGGGGCGGTCGAACTGGGCCGCGGGGAAGCGCGTCTCGTGCTGCGGACGCTGGAAATCCCTGGCCGGCAGGCCGGTGATATCAAGGCCATTCAGCTTCGGCGCATGGAGGACGTCTGAGGACACGGGTGCAGGGCTTGCCGCAAAACGGCTTGATCCGACGCATCCGTTGCGGTACACTGATAGTTAGCAAGGAGGAGTTTCATATCATGGATGAGAAGGACCGAACAACCGAGAGCGGAATGGAGAAGGTGCTTCGTGCTGCCGATGTTCTCCCCCCCTTTGGCGCGGAGGCCGTTGCTGGCAGCGATCCGAAGACGTCCGCCCGCTCGCGGGGCAAGACGGGCGGGTCCAAACGGAAGAATCGCCCGGCGGGCGCTGCCGGTGCAAAGGACGCGACGCAACGCAGCATGCCTGACGGCAACGAGATACCGACGTTTGACCTGGCCGAGAGCATACTGGCCAGGCAGCGTAGCATCACGGCCGGACGCAGGAGAAAACGGTCGCGCACGGCAAGCAAGACAGACGCCGGGCAAACCACCATTCGGCCGATGTACATTGACGAGCTGTCCGCGCAGGAACAGGCGGAACTGCAAGAGATTGTGGCGAAGATCGTTGCCCGGGACATTGAGCGGCTCTGCCACAGATCGAACGTGTCTTTGCCGGTGTAGTCCTCAGCAGATCATGCGATTGGGCGAACCGGCATTTCCGGAGAGGAGCAGGCCATGTCAGGTCGACTCAGTCATGAGCGTCGGTACGCGGGAGACGGCGCTTGGGGTGAACAACACGGGTGGGTGTACCGCCGGTCGTTACGGTGGCTTCTTCCGTTGGTGGGCCTGGGTTCGCTCGTGTGGTTTCTGGTGCGGGTGATCCCCAAACCCTCGCGGGCGGCTTACCCCTGCCAGCGCGTGGCATTTCCGTTGGCCTCCGGCTTCGTACTCTGGCTGTTGGGACTGGCCGGTTCAGTGGTGGCCTTTCGCAAGGCCCGGCGTTATTTCACGGGTGCGCGGTTCGTCGCGGGCATGGCGTGCCTGGCTGTGGGGGTGGCGCTGTTGTGGCTGTTGACAGTTCCCGCCGAGGAGCCAGCGGTTGCCGGCAGTTTCCCCGTGCCCAACGTCCCGCTGGGTATCGCCCGGGGCGTACAGCCCGGCAGGGTGGTCTGGATTCACGAGCCGAACGCCACCGAATGGGAAGGGTACAACTCCTCGCAGCGGTGGTACGACGACGCGTGTACGGACGCGGCCGTGGTCGACAAGATGCTCTCACGCGCGATCCGCGGCCTGGCGGGTGAGAGCACCGATGCGGCGGCGTGGGAGAGGCTTCTGCGCCATTTCAATTCGTCCCGCGGAAAAGGCGACGTCGGCTACACGCCCGGCGAGAAGATCGCCATCAAGATCAACAATACGCTCTGCTACAACGCCAATACAAGCACGTTCGAGCAGACCCGCAGCAACAAGAATCGAATCGATAACTCGCCGGCGATGATTGCGGCGCTGCTGCGGCAACTGGTGCATGTCGTCGGCGCGGCCGAAGAGGACATTACGATCGGCGATCCCGGCCGCGTCATGCCCAACCTGATCTACGACCGGGTCTCGCCCGAGTTTCCGAACGTTCGCTACCTCTCGAACGTCGGCGGGCCCGGGCGGCCGGAGGTCGAGTTCTCCGACGTGCCCCTCTTTTGGAGCACGCCGGACGCCGACGGGACAAAGCAGGACTTTCTCCCGAAATCGTTTGCCGAAGCCGACTATTTCATCAACTTCCCCATCCTCAAGACCCATGGCACCGGAGGCATCACGGTATGCGGGAAGAACCACTATGGCTCGCTCATCAGAAATCCCGACGGCACGCTGCGAGGCAAGAGCTACGACTACTACGACATGCACGACAGCCTCGCCGGGAACGCACCGGCGATCGGCCAGTATCGGTGCCTCGTTGATTTGATGGGGCACTGGGAACTGGGCGGCAAAACGCTGCTGTACCTCGTGGACGGGCTCTTTGCCGGCAAGGACTGGTCCTCGGATCCGAAGAAGTGGAACATTCCACCGTTCTACGGGAACTGGCCGTCGAGCATCTTCGCCTCACAGGATCCGGTGGCAATCGATTGCGTGTGCTTCGATTTCCTATGGCTCGAGTGGCACGACCATGCGGGCATCTCCGGGACCGACGACTACCTTCTCGAGGCGGCGCTGGCTGACGATCCTCCCTCCGGGACGTTCTACGACCCCGAAGGCGACGGTGTCCCGCTGGCGAGCCTCGGGACGTACGAGCACTGGAACGACCCGTGGCACAAGCAATATTCCCGCAACCTCGGTACCGGTGACGGTATCGAACTGACTCGTCCCGTAAAGGCGGACTTCGACGGCGACTCGAACGTGCGTTTTGCGGACCTGGCAACGCTATCGGGCCAGTGGCTGACGGTTTCACCGACCTTATCGGCTGATCTGTCCGCCCCCGGCGGCGACGGTGTTGTCAGCCTGCGTGATTTCGCCGCCTTCGCCCGCTACTGGACGCCGCGCCCGCTGCCCGCGCCCGACCCGAACGATATGAATGCTGACTGACGCCTGTCGCGGCGGTCTTCTCTTCGTCTTCTATCGGCCCTTTGTCCAGAGTTTATGGCTCTGTCGCCTGTCAAATGATGACCGTCATCGCAAGCGCGGAGCGTCAGCGTCACGCGCCGCTTGGCGATAGCCTCGTACGAGTTCTCGGGACGTCATCGCCAAGGCCGGCGGCTTTGACGAACAACATGGCTCGCCGAAGTTCTTTACAGCGTCCGCCGTCGACGCAACCAGCCGACCAAACCCGTGCCGAGGGCACCGAGGAGAACCGCACCGGGGACGGGGACCGGATGGTAAAGCCCCACTATTTCATCCTGGCTCAAAGCTCCCGTGTATATTCTGACTTCGTCCAATGCGGAATTGAGAAAATCGTCATCCAGGCTATCCTTGCTTCCCATGGCCAGGTTGGCCGTGTTTGAGATGCTCCCGGTTACCGGCGCGGTTCCATCCAGCACGCCGTCAATCCACAGTTCCGCCAGATTGCCTCGTCTCTGTGCGACGACAAAGTGCCACAAATCATCGTTGTACGCCTGCTTTGAGACAACGGTTGCGTCAGTGCCATCGGTGTTGAAGTTCAACGAGAGCTTGTTGCTCAGCGCGGACGGGGAGTGCTCGAGCTTGTACCAGGTGCTGGCACCAGTCGCGATGGACCCTTTTCTGACAATGTCGCCGTCATAGTCGTTTCCTGGGCGGATCCAGAGCGCGATGCCGAAATCACCGGAGCCGGGATTCAGGGACGTGTCATGTGACACGACAATGCTCTGGCCACCGCTGGCGTCGCTGCTGTTGAAGTCGAACGCCCCTCCGTATTTGCCGGCTGCGATCCACGTGGGAACACCGGGCGGATCCAAGAGGTGCCCGTCGTTACCATAGCCTGAGGCATCTTTGACCAGGCCTCCGACCGTATAATCCTCGCCGGGGCCGTTATCGAAGTGGAACGTCAGCACATTCGTAGGCGCCGCGTTCGCCCCCGCGACCCAAATGACCATCATTGCCATACAGATTCTAATCATGCTCTTCTTCATCGTAGCTCCTCCAAATCAACCTCAACCACAATACGCCTATTACTTGCGTCTTCCGGTCAATGGCGCGAATTCTGGGGGGTAAGTCCCATTCTGCACACATCGGTGCGGATGGTCCTCAGGTACATATACCTGCCGCACGGGCGCAAGCTCCGCGCGCCCTCATGACCAGAGACGACACCTCCATCGCGTGGAAAGAACCGCCACGCGGCTTCCAAACAAAAGTTATTCTATCCGATGAGAAAGAGTATGTCAATCGTCAAATAGAGAATCCAAGCGGGATGGCTGTCTCTCCGACCCGCCGCGGAAGGGTCCTATAACCAATTGGATCACATGTGGTCTGCAGCGACGTGGGGCCCTTTCACCAGCCCGCTGAGGGCTCTTGAACGGGAAAAATGGCAAAATTGCGGAACGGCCATTAATCCTCTTGCAAATCTCAACGCCACCGGGTAAATTGGGGATTGACGGTTTGGAGAGGTGGCCGAGTGGCTTAAGGCAACGGTTTGCTAAACCGTCGTAGGGGTACAACTCCTACCGCGGGTTCGAATCCCGCCCTCTCCGTTAGGTTTTTCTGGTCTGTGGTAAGTGGTTGTCAGGGGGGAAGTAAGAAGGGGGCTGTTGTGAAGCAGGGCGGTGACGGCGGCGCCCTTGACCGCGCCTGTGCATACATTGCCTTTCACTATCACGAACCGATACGACTGCATATGCTGGCGACGCGAATAGCGAACACCAGCGCCGGTCATCTGGCTCGCCTTGTTCGGGAAAACAAAAGGCTCAGCTTCACGGAGTATCTACGAGATATTCGCTTACAGAAAGCCGCTGAAACACTGCGAAACACAAAGTTGCCAATAAGCCGAATCGCGAAAAGCGTGGGCTATCTCGATGGGTCGAGATTTGCCCTTCATTTCCGCAAGCGGTTCGGCATGACACCCATCGCTTATCGAAGGACGCACGTGCGAGCAGTCGGCCGACAGCGACCGGTTAGCCCCGGTCCGTCTGGCGTTGCCCGAGACCACGGCGTAAGGGACCGCCGATGTCACAGCCGCCCAGATCCCGGGAACGGCATCTTTGTCCACTGCGGTGGACACGCCATGTCCCGTTCTTCCTCTCCGCCTCGCGTTCTGGTGATGCATCCTATCGGCGCATCCTATTTTCTATCAGATCGGTTTCGATCCACTTGCCGGTCCTGGCGTTGATCTTGAGGGTCTTGATCTCGAATGCTCCCAGCGACAGCTTGATTTTCTTTCCGAGGCAGGGCAGGGACAACTCCGTGTTTCTCTTGCGCCCGGTGGGCTCGAACAGCCTAACGACAATCGCATTGCCCCTGCGGGCCTTCTTTACGGCCGTGATTTGGACGACGTCGTCACTCAAGATTGCCAGGGCCCTGGGCAGAACTCCCGTTGCTGGAGGATTGAAGGACAAAGCAAACGGTCTCTCGTTTTTGGCCAGGGCCTCTCGGTCAATGCGTTTGAGCCTCTGCGAGGCGTTGCCTGCGTTCAGCCAGAATGAGAACACACGCTCGCCCTGATCGATGTGCGGCGTGAACCGGTCCTGCGCGGGGGTGAGGAATTGGCAGTCGTGCGGATGGCACGAGTACGCCGGCGATCGCAACAGCGTAAGCCGCAGTCCGTCTTCCGAAAAATCGGAGCCGTACACACCGTCGTTGATGCACGTCAGCGCGGTCCTGGCTTCTTCGTCCACAACCGCGACCCACTTCTGCGTCACCGCTTCATTGCCGTTGCGCGGCAGGTCCGCCACGCCGTAGGCCACCTGCCCGATGTACTTGCCGCGCCGAGTCGCCGTCGGGACGGACAGTTTGAGCATGCGCTGCTTCTCATTCCAGTAGACCCGGGTCTGCACGGCGATTTCCGTTCCGGCCTTGGGCAGTTTGTACTGCTGACATATGAACGAACTGCCATAGGAGAAGACGGCTTCCACCACCGTTCTGGCCGGCCCGTCCTCCACCACCCGCACGGAATCGATTTCGCTATCCTTCAGCCCCGAGAACCGGCTGCCCGTTCTGCGGTCCATAAGCCGGAACCGGCCCGCCACACTCCGGTACGATTGTGTTGTCATGCCCCAGCAATCGGCGTTGTCTTCGATCACAAGAGGCTCGAAAGCGTGTTTGCCGACAAAATCAACTCCACGAACGCGATACCGGTCCACCAGTCCGGTCTTTTTGTTGATCAGAACTTCGAGGTCTTTGGTCTGGAATACAAACACGTCCTTGCGAGACCTCAACCTTGGTTTGGGTTTGGCGTTTCGCAACTCCAGCTTGCAATCGAATCGATTCATCGTCCCCGGCTCGAGCGAGGCGGCAAAGACCACGCGCTTGCGCCAGTCCACCGGCAGGTTGCTCAGTTCCTGCTCCACCTGGCAAGGCAGCTTGCGGCCCCTGTGATAGACGTGCACGTCGTGGAACGCCTCGGGTCCGCTGAAGTCCGGCAGGTTGAATTCGCACTCGACCAGCTCGGTCACTTTGAACGGATGCGGGTTGTACACCATGATCGGTATCTCGCCGTCTCTGGGCTTCTTCTGTCCGGAAGCCAGAGCGAAGAATGCCCTGGCCTTGGCCCGGGCGGCGATCTCCAGACCGTGATCGAGCATTCGCAGCGACGCTTCTTCCGTTGGCTGAATGGAGGAACCGGGCAGAATATCGTGAAACTGACCCGTCATGAGATCGCACAGCACCTCGTGGATTTCTTCGCCCGGATACGGCATCAAGCCATTGGCCCACGCCGTTGCCGCCGTCTTTTCCAGCGAGTATAGCTCGTTCTCCAGCGTTCGCTGCTTCTGCTTGATGCGGACCTGCGACGTGTAGCAGCCCACCGCCCAGGGGTTCAAGTCCTTCTCGTGTCTCGGCAGCGAGCCTCTTTGCCTGGAGAGCTCTTGGAAATAGGCCTCCGGCGTCGAATGCAGGATGGCGCTGCTGCTCGTGGCCGCAATCAGCTTGTTGACCTCGCGCAGATCCTGTCGCGAGGCCCCGCCCCCATGGTTGCCCACGCCCCAGAGCACGAGACCCGGTGACGTGTCGGGGAAGTCCCGCATGCACTGCTCGATCTTCGCGCGGGCCTTGCCCAGCGGCGAGTTGTACCACGAGAGCGG
>JAFGCA010000831.1 GCA_016932895.1 Sedimentisphaerales bacterium | reverse complement strand
GTCGGCCAACAGATCGCAATACATCTGATAGCCGACCATCTGAATGTGGCCGGACTGTTCGGGGCCCAGAATGTTTCCCGCGCCGCGAATCTCCAGGTCGCGCAACGCGATGCGGAAGCCCGCGCCCAAGTGCGAGTATTCCTCGATGGCCTTGAGGCGTTTGGCCGCGACGGGCGAGATGGGCCGGTTGTTGGGCAGGAGCATGTAGGCGTAGGCCCGGTGCTTGTAGCGTCCGACCCGGCCGCGAAGCTGGTGCATCTCGGCCAACCCGAAGCGGTCGGCGTCGTTGATGAAAATCGTGTTGGCGTTGGGGATGTCCAGACCCGACTCGATGATCGTCGTGCAGACCAGCACGTCCGTGTCACCGAGCACGAATTTGATCATCGCGTCCTCGAGCTCGCGCTTGCCCATCTGGCCGTGCGCGATATCGACCCTGGCGTCCTTGGCCAGCTTCTGAATCTCCCACGCCTTCTTCTCGATCGACTTGACGCGGTTGTGCAGGAAGAAGACCTGCCCCTGGCGGTTCAGCTCGCGATAAATCGCCTTGCGTATCAAGTCCGGATTGTACGCGGTCACCTGCGTGACGATGCTGCGCCGGTCCAGCGGCGGCGTCGCCAGCGAGCTGATGTCACGCAAGCCCAACAGCGCCATGTGCAGCGTGCGCGGGATGGGCGTGGCGGTCATCGTGAGAATATCCACGTTGACGCGCATCTTCTTGAGCCGCTCCTTGTGCTCGACGCCGAACCGCTGCTCCTCGTCGATGATCAGCAGGCCGAGGTCCTTGAAGCCGACGTCGCCGCTGAGCAGCCGGTGGGTGCCGATGAGCACGTCCACCTTGCCCGCCCGGGCGCGGGCGACGATGTCCCTGGCCTGCCGGGCCGTCTTGAAGCGGTTGAGGACCTCCACCGTGACGGGAAAATCGGCGAAGCGGTCCGTGAAGGTCCGCTCGTGCTGGACGGACAGGACGGTCGTGGGAACCAGCACCGCAACCTGCTTGCCGCTCTCGACGGCCTTGAACGCCGCTCGCATGGCCAGCTCGGTCTTGCCATACCCGACGTCGCCGCAGAGCAGCCGGTCCATGGCCACGCGCTGCTGCATGTCCGCCTTGATCTCCCGAATCGCCCCGATCTGGTCGGGCGTCTCCTGGTACGGAAACGACTCCTCGAACTCCATCTGCCAGCTCGAATCGTCGTCATAGGTGATGCCGCCGAGGGCCTGGCGTTTGGCCTGCACCTGCAACAGCTCGGCGGCCAGATCGCGGACGGATTGTGCGACTTTGTCCTTCTGCTTCTGCCAGCGTTTGGAGCCGACCTTGCTGAGCTTGGGTCGCTTCGGGCTGGAGCCGATGTATTTTTGCACCAGCGCGATGTTCTGGACCGAGACCTGGATCTTGGCGGCGTCGGCGTATTCGATGGTCAGGTACTCGGCCCGGCCGCCTTTTTCGTCGATGGTCTCGACGCCGAGGAACTTGCCGATGCCGTACGAGGCGTGGACAACGTAGTCACCCGGCTGCAAATCGGCCAGCGTATCGACCGGCGCGGTGGCGCGAACGGGCCGCTGACGGCGGCGCACGGCGTACTGGCCGAACAGCTCGTGATGGCTGACGATGATCGTGTTCAACGATCCCACGACGAAGCCCTGGTGAACGTAGCCCAGCGGCAGCTCGAAGCGGCGCGGCACGGCGCCGTCGATCTCTTTGATGATCTCGGTGACACGCTGGACCTCGGCGGGGCTCTCGCAATACAGCCGGACGCGACTGCCCTCTTTCGCCCGGTTGACCAGCTCTTCCAGGGCCGCCTTGTGTCCGGCCCACAGCGAGGTGGCCTTGCGCTCGAACTGCTGGACGCTCTGCACGTCGAGCTTGAGAAACTCGCCCGGGGCGCCCGTGGCAAACCGGCAGATGTGCACCTGCGCGAAACGGGCCAGGGAATGGTAGATGTCGGCCCAGGGGTAAAGCCGGCTCGCATCCTCGGACCGCGCCAGGAAGACGTTCGCCACTTCCTCGACGTCGGCGGGCTCCTCAAAAAGGACAACGGTGTCGGCGGGCAAGACGTTGGCGAACAACTCGCGCTGCTCGACCGCGATCCCGCAGGCGGCCGCCACGATATCGAGAGATTCGATCTCCTGGGTGGAACGCTGTGTATCGAGATCGATCTCGCGGATGCTCTCGATCGTGTCGCCGAAGAACTCGATGCGAATGGCCTGGGCGTCCCGGGCGGACCGCTCGCCGGCGCCGGCGTCAGCCGGCACTCTGGCGCCGGTCAGGGGGGCGTAGATATCGACGATGCCGCCCCGCCGGGCGAACTGACCCGGCAAATCCACGGCGTCGACCCGCTCGAAGTTGTTGTCCACCAGCCACGCCGCCACGCTCTCGGGCGATACCGTCTCGCTGCGTTTCAGAGAAAGCGAGCTCTCTCGCAGCGCCGCCGGTTTCGGCACCGGCTGGCACAGCGCCTGGACCGGCGCCGTGATGACCAGACCCTGCGGCTGCGACGCCTCCGGACCCGACAGCAGCGAGACGACCCGCAGCCGCTCGGCCCGTGTCTCGTCCGTCGCATCGGCCAGCTCTTCCTGGCCTTCCCAGGCCGGCAACAGATCGACGCGCTCGGCTCCCAACGTCTTGAGGTCGTCATACGCCCGGTCGGCATCGTCGATGTGCGGGCAAATCTGCAGGATCGGGCGTTGCAACTTCTGCGACAGGTGCGCCGCCAGCAGGCGCGCAAAGGACCCCCAGGTCCCCTCGACGTTCACGGGGCCCCCTTCGGAGCGGCCCAGCCGGGAGACGATCTGCGAAACCACGTTGTCTCGCGACAAATCCATAACGCTCTTTTGTCCGGCCAGTATAATCAACGAACCGCGACAAGGCCAGCGGAACCTGCTACCCTGTCGCGGGTGAGGAGAGGGTTGTCATGCTGAACGAAGGGAAGCATCTGGGCAGGGAAGGAGAAGTCCGCATCGCGTCAGAAGAAACGTTCGGAGACCAGATCCTTCGCCTGCGGCTCAGGATGACAAATTGCCACCGCACGAGAACTCTTCCGAATCTGTATCACACTCAAGGCCGTAGGCGGCGCGAGAACTCCTTTGTTCACAGAGAGATGGAGAACGTGTGGATACGGCATGCCCGACGGGAACGCCCTTGGAGATATCGTCTCCGTCCTCTCAGTCCGGCGCAATCGCGTAGGTTTTCTTGAGGTGCGTCAACGTCTGTCGCAGCTCGGCATCGGTGAGCGGGCGCTCGTAGATAAGGAAGCGGGCGATTTCGCCGTCGAAGGACTCCCGGCCCGGATGGTTGGTGGCGTCGCGCTCCTGGCCGATGGCCAGCTTCGACGAGTTGGCGGCGGGATTGACGGGGAAAGGCTTGCTCGCTACGGGCTCGGCATCGTTGATGAAGGCCTCGATTTTCACCTCGCCCGTGCCGGCACCCATGCGACCGGCGACGACGTAATAGCGGTTCTCCTGCAACGGCTCCGGCGCCAGGACCATCGGATTGTTCTTGTCCCACCGGCCGAAGGTGACGCCGTTGCGCGAGCCGATCCAAACGCGGTTGTCGTCGGTGACGTTGCCCCAGATGCCCTCGTAGTTCCCCCCGTTTCTCAGGTTGCCGAAGAACGAGCTGACGTCTTTGAGCTGTACGACTTGCTTGTAGACACTCATGACGGCCAGCCAGGTGTAGCCCCTGCCGGTGATGAGATGGTCGAATGCATCTTCGCTGTGACAGACCAGCTCCTGGCGCCGAAAGACCAGCGTGTCATGATCCCCGATCGCGGCGACTGATTTTTTCAGGGTCGGGCGGCCCGAACCGGGCACCTTGCGGCCCTGGTCCTGCTTGACGAAATCCCGGGCCGCGAACGAGGCAGCCTGATTGCTCCACCTGGCCACGCGGTCGCCGGCCTCCACCTGCACGCCCTTGCCGGCGTCCAGGTCCAGGATCAACCCGCGTTCGAGAACCTGCGCCCGCCCCACCGTACCGACCGAAACCACCAGCAATACCCAGGAGATAATCTTCATCGGTACTCTCTCCCGCACAGGCAGCGTCCGAAGCGTCAAGGCGGTTGCGGCACCACTCAGACAAATACCGGCCGCGCCTGCTTCGGGCTTTCCGTCGCCGGCGGCGGCAAGCCGCGCCTGGCAGTAAACGAACCGCGAAACTGCCGCGGGACATCATCCCGCCCTCGAACCTCTTCCGGACGATCCGAGAGGCGGGACGATGTCCCCGGAGTCAATTTGGCGAACGATCAGAAGTGATAGACGAAGCGCAGGTTGAAGCGCTCGCCCTCGGGGCGATTCTTCACGTGCGACTCGAAATACATGTTGAAGAACAGGTGCATGTCCTGCGAGAAGCTCCACATGGCACCGGGGCCGATGCCCAGGACCTGCTCCCGGCTATCGGGGTCGGAAGGGTCACCCGGACCGTCCCACTCCGAATCGCTGATCTGCCTCAGGTAGTACCCGTTGGCGCCGACGCGCAATTGCTTGGGCAGCACTTCGTAGGAAGCGGCGAAATTCGCGTGGAAGACCTCGCCGGCCTGCAAGTCGTCAAGCGGGCCATACCCGATGAAGGGATCGTCGTTCTTGTCGTTCCAGAGGTAGTGCAATCGGCAGGTGGCCGTGAGTTTGGGCGTCACGAACCAGGTACCGGCCCAGTAGGGGTTGAACGAGAAGTGATTGGCGCCCGGATTGAGGGCCTTTTCATCGTCGTACTTGCCCACGGGGACGATCATTTGCAGCTCGACACGATGCATCAGCACCGGGCCGTTGGCGCCCATGATCGGATCCCACTGTAAAAACGGGCCCACCGTGACATCGCCAACGCCGGCGCCGTTGTCGGGCGCGGCGGGGTCGGCGTCGATGCACACCAGCGGCACGATCACGTCGAGGCCCCACTTGCCGCCGAGCAACAATGCCTGATCGGACTGGTAGATGAGCTGGTTGAGGTTGACCCAGGCATCGACGTCCTTGTGGCGAGCCGCCGGATTCGGATAGTCGCGGAGATGGTCACCGTTATACAACTGGAGGTACTCGGTGAAGTACCATCCGGGACCGGCCGGCGGACCGCCGTCCATGAAACTGGTGAAACCGAGGTTCAGCCCCAACGGCTGGTCGTACGCCGCCGCCGGTACTGCGAAAGACAACGCAACCAACAGGCATACAACCGACAGCAATGTGTTCAAGCGTGTCATAACGGACCTCCTAACTCGAACCATCAAATTGCCACGCGGGTGACCCCGCACCAAGAATACTGCTCCACAATGTCGCAAGACGAGGAAAAAGTCAAGCGAGAATCTCGTTTATTTGACCTTTCGGGGCGAAGGCCCGACGGTCCCCCGGAAGCCGCTGCCGGTGGAAACGCGCTTGAAATCCCGGTCCGCGTCGCTACCTTAGAGGTCCGGGTGCTCTGTTTTTGATCTTTTCCGGATACAGGATTGATCTGGCGACATGAAAGACTCGACACGTGATTATGCAACAGAAATCGCCCGGGTGGCAGAGATGCTGGCCAGCAGCGGGAGCGTATTGTTTGTCACCGGTGCGGGGATCTCCGCGGATTCGGGCCTGCCCACCTATCGCGGCATTGGCGGGCTCTACAACACTAATGCCACGGAAGAGGGGATGCCGATCGAACGAGTCCTCTCCGGCGACGTCATGGAGCAGCGTCCCGAGCTGACATGGAAGTACCTGGCGCAGATCGAACGAGCGTGCCGCGATGCGCGGCACAATCGGGCCCATGAGGTCGTCGCGGAAATCGAAGGCCGTTTCGAGCGGGTCTGGACGCTGACGCAGAACGTCGACGGTTTCCACCGGGCCGCCGGCGCCCGCAACGTGATCGACATCCACGGAGATCTGCACGACCTGTGCTGCCTGCGTTGTTCTTATCGGTCCACGGTCCAAGACTACAGCGGCCTGTCTTTCCCGCCGCGGTGCCCGCAATGCCAGGACACTCTCCGCCCGGACGTGGTGCTGTTCGGTGAGATGCTGCCCGAAGACAAAGTTCAGGCGCTCTACGAACAGTTGAGCGCCGGCTTCGACATCGTCTTCACGATCGGGACGACCAGCGTATTCCCCTACATCGCCGAGCCCGTGCGCCTGGCCGCACAGGCGGGCCGCCCCACCGTCGAGATCAACCCCGACACCACCGGCGTCTCGCACCTCGTCGATGTCAAGCTCCCGCTGCGCGCCGCTGCGGCCCTCCAGGCCATCTGGGATCGCTACCAGCAGCACACCGCGTCCTGAAAAGAAACTTGCGCAGCAGGACTCTGTCATCCTGAGCCCCAGGCGAAGGATCTGGCCCGAGAACGAGGAATCTCTTCCGTACGCAGCCCAGGTCCTTCACTGCGCGACGCTTCGTTCAGGATGACAAACCACGCAGAGACACATCATCATCCGTATTACACAATACTTGCTGTCTCGCGAGAGAAAATGCCACGGCAGATTTTTCCTCCCGAAAGCAAGCCCAATCCCCATTTTGCAGGATTTCGGCTCGCGCTCACCGGCGTAGCAACTCCATGTGTTCGCCGACGGGCCCGGTCGTGAGCCAGACCTTGCCGTTGAGACCGCCGGAGCCGACCCAATCGTAGATTTGCAAGGCCAATGTATTGTCGGCTCCGTATTGAATATGGTCGGTGATGTCGACCCACGTTCTCTTGAGAAAGGACGATTCGGAACGGTCCATTTTTCCGTACCCGCCGGCGGCGCGCCCGTTGACAAACAGGCGGTACATGTCGTCGACACCGTCGAACACGATGCGCACCTTCCGGCCTTTCCAGGTCGCCGGCACCTCGACGGTCTTGCGATACCATCCCCAGCCGTCGTAGCGATTCCAGATCTCGCCTTCTTCGGCCGAGCGTGCCTGAAGGTTCCGCCATCGTCCGTCGTCGAAATCAGTCTTGAAGAAGCCGGCCTCCAGGCCTTCGTCGTTGGGATCGGTTGTGAAACGCCAGACCGGATCGAGATCTCGCGTCTCCGTCGCAAGGTTGTCGTAGAGCACCTGAATCATCTCCTCGCTCAGCGCCCGCACCGGATTCGGTCCGGTCAACAGATGCGCGACCAATTCCCGGGTCAGCCAGAAGCCGGCGTAGTTGTTCCGGGGTCCGCCTTCGTGGCGCAGGCAACTCACGATCAACCGGCCCTTGCCCACGCCCGTCTCGAACAGCATCAGGTTGGGTCGAACCGTCTTCAGATCGTGCGTCTCCACGAACATCAGCAGCGGATCGACCTGCTCCCAGAAAGCCTCCCCGCGCATGATCGTATTGCCTCCCAGGTCGAACAACTGCAGGTAGCTGAGCATCTCGGCCGGGCAGCGCTTCAGGAATCCGTTCGGCTGTCGCGGCGACCAGGCGGTCCCGCGCAGAAACCATATCTCCTCGTCCTTGACCGAACCCGACTGGTTCGACGTCAGGTGCAAGACGCGCCCGCCGGCCTGCAGATAGTCGAGCAGTTCCCGGCTCAGCGCACGCGTGATGACCACCGGCGTATCGTCCGGCACGGGCCGCCGGGGCGCGAGCGTCGCCGCCCTGGAGAACAGACGCTGCAACGACCCGTCCGCATCGGCGCAGATCGATACCGGGACGCCGGGATCGGCGGGATCGGGCAGAACCCACAGCTCCCAGGAAAGGTCTTTTCCGGCGCGGGTTTGCCGAAGATGTACCTGCTGCGGCCGATCCGCCGAAGACGGCAGTTGCAGTCGCACCGGCGCCGGATCGTCCGTCGGCGCCACCGCACGAACCACCTGCTGCGTGCCGAGCGACCAGCGCATCTCGACCGGCGTGGCCGAGCCGGCCTCGGGAGTGACGCGGAGGCACGGCTCGAGGCTCAACTCCGACCCGCTCGCAAAAGCGCGCCGGTCCCCTACCGTGCTGAGCGGCATCATCACGGGCCCGTGAAACGCCCAATCGGACACGGGCCACTTGGGCCGGCCCAGAGAGTCCAGCAGACCCATCGCGCACAATGTCACGTCCTGAACCGTGCTGACGACGTAGCCACTGTGGGGCATTTGATGGCGATACGTCTCAATCTGCCAGCGCCGCATGTCCATGGCGTATTTCCGCGAGCCGGCGCGCAGGTCGGCCACGGGATCATAGCCGGCCCCACCGAAGCGTTGCTGCAACTGCCGCTCGAACCGGCGCTGTTCGTCGAACCACCCCGGCAGCCACCACGCCTCTTTGCCGCCTGCGGCCAGCAGTTCGGCCGGATCGATCCACGTGTCGGCCGCAATGGCCTCGCCCAGCAGCAGCGGCTTGACGCCGTGCGTGTCAATGTGCTTCTGGAACGAGGCCAGCGCGTCGCGCCACGTACGGTTGTTGCCGTAGGAGTGATCGTCCCAGAAATCGTGAATCCGGTTCCAGCCGATCCACGACGAGTCGTCCACCACGAGCGTGGCGGGACAACGGCGTTTCAGAAGATCGTACAACTCGCGAATCACGTCCAGATCGGCCGAGGGCCCCGTCTCGCAGGTGATGCTGCGCAGGATCACCGAAGGATGATCGCCGTCGTGATGGCTCATCTCCGTGTACTCGCCGAGAAGCTTGTCCCGATGGGCCTGGTCGATCTTCGGGTGCCACGTCGGATACTCCACCCAGGCCAGCATACCTTCTTCATCGACGATATCGAGCAACTCCGCCGGCGGCAGCCACAGGCAGAACTTGATCAGATTGAATCCGCAATCGCGGAAGTAGCGCAACTGTCGGCGAAAGCGCGCCGGCTCGGGCGCCGGCGCCAGGAGCGGCGGGTAGTAGCCCCACGTCAGGAATCCCCGCACGACGAGGTCCTTGCCGTTGAGCAGGATTCTCGGCCCGTCCGTGGTGACCTTGCGAAAGCCCAGGGACGTTACCGCGACGTCCAGCACGTCACCCTTGCTGTCACACAGCTCGATCCGCAGCCGGTACAGACGAGGCCGGCCCAGGTCCCACGGCTCGGCCGGACCCGACCATTGCCAGCGGGCGACCCCCGCGTCGAACCGGCCCGGGCCGGAGCCAACCTGCTTGCCCGCCGGATCGAAAAGCGTAAAGCGCACCGAGCCAATCACATTCGTCTCGCCGATGACGGGGACCGAGGCCCGCAGGTTTGCCGTACCACCGGCAAGGTCGATGTCCGAAGCGTCAACGGCGATTTGCGTATCACCCAGATGCGCCCGCGAAATGACGATCAATTCCGCCTTCTGCCACAGGCCGGCGAAGTGCGGCGCGATGATCGGCAAGAAACCCTGCGTGTTGTGTCCGACCTTCTCGTCAAGCCGCACCACGAGCTGCGCGGTCCGGCCCGTCCGTACCGCCGAGGTTACGTCCAGAGTGAAAGGCGTCCACGGGCCGGTGTGACGACCGACGAACGTGCCGTCGACCCACACCTCGGCCTCCGTGCCGGCGCCGTGAAAACGCAGCAAGACGCGCTGCTCATCGCCAAAGGCCGGAACGGTGATGTCCCGCGCATACCAGGCCACGCCGTCGTAGTCCGTCCCCAGGGCGGTTTCCCATGCGGCCGGCACCTGCACGGGCTTGCCCTCCGCGAGCCGACCAGCCTCATACCACCGTTCCTTGCGACCCCGGTCCTCAGGATCGGCGACGATCCGCCACGATCCCGAAAGATCGAGGACCCGTCGCAACATCGGCGGATTCGCCCCCGCGTCGCTCCCAAAGCCAATCACGCTGCCAAGAACGACCCACGCCAATAGCCAGTTTCTCATTCCAAAACCCCATCTGCTTCTATGGACCCAAGCCTGCGGCACCTCTCTCGCTTCATCGTCTCCCGGCCCGTCAAGGGGCCGCCCGACAACACCGCCCCCGCACGGCTCTGCATTGTGACACCAATCGCAGACGAAGGCAAACGGAAATGCCGCAGAACCGGAGCGCGGTGTCTGTGAGAGTTGTGCGGCACCGGGATACCGTTCTTCGTTGGCTTCCAGGGTGGCAGCGTCAAGGCCGCAGGCCTTGGCGATGGCGCAAAGCCAAAGACCGCTTGAGAGACATACAAAGTGGAAGCGTCCACCATGGCCAAGCTGGCGCTTGACGCTGAGATATAAAGAGACGCAATTCTTTCGTAGCGTTACAGTGTGTGTGTTGAGCAAACTACAGTAACCCTAATCGAAAGG
>JAFGCA010000830.1 GCA_016932895.1 Sedimentisphaerales bacterium | reverse complement strand
TACAACTCGTATCTCGTATCTCGGGATCTGGGGGGGCTTGACGGGGGAGGGGCAGGTGTGGAGGGGCGCGTGGGTTGAGAACCCACCCTACCTGCCCTCCAGCCTTGCCACTTCTCTGCGTGCCTCTGCGTCCTTCGCGTCCTCTGCGGTCAAGGATCGTTGAACCATCGCCAAGCTGGGCTTGACGCTGCCACCCGTTAGTTCACGCGTGGGTTGAGAACACACCGTACAAAAAGTCGAATGTTTTTGTATTTATGCTTGACGAATGGCTCAAGTTCTGTATTAATACAATAAAATGCGGAATCGTCAATAGTCATTCGGTAATCCGGAGGGATCGGTTATGGGCAAGCGGTCAGAGCCGACGAAACGCAAGATACGCAAGGCCAAGGGGCGGCGTCGGAAGAAGCGGGGCCCGACGGTTCCGCCGGGCGACTGTGAGGTGTGGCCCCAGCAGTATCGCGGGAAGCGCTGGAAGTCGGTTTATGGGGTCCTGTTCGCGGGAAAGTGCCAGTTGTGCGCGTATTCCAGCGCGCTGCCGGGGTCGCGGCAGTTGCTGGACAAGTGGCAGGGCAACAGCCGGAAGCTGCTGTGTACCAACCACCCCGACAGTCCCGGCCTGCTGCGTGAGGTCCTGCCGATCGAGACCTGCCGCAACTTCAAGATGAAGTTCTGGCAGACGCCGGCGGCCAGACGGAGAAAAGAGCCGGCGGCGCCGAGGTTCGATGAGTCCGACCCGAGCATCCGGCGTATCCCGTTAGGACACGGCCTGTTTGCCGTCGTCGATGCCGAGGACTACGAATGGCTCAGCCAGTACAAGTGGCACGCGAACCGTCGCGGCCGGAAGGTCTATGCCCTTGCCATGAAGAACGGGCGGGTGGTCACTATGCACCGCCTGATCATGCGCCCGCGTAAGGGCTGTGTCGTGGACCACATCGACGGCAATGGTCTGAACAACCGGCGCTGCAACCTGCGCGTCTGCACCCGCCGGCAAAATGCTGCCAACATGGGGCCGCGCGGCGGCGCCTCGGAGTTCGTGGGCGTCTATCGACAGCGAGACAAGCGGGGGGCGCAAATCGTGTGGCGGGGAAAGAAATACAAGCTCGGCAGTTATGACACCGACGTCGAGGCGGCCAAGGCCCGCGACCGCAAGGCCTTCGAACTCCACGGCGAATATGCCTACTTGAATTTTCCGGAGGACTTCGCGGATCGTTGACCTGCGCCTGCCCCCGCGTGGTCGTGAGGTTGGTTCTTGTGCCACCGCCCCGGCTCCAGGCTCACCAGGGTCACGCCAGTCGCTGCGCTTGGTGTCATGCCCCTGGCGAGCCAACCGGACCGCCCGAACCCCGGACCGCTCGCGCCAAGGGGCAGACCCGGGGTGTTTTTCATGCCATTGGTCCAAAGCGGCAAATGCCGGGTGTTTGGGGGCAGAGCCCCCAAGAGACACCGAAGTACCCAAGAACCGGATGAGCCACATATTTGGTTCCGGCCGAAGGCCGGACTGCGAAGGCAGGGGTCCAGGAAACAGCCGAGGCATTCTGGATTCCCGCCTGCGCGGGAATGACAAGGGAAGCTGCTATTTGAGGCAGGTAGCAGACGCGAGCTACAATGCCCTGAAATCCGCACAGCCCGGCCTCGCTGCGCTCGGCCGGAACCAAAGGCGTATCGAATGGGAGTCTTCCTTCGACCGCAGCTACTGCGTGTGGCAAGAACATGCCAGGCGTAATCCCGGATGGGAATCGGAACCGCCCATCAATCGGTTGATCCCCTTCCGGTTGAGTTCGGCCCCGTGACTCGCCTGTCATTTTTCTTGCTCACACTCCGTCGACGCTGCTGGAGCCGTCCGTTGCCTGCGACGGGCCCCTTTCCTTTTTGCCCCAGAACCTTCGAGGGCAAAAAGGAAAAGGACGGTCAGGGGCTGGGGCAAGGAAAAAGCCCTCCCTCCTTGGTATGCTGGTGGTGTCTTGTCGGAGCAACCGGTCTCAAGGACGATGCCATGAACGCCTCGGCCAAGGTGGACGTACTTGCGGCGGCTGCCACGCGAGCACAAGATCCTCCGGCGTCTGCCGAACACACGCAAGTACCGCCTCACACCCGGCGGAGCCCAAATCATCGCCAGCATCATCCTGACGCAAAACGCTACCACGGAACAACTTAACAGAGCCGCCGCATGAGAATCTTAAAATCCTTTTCAGTTTCTACGGGTTAGTAGTACAGACATCGTTTGCGGATCGTTCGGCAGTTCTTCTTGCCAGAAGGCTTGATTTCGGATAGTATGGGCCGAGCACCTCTTGGGGGTGGGTCCGGCCGGGCTTCGGGTCGGGAGAGCAGACAGCATTCAGACGGATATTTGGGAATACAGCAGATGTACGCGGATACGGTACGGAATGTGGCGATCATCGCCCACGTGGACCATGGCAAGACGACGCTGGTGGATCAGCTTCTCTACCAGTCGGGGATGTTCCGCAACGAGGAACTGGACAAGCTGGCCGGTGGGCAGCACAACCTGATTATGGATTCCGATCCGCTGGAGCGCGAGCGCGGGATTACGATCCTCAGCAAGAACTGCGCCATTCATTATGCCGACGCCGACGGCCGCGATTATAAGATCAACATCGTCGATACCCCGGGCCACGCCGATTTCGGCGGCGAGGTCGAGCGGGTCCTGAAAATGACCGACGGCGTCCTGCTGATCGTCGATGCCTTCGAGGGTCCGATGCCGCAGACGCGGTTCGTGCTGACCAAGGCCCTGCAGCACGGGCTCAAGCCCATCCTGGTCGTGAACAAGGCCGACCGGGTGGATTCCCGGCCCGATGACGTCGTCAACGAGGTCTTCGACCTGTTCGTCGACCTGGAGGCGAACGATGATTCGCTGGATTTTCCCGTCCTGTTCGCCTCGGCCAAGGAGGGCTGGGCCACGGCCGATCTGGCGCATCCCAACGACAATCTCAAGCCGGTCTACGACGCGATCATCCGGCACGTTCCGCCCCCGAAGGCCGATCCGGACAGCCCCCTGCAAATGCTGGTTACGACGCTGGAGTATTCCGATTACGTGGGGCGGGTGGCCATCGGCAAGGTTTTCGCCGGTCGGCTCACGCAGAGCCAGAACGTGACGGTCATCGACAAACAGGGGCGCCACACGCAGCAGAAGGTGGTTCAGTTGTACGGATTCGAGGGCCTGGGCAAGAAGCCGGTCGGGGACGTCCGCGCCGGTGATATTTGTGCGGTGGCGGGTCTGGATCCGGTCGATATCGGCGACACGATCGCCTGTCCGGACGAGCCGAGCGCCCTGCCCATCGTGGCTATCGACGAGCCGACAATGAGCATGACGTTTCACGTCAACAACGGCCCGTTCGCCGGGAGGGAGGGCAAATTCGTCACCTCGCTCCAACTCAAGAACCGCCTGCAAAAGGAGCTGCAAACGAACGTGGCTCTGCGCGTAGAGTCCGGGCAAGGCGCCGACGAGTACATCGTTTCGGGGCGAGGCCTGATGCATTTGGGTATCCTGCTGGAGAACATGCGGCGGGAGGGCTACGAGGTCTGCGTGGGCAAGCCCCAGGTCATCATCCGCGAGGTGGACGGGCGTCGTCAGGAGCCGATCGAGCGGTTGGTGATCGACTGTCCGGCCGATTGCCAGAATGCCGTGATGAGTCTCATCGGCAACCGGCGCAGCGAGCTGGTCAGCATGGACGCCAAGACCGGCACCGCCGATTACGTTCACATGGAGTTCATGATTCCCTCGCGGGGCCTGTTCGGCCTCAACGCCCGCATTCTCACCGCCACCCAGGGCCGGGCGGTGATGCACCATACCTTCGAGCGGTACGAGCCGATGCGCGGCTCGATTCCCGAGCGGCAGGCCGGCGTGATGGTCGCCACGGAGACCGGTACCGTCACCGCCTACGCGCTGGACGCCCTCTACGATCGCGGCGCCTTCTTCGTCCGCCCCGGCGACGCTGTATACGAAGGCCAGGTCGTCGGTGAGCATTCGAAGGACCAGGATATTCCCGTCAATGCCACGAAGGCCAAGCAGCTCACTAACGTTCGCGCCGCCAGCAAGGACGATGCCGCTCGCGTGCGGCCTCCACGTCTCATGAGCCTGGAGGTTTGCCTGGAGTACATCCAGCAGGACGAGCTGGTCGAGGTGTGCCCCCGGTCGATTCGCATCCGCAAGCGCCTGCTCAAGGAAGGCGACCGCCGTCGCGCGGCCCGGCGCGTCTCGTCGTGACGAGGCCGGCGCTACGTCGCGAACGAGTCTTCCTGGTCGAACCAGTCGGGGGTTTCGCACAGGGTCATGGCGGTATCGATCAGGGCCAGGTGGCTGTAGCCCTGGGGGAAGTTGCCTAACAGGCGCTTGGTCTTGATGTCGATGTCTTCGCTGAACAGGCCGAGATGGTTGCTGTAGGTCAGCGTCTTCTCGAAAAGCTCCCGCGCCAGGTCCTTCTGGCCGACGCGGTACAGCGCTTTGATCATCCAGAACGTGCAGACGGTGAAGGAGGAGTGGGGGGTGCCGAAGTCGTCGCGTCCGAGGTATCGGTACGTGAGTCCGTCCACGCACAGGCGCTCGTAGGTCTCGTTGACCGTGCTGGCGTACACGGAGTCCGTGGCGTGCAGAAAGCCGTAGTGCTCGGCCAGCAGGTTGGCCGAGTCGAGACTGCGGCTGCCGTAGAACTGGGTCAGCGCCCCGGTTTCCGGGTCCCGGCCCTTGGCCAGCACGTCGGCCTTGATCCGGTCCCGCAGCTTGGCATAGTAGCGGGCGTCTTCGGTCTTGCCGAAGAAGCCGGCGATACGCATGGCCCGATCCACGGCCACCCAGCAGAGGATCTTGGAGAAGGTAAAGTGGTGGCGCCGTGTGCGGAATTCCCAGATGCCCGAGTCGAGATTGTGCCAGTGGTTGTAGACGTGCCGCGCCAGCGAGCGCACGACCGTCCAGAGCTCCTCCTTGTTGTTCAGCGTCTGGCCGAACACCCGGAGGCTCTGGTAAATGACGTCCATCACGATGCCGTAGATGTCGTTCTGCTTCTGCCGGTAGGCGGCGTTGCCCGCCCGCACGGGGCGCGAGTTTTCGTAGCCGCTGAGCCAATCCAGCTCGCGCTCGGCCAGGATCTTCTGCCGGTGGATGCCGTACATGATCTGAATCTTCTCGTCCTTGAAGGGGACCATGTCCAGAACGAACTGGAGGAAGCGTTTGGCGACGTTGTAGTGGCCCAGTTTGGTCAGTACGCTGATCGTCATGGAGGCGTCGCGAATCCAGCAGTAGCGATAGTCCCAGTTGCGCACGTCGCCGATGGTTTCAGGCAGGCTGGTCGTCACGGCGGCCAGAATCGCACCGGTCTCCTGGTAGGCCAGCAGCTTCAGGACCAGGGCGCTGCGCTCCACGGCCTCGCGGTATTCCGAGACCAGTGTCGTGCGGGCCAGCCACCCCATCCAGTAGACCTTGGTGCGCTCCAGCTCCAGCAGGGCCCAGTCGATCTCGGGATGGACGAGCTTCTGGTTGTAACTGAGCAGCAGGAAGTGGTCGCGCTCGATGCTGACGAGCTCGCCTGCGGCGATCTTCTTCAGGGGCAGGTCGGAATAGAGATACACGGATTCGTAGGCCCCCCGCGTGGTACAATGCTTGATAAATTCGTCGGTGACGGTGGTGCGGACGGGATTGCGGGCGTAGGCCGGCCTCGGGTCGTAGACGATGCGGACGTGCGGCTTGCCCGAAAGGTGGCGGATGTAGCGGATCACGTCGGGCGGGCAGTGATAGGTGCCGCTGTCGGTCTTGTAGCGCGGCATGAAATCGATCAGCTCGAACGCGTCGTCGCCGCGCCTGAAGGTGGTGACCAGGATATTGGTGCGGCGCAGGTACTGCTGGGTGGTTTCATAGCCGTCATCGGGGGCAACGGCGAAAGAACCGCCTATTTTCTCATCCAGCAGTTTGGCAAAAACCGAAGACGAATCGAAATCGGGCAGGCAGCACCAGTCGATGCTCCCCTTATCACTGATCAGCGCGGCGCTCTTGCAGTTGCCGATCACGCCGTAGTTGAGATTGTCCATGAAGCTCTAATCCAAATCCAAGATTCACCCTCCACCGCTCACCATGGGCGGCATCATACGCCCGGGCGGGCCAAAAGTCAAACGCGACGCACCGGAAGCGGGCGTCCGAATCCGTGTGAGCGAGGATGACCGGTGTTGGCTTGCGATCTACTGCGGCGCTGCGTCGGGCAAGCAGCGAAGTATCATCAGCCGATAGTCCTCGGCGTCGATCCGGCAATCGCCGTTGATGTCGGCGGCGTCGACGCTCTGGCAGAAGGGCTGCCCGAAGTACGACCTGCTCGCCTCGCTGGTGCGGCCGTAGACGCCCATGTTCACAAGGCCCCCGTTGGGGAACGGCTCCTGATCGGGCCGATACAGGCCTTGCGCGACCCGGATCTCGTCTCCGGCCGAGGCGCCCGCCAGGGCATCCTGGAGGTGCTTGTAGGCGGTGTTCCAGGACAAGCCCTCGTGGGGCCCCGGGGCGTCGTGATCGACGTAGATGGTTCGTGCCGGTGTGCTGCCGGATGCTCCCAGAAGGACGGCGCAGGCCACGGCAAACGTCAGGATTTCCAGGCTCCGCTTCACTCGCATTGGACTGTCTCCCACAAACAATGGGTTTGTAAAGTCCATCCCTCCGCTACATGAGGGTGGAATGCTTCTCCTATAGAGACACACGCGGCGGCACATCCGTTACGGCGAAAGAGCAGGAATTTTGCCCGGCTCCGGTCTCAGTTGCCTTGCAGCGGCATCGTCTGCTCGAACGTGGCTTTGAGACGCTCGGTCTTGGTGAAGACGTTGGTGACGATGCTCAGGACGGCCTGGCCGGGCTGGCCGCCCTCGATGCGGGCGTCGATGGAGCCGACTTGCGAGTCGAACATGCTGGTGGTCTTGTAGCCGGCCGTAGCGCTGGCCATCTGCTGCAGGACGGTGATTTTGCCTTGCATGACCAGCGGCGTTTCCTGTGTTTGCGGCGCTACACCGCGGGCGCTGAACTGCAACGTGCCGTCGCCGGCGACGGCCCAACGGGCGCCCTCGAAGAGCGAACGCAGCTTCGTCTCCGCCTGCTCGCGCGGCTGGGCTTCCCAGTTCATGCCGATGCCGCCGAGCAGGCCGCCGCCGTCCTGAGGTTTGCGCTGCCAGGAAACGCTTTCAATGCGGGTGATCGTGCCGGCGGTGTGGACTCCAACCAGGTCGGCCAGGCGGATTTCCCGGGTCGTTGTTGGCTCAGCGGCAGTGCCCGCGCCACGCAGAATCGCCACGCCCAGCGGCTTGAGGCGCTGCCCGAAGGGCCAGCGGGCCTCGCGCGCGCCATCGAGTTTGAGCAGGAGCAGTCCGCCGGTGCCGGCGATGCCGTCCACGTGCATCTCGGGATCGGCGACGATGTACGTATCGGCGGACCATTGGGCCGCCCCCGTCGGTCGTCGCAGCGGGCCTGAGCCTTCGTTCGGTGTTTTGAACGTCAGATCCTCGAAACGTCCGTCCGGATGGAGAACGAAAACGCCGCCGTTGAGGACCGACTTCGTTATTCTTTGCGATTTATACTGGGTCCGCGGCCGCGCGCCAGTGTAGATCTCTTCCTTTCGGGTGAAGACGCTGCCGGAATCGACCAGCACCGTGCGGCCGGCCGAATCGATGAAAAGCTGCACCGGCGTCCGCCAGTACGTGTCGTGCTCGGGTTGGCCGGGATGCTGATTGGCGACCAGGCAATCGAGCTTGGGGGGATTCGTCCCGGGATCGAGAAGGTACAATCCGCCCTGGCTCTTGGTCACGTCGATCCACCCTTCGACGCTGCCGGCCCGTACGTCATGGAAATAACTCGTGGCCACGAGCAAGCCGCGCGGCGAGCCCGTAGTCGCGGTAATCTTGAACAGGGGCTTTTCCTGTCCTTCGCACACCTGTTGGGGCTTTGCGTTGGCCTCCAGCCGCCAGAGGCCGGATTCGGCGTCGGCGACCAATACGTGCCCCTGCGCGTCGAGCCCGAGAGTGACATTGAGCCCAAACGGCCCCTCAGCCTTGGCGGTCTCGATTGCCAGGATCACTTCGGCCGAGCCGTCACCGGCGATCCGCCAGAATTTCACTTTGCCGGTGATGAGTTTCGGCTCGTCGATGACGTAGAAGCACCCGCGTCGGGCGTCGGCGACGATGGACTTGGGGTTGTAGAACCGGGCGGCGCCATAGGGCACGGGCTTGAGGCCGACCAGGCGATACAGGTGCGGCTTCTCTTTGGCAATGAACACCACGAGGTCGCGCGCCTCGGTCGGCGGCGCCGGCTGCGCTTGTGCAGAACGTTCGACAAGTGTCCCCGTCGATGCCAGGGTCGTGACCGCCCACAAAAGCAACATACGTTTCATGGAGAAACCTCACCATCTTCTGATAGAATCCATCCCGATTGATCCGGCTGATTTTGCCCGGATACGCCGCCATGTTGCGTTTGCATCGTCTTACCCTATGCATCGCGATGATGCAATCCGATTTCTGGACCATCTCACGGGTTTCGAGATTTTGTAGGATCGGAGCCGAATTCGGGGGAACCATTTCCCTGTTTCTGCGACCTGATACCATGGAAAAACCGGTCGGCGGCGTTTCTTGAAAGCAATCTCGTGGCCGGGTAGTATGGGAGAGCCACCGCGGTCGATTACGCCTGCGAAGCCTTCCTGTTGGAGAGATGAGAATGGTTTTTGCGTCGGACTGCCCTCAGAAGCAACGATCAGGGAGGTACGTCCTCTCGCTGGTCGTCTTGTCGGTGGCGGGGCTGTTGTTTTCGGCGGCTGCCGCCGGGCGGACGGTGGAGATCGATCCGGCGGTTGCCCAGGGGCGGGAGGAATTCGAGACGGTGGCGAATTCGCTCGATCCGGGCGATGAGCTGGTGTTGCGCGGGGGGACGTACTCGCAGAGCGGCCGGCGGGCCGTTACGGCCCAGGGCACCGCCGCCGAGCCGATTGTCATTCGGGCCGCCGACCGGGAGAGTCCGCTGCTGACCCGGCCGGCCGACCAGATCGACAGGCACAACAACATCGAATTCGTCGACTGCTGCCACCTGATCGTACGCGGGCTGCGCTTCAAGGGCGGCAGCTCCGGCGTGCGCTTCATTCGCGGGCATCACATCACGTTCGAAAACTGCGAGATTTCCCACACGGGCAACAACGCCCTGACGATGAACAGCGGCGATTGCGACGCCTTCGTCGTTCGCCGCAATCACATTCACCATACGGGCCTGAGCGACGCGCATCCTACCGAAGGCGAGGGCATGTACATCGGCTGTCACGACGGCGGGTGCATCACCACCGGCTCGCTCTTCGAGAGCAACTACATCCACCACCTGCGCAGCACCAGCGGCGGCGGCAACGACGGGGTCGAAATCAAGTTCGGCTCCTACGGCAACGTCGTCCGCGACAACGTCATCCACGATACGAACATCGGCCGCAAGTACCCGGGCATCTTCGTTTACGGCGGTGGCAAAGACCTCAATATCGTCGAGGGCAACGCTATCTGGAACGCCGGCGAGGGCATTCAGGTGGTCTCCGACGCCGTCGTCAGGAACAACGTCATCCTCGACTGCCTGGCGACCGGGATCACGGCGGCGCCGCACGCGGCCGTGCCCGAGATGCGAAATGTCACCATCGTCAACAACACGATCGTGGGCCCTCCCACGGGCGTTCGCATCCGCTGGTCGAAGGCGGAGAATATGACCTTCTGCAACAACGCCGTCTATTGTCCCGAGGGCGCGGCCGTCGACGCGGCCGGGATCGACCGACACGTATTCAGTGCCAACTACGTCTCGGGCCACGTGCGCGGCGCCGAGATCGACAATCGCCGTTTCCATGATGGAGGCGCCGTGGAGGCAGCCTTTGCCGATCCGCAGAATCGCGATTATCGTCCACGCCCGGGCTCGGCGCTTCGGGGCGCCGCCGACGCGGCCTTTGTCTCACAACGCGACTTCAACGGCACCGTGAGGATTTCTCCTTTCGACGTCGGCGCCTGCGAAGTCGAAGCGCCGTCGGCCGGTGCGGGCGGGCAGATTATTCCCGGTTTCAAGGACTCAGAAGGAAGGGACAGGAACGATGGGTAAAGCTGTAAGAACACGGTTGCAAATGATCGTTGCCTTTATGGCCATCCTGGTGGTCGTTTATTCCGGCGGCGTCGCGCGGGTCTTCGCGTCGAACCCCGGGGCAAAGCGGTACCTTGCCATCCAGGTCGTGGACCGGCAGACCGGCCGGGGCGTGCCCCTTGTCGAACTGCGGACGACCAACAACATTCGCTACGTCACCTGCCGCGGCGGCATCGTCGCCTTCCACGAACCGGGGCTGATGGACCGCGACGTGTTCTTCTTCGTCGAGAGCCACGGGTATGAGTTTCCCAAGGACGGATTCGGCATGGCCGGCAAGGCCCTGCGGGCGACGCCCGGGACCGAGGCGCGATTGGAGATTGACCGGTTGAACGTGGCCGAGCGGTTGTATCGCGTTACGGGTCAGGGGATTTATCGTGACAGCGTTCTGACGGGCCGACCGGTCCCGCTGCGGAATTCCGTTCTCAATGGGCAGGTCATGGGACAGGATTCGGTCTTCACGTGTCTCTACCGCAACCGGTTGTTCTGGATGTGGGGCGATACGGGCCGGCCGGGCTATCCGCTGGGCAATTTCGAGATGTCCGGGGCCGTATCGGATCTTCCCGGGCGGGGAGGCCTGGACCCGGCCGTCGGGGTCGATCTGGAATATTTCGTCGATGAGAAGGGATTCAGCCGGCCGATGTCTCCGTTGAAAGAGCCGGGGCTGGTGTGGCTCGACGGGTTGCTGACCGTCGAGGACCGCGATGGTCGCGAGCGCATGGTCGCCAAATTCGCGCGGCTCAAAGGTCTCGGCGACGTGCGCGAGCGGGGGCTGGTCGTGTATAACGACGACAAGCAACTGTTCGAGCCGCTGGTGCGCGGGGGGCTGGGTTTTTTGCCGTATGCCAACACGGGACACGCTTTTCCTGTGAGCGTGGGCGGGCAGAAATACTACTACTTCACGAGCCCGTCCCCGATGGGGGTGCGGCTGCGCGTGAGGGGGCGGTGGGATGATGTGGTCGATCCCAACCGTTATGAGGTTTGGACGACCCTGGAGTCCGAGGGGCCGTGCCGCTGGGTGCGTTTTGCCGATCTGATCGGGGCGGACGCCTCCGCGAAGTCGGCCGTTATCAAGGCGTTGGAAGAGGAAGGCAAGGGGGTGCACGTTTACGATGTCGAATCGGGCGAGAAGATTCTGCCTCATAACGGCACGGTCTACTTCAATGCCCACCGGCGGCGCTGGGTAGGGCTGTTCGTGCAGAACTTCGGCCGCAACTCGATGCTCGGCGAAGTCTGGTACGCCGAGGCCGATACGCCCGTAGGGCCCTGGGCCTACGCCCGCAAGGTGGTGACGCACAACAAGTACTCGTTCTACAACCCCAAGCATCATCCGCTGTTCGACCGGGAGGGCGGACGCGTGGTCTTCTTCGAGGGTACGTATTCCTTTACGTTCTCCGGATCGCTCGAAGCCTCGACGCCGCGCTACGACTATAACCAGATCATGTACCGGTTGGACCTGGACGATCCTCGCATGGTGCTGCCCGTAGCGGTGTATCGGATGTCAGAGGATCGGGGTTATGCGCTGCGCGACGGGGTCGAACGGGCGGATGGATGGGATGCAGTGGAGTCCGTACCGTTCTACGCCGTGGAGCCGGACCGTGCCGGGGAAGACATGATTGCCGTCTATGCCCAACAGAGTCGCGCTGGTGGGAGCAGGACCACGCGTCTCACTGCGCAACGTCCCGCGGCGTCGGCCGATCCGCTTTTCTACGGGCTGCCGCCCGCCGAGGCGGGGGAGAACCCGTGCGTGGCGGACCTCTACGAGTATCGCCATTCCGGCTCCGGGCAATATCGCTACGAGGCGAAGGCGGAGTTGGGAGAGGCTGGCTGGGAACGCGTGGGCAAGCCTTTGTGCCGCGTTTGGAAAGCCCCCGCGGCAGCGCCGGCGCTCGACGCGGACGCCGGGCCGGTGGAGGGGGACTGAAGTCAGGCCGAGCGATTCACGCACCGCCTCGACGTGACACACCATCGCCAAGCTGCGCTTGACGCTGCCACCCGTCGCTGCCTGTGAGGCGGGACCGAGAGAGTGTCTGTCTCTCAGTCGCGTTGCGATAAGAACTGGCGTCGGGTCAGCAGGAGCACTCCGACGGCGGCGTAGACGGTCGTGAGGATCAGGCAGTGGACGGTGCAGGCCACGGTCTTGGTGAGGCCGTACTTGCCGGCGGCGAAGCTGTATTTTCCGTATTTGCCCTGGGCCATCCCGTGCAGCAGATTGAAGGGCAGCCCCGCGAACCGGATGAGCTTTCGCATGAAGTCGGCGGTTCCCTGTTCCAGCCAATAGCCCGCCAGCACGCCGAGCAAGAGATAGAACAGGGCCACGACCAGCAGCAGGACCAGCGAGTTGTACGCGCGTTTGACGACAACCGAGAGAGAGGCCGAAAGGGCGGCGCAGGCGTTGAAGAGCAGCCACGTCGCAAAGAGCCACAGGCCCAGCCTGTTGGGCATGCCCCGTCCCATGAGCGCGTCAAGGGCAAAGACCACCGCCCCGCCCAGGAGCAGGTGGACGGCGCCCTGCAACGAGAGTCCCAGCAGGCGGTAGATGTAGAACTGGCCCAGCCAGAACGGCTTGGTCGCCAGGACGCAGATGCGCCCGGAGGCGATGTCGTCGCCCAAGATGCCCGCACTCAGCGCCAGCGGAAGAAAGAAACCGCCCCAGAGGAAGATGAACACGCCCGCTTCCATGTCGCCGGGAAGAAAGAGCAGCCAGAACAGGCCGTAGATGACCAGCCAGCTCAGATGCACGACCCAGACGTAGGTCTTTCGGAAAAAGGTCTCTCTGATGAGTTCATAGGCTTTCATCGATGAAGTCCTCTGGTTCCGGTTCCGGCAGATCGTTCGGGTCTATCTCCACGCCCACTTTCTTCAGGGCCTCCAGGGCGCGGGCGTGGTCGCGCCCGATCCAGGCATCCACGACCTTGCGTTGCCGGTCGATGATGTAATTCGTCGGCACCCCTCCCGTGGCATGGTACTTCGCGTCCAATACTTTCCAGGTCAGTCTTAAGGAGGCGTCGCGGATGTTGGGGAACGTTACTCCGTTTTCGCGCACCATGAGCTTGGCGATGCTTTTGTTGTCCCCGGTGTTGAATCCGAGGATGAGCATGCCCTGGTCCTGGTACTTCTCGTAGATTTGCTGGAGACGACACATCTCCTCACGGCAAACCGGTCACCCCGAGCGCCAGATGTAGAGCCAGACAATCTTGCCCTGATAATCCGACAGCGTGATCTTGCCTCCGGCCAGGGCGCGCAAGGTGAAATCCGGGGCCTCCTCGCCGGGCTTGAGCAGCTTCTCCTCCGGGTCGGGACGAACGTATTTCTGCCAGCCTGCCGGAGGCGACCAGACGAATTTGTCCTGTGGGATGTCGGCGTCGATGGTGACGTCCAGCCAGTCTTCGACCCCGACGAAAGTGCCCAAGCCGCGGATCACCTGTTTGGCCCTGCGGGGCAGGTGGTCTTTTTGAGAGAGCCAGAGATACCAGGTTCGCTGGGCGTTCATGAAGCAGACTTCGATCACGTCGCACTTCTCGCCGCCAATGGTATCGGTCCCCCGGCCGGCGACGCCGTCCATGTGGGGATGAAGCGAATCCGTATATCCGTGGAACGTGCTGGGATCGATGAAGGGCATGTGCCAGATTCCGAGATCCATGACCTCGTGTCCGATGGAGTGCCTACCCAGCGGCGTGGGGTGCGTTTTGTATTGGCACGACCACAATTCTCTCGGGACGTTGGTGTCCTCGGGGTCGATCAGGGGACACCTGCCGGGCCAATGGACCCAGAGATCGTTTCCGTCTCCGACCAGGGTGCCGGTCAGTGCCCCTGCGGCGTCGGCCGCCTCCACGCGGAAGGAGTTGGGCTTCTGGAGCCAGATGCGATAGCTCTTCGCCCTTGCGCCCGGCCCGCTGAACGAGCAGACGTAGGACAGGCTCTGGGCCTCGCGCATCGCCGCGATCATCTGATCGTACAGGGCGTGGGCGGCGGGCTTGTCCTTGACGATCGACTCATACCGCCAGCGTCCGCCGGAGGGCCGCAGGACGTAGAGCGCCCAGCTCTCCAGGATAATGCCGACGACGATGATCGCGATCCACACTCGCGTTTTCTTCTTCATCTGTATTCCCTGCGACAGGTTTCATTTATGTTCGCCTCCTTGTCATCCTGAGGCGAAGCCGAAGGATCCGGCTATCGACAAAGAGGTTTTTCCCATCCGCAGCCCAGATCCTTCACTGCGTTCAGGATGACACAATAGCGCCGGATGTTTCCCATTTCCTATCACTGGTTTCAGTCGCGTTCGGCAAAGAACTGTTTTTTGCGGAAGATCAGAATTCCGGGCACGGCGTACAGCACCGTCAACAGGAGACTGTGAACGGCATACACGAGGGCCCTCGGCAGATGCAGGCCGGCGAGGGCCAGGTTCTTTTCCTCGAATTCTCCCTTGCCCAGGTCGGTCAGCAGTTCGTGGGGCGGAAAGCCGTACCTGAGAATCCCTTTCAGCACGTCTGCGATGGCGTAGTCGCGCAGGTTCCAGATCAAGATGCTCATCACGCCGCCTAAAGTGACGAAGGCCACCAGTAGGAGCAGGGAGTTCTGAGATCGCCTGACCAGAACGGACGAGGACGTGGACAGGGCGGCCCAGGTGTTGAAAAGCAGCCAGGACAGAAAGAGCCAGAAGGCCAGGCCCTCCGTCGAGCCCTTGCGCGTCACGACATGGAAAGCGAGAATGACGACGCCGGCCAACAGAAAGTGTATTGCTCCCTGCAGGGACAGGCCCAGGAGACGGTAGAAGAAGAGCGTTCCCGGCCGCAGCGGCCTGGTCAGCACGACGCAGATTCGTCCCGAAGCGATGTCGTCGCCCATAATCCCGGCACTGAGCGCCAGCGGCAGAAGAAAACCGCCGCAGAGAAAGAGCACGCCGCCGAACTCCTCCGGGTCCGGATAGTACAGCCACCAGAACATCAGATAAAGCGCCAGCCACACCACGTGCACGATCCAAATGGAACGCCGTCTCCAGAGCGTCTCTTTCAGCAGTTCGTAGGCCCTCATCTACTGCCTCCCCTCATCGCACAGCCGCAGGAATGTCTCCTCGATGTTCTCGTGCTGTACCATCACGCTGGTGATGCGGGCGCCGCCTTGGGCCAGCTTGGTCACGATGTCGGGGACTTCGGCCGGATCGTCCACCGCCAGCGCCAGCTCCGTTTCGGATGCCTCCAGCACCTTGGAAGCCGGCAGCAGGGTTTCTGCAAGTCGCGGGCCGTTGGATTCGAGGCCGACAAGGAGTTGCCCCGCCTGGCCGGTCATCGCGTTGTCCCCGAACGTGATGATCTGTCCGTGGTGCATGAACATATAGTTGCTGGTGAGCTTCTCCAACTCGCCCAGGCGGTGGGAGCTGATGACGACGGCCGCGCCCGCATCCTGCAGTTGTTTGAGCAGGTCGCGCAACTGGATGATGCCGACCGGGTCGAGGCCGTTGCTCGGTTCATCCAGCAACAGCAGTTGTGGGTCATTCAACATCGCCACGCCCAACGCCAGGCGCTGCTTCATGCCCTGGGAGAAGTCCGCACAAGGCCGGTCGATGAACTCCTGCATCTGTAGTCGCCGGATGGATTTTTCTTCCTCGGCGGCTATCTGCGCGCGCGACAGGCCCAGTAGGGCCCCGTGGTAGCGCAGCGTGGCGCGGGCGGAGTAGCCGCCGAGGAAGACGGGATGTTCCGGCATATAGCCGAGACTCTGTCGGGCCTGGATCGACCGGGCGGGGTGTCCGCAGACGGTGACCTCGCCGTCGGTGGGGAAGATCAGCCCGGCAATCAGGTTCAGCAGGGTGGATTTGCCCGCGCCGTTGGGACCGATCAGGCCGACGATCTGACCCGGCCGGACCGACAGCGAGACCTCGTTCAAGGCGCGAACCGCTTTCGTGTGCGATGAGAGCAGCTTCTTGTACACCTTGGTCAGACGCTGGCATTCCACGACGGCCGCGTGCGCGTCGCTGCCGGCGCTCGGCTCGTTTGCTTCCTGAAGCACAGTGTACCTCCTTCTTTCGGATTAGCTACACGATAGACCGGTATCATCCTGCCTTCGCGTCTTCCTCAATTGGCCGGGGGAAGCGCCACAGAATGTCGAACTCTTTGTCGTGGCGGGATTCTCTCTCGGTGCCACCGTCGTCCTTGCCGTCCTCGTTGACACCGTAGACCAGGAAGCCTTCGCCCTCGTTGCGGTAGTGCAGCGGCTCATCCGTGAACGGATCGATCAGGCCCTCCAGTCCCAGTTCGTCCAGCGTCTCCGGGTATGCGCCGTGCGCGTGCCGGTATTGCATCAAGGCCAGGCCCGCCCGCGTGAGGTGCAGTTGCGTCATCGTGCTGCAGTAATACCTTTTCAGGAACTCAAGCATGTGCGAAAGTTCGTTGGTCAGAATGTATTTGCCCGGGACGTTCCAGACCTCTTCGTAGCCCTCGGTGCCGCGGGGCACATACGGGCCTTCGAGCAGCATCGCGCCTTTTCTCATCCGCTGGAGGTAGGCGGCGTGATCGCCGAGGAAACGGGGTCGGTACGTGATGAACCGAAACAGCACACGGCGGAAGAACTCGGGCGCGCCGCCCCCCCCTAACGCGTTCTCTGGCAGGGCCTCGTACAGTTTGTTCCGCGGCAGATTGAAAAGCCACTCGCCCTTGAGCAGTCGTTCGGCGTCGACGGCACGGACGAGCGGGTCGATGCCATCGAGGCCCTTCAGGAGGTTCTCGACCTCCCGGTACTCGCCCTCATCGGGTGCTGCGATCTCGCACAGCAACTGGATGATATAACGCGAGTGGTTGATCATAATCAAGCGCGTGAACTGGCTTTCGCAGGTCGGCTCGTCGCGGAACGCACCGGCGAATCTCAACTGTGTGCCAACGGTCTGCCAGGCCTTGTGGAGGTCGCCGCCTTCGGCCTCCAGGCGGGCCCGGCCCCCCAGAATGCGTATGAGCCACCGCGCGTCCTCGTCCATGGGCATCTCCGCGAGCAGGCCTCCGTGGTAATCGCGATTGAATCGACACGCCGGAAGCAGCGTCCCTTGCTCGATGTCGGCCAGCGCACGGACGACGAAATCCTGTCTGATGAGTTGCTCAAACTCGGCGCGGGTTTCGGGGTCGGCTGAATCGCTGAAGGCGCGTCGGGAAAGATCCGACAGATGCTCGAGCAGGGTTTTCCTGGGCGCGTGTTTCCTCTTCAGCGCGGCCGCAGCGCGTTCGTATAACGGGGCGGCGTTCTGTTCGTCGGGAACCTCGGGGGGGATCATTGCGGCCGCATCCAGCGGTCGTCCGTCCGCCTGCAAGGCCTCCTGCGCCGCATGCAGCTTTGCCGCCGCACGAGACAGTGAGAAGGCGTATGCCCCGCTGAGCCCGACGATCACGACGATGAAACCGGTGAGTATTTTTCTCGAAGTCTTTCGCATTCGCTCCTTCCCGGGGCCCCGTCACCTGTTTTGCAAACCGCCGTCAGTCTCCTGCTTGATTTTCAGGCCCGCTTTCTCCAATGCCGCCAGGGCACGTTTGTGGCCCTCTTCGTATCCGTACCAGGTATCGACCACTTTGCCGGCGCGGTCGATGATGTAATTGAGCGGCACGCCGGAGCATTTGTAGCCCTCATAAGATACGTGCGTCGCAGCGTTCGACGAATCCATAATGGTCGGAAATGTCGCTGAATTCTCGCGAAAGAACTCCATCGCGATCTTTTTGTCGTCCGACGAGTTGAAGCCGAGGATGACCAATCCCTGCTTCTGGTATTTCTCATGCAGCTTCTGGAGATGACGCATCTCCTCCCGGCACGCCGGTCACCCCGCCCGCCAGATATAGAACCACACAATTTTGTCCCGGTACTGCGAGAGCTTGATCTTATCTCCCGTGGCCGAAAGCAGCTCGAAGTCGGGGGCCTCGGTGCCAGGCTTGAGCAAGACGTCTTCCGGCTTGGGCAGGCTCCATTGCTTCCACCCTTCGGGCGGTGTCCACTGGAACTTCTCCGTGGGGATCTCGGCGTCGCCGGTGACGTCCGACCATTGCTCGTGGATGATGATGTCGTACGAGACGCGGACGATCTGCTTGAGCTTGCGCGGCAGATGGTCTTTCTGCGAAAGCCAGAGGTACCAACTCCGCTGGTGCTTCATGATGCTCACTTCGATCACATCGCAGGTTTCGCCGTCCAGGTCCTGCGTCCCCATCCCCATGACCCCGTCAATATAGGGCTGAAGCGAGTCCGTGTACCCGTGAAAGGTGCTCGGATCGATGATCGGCATGCTCATCCCCGCTGCAAGTCGCCCGACCTCGTGCCCGATCGAGTGCCTGGCCAGCGGGGTGGGCTTGGTCATGTAGACGTTCGCGCGGGTCTTTTCGTAGTCCTTCCTGTCTTCGATGCTAAAGTGCGGCCGGTCTCCGTGCCAGTAGAGATACAGATCGTCCCCGGTGCCGACGAGGGTCCCGCCGGCCGCGCCGTCGGCCCGCACCGTCTCGACGAGGAAGTAGTTCGGCTTCTTCATCCAGATATTGTAGGTGCAGTGGCCGATTTCCTTTCCCTGGGCCTCCCAGCGATACTGGCTCTTGTAGGACAGCGTTTCCGGCTTGCGCAGCGCCGCGATCATCTGCTCGTATAGCGTCCGCGCCGCCGGCTCGTCCTGGAAGGCGTCTTCGAGAACGGCTTCGTTTGGCTCCGGTCGGGCGGCCAGAGCCTGCGGACAAACACAGAGAGTTACTGCCAGACAGGCCCAGAGCATCAACTTGACTTTGCTTTGAGTCATCGCCCTTCGCTCCTACAAGGCAAACCGTCCGCGTGATTCCCCCGCATCGACCACGAATCTCGTGTACATGTATGGTCCATCTCCCAGTAAGACGCAGCCAAACAAGAAATGTTAACCACTTGTTTTCTGCCGCTGCCTGATCCGGTGACCCAGGCAAAGCAGCATCGCCAGGATGGCCAGCCCGACGACCGACATCCCGGCGGTGTTGTCCGATCGGGCCTCGTCCCATTCCTGCAGGGGCGACAGCAGAATGAAGAACGACAGGGCGCCGGCGATCAGGGCCAGCCTGTGCTTGTCCGAGAATCCCGGTCGCGCCGTCAGGGCCGGTATCGCCCACGTGAAGACGGCGGCGAGCAGCGTCATGGCCAGGATGACAGCGGCCGGATGGATCTTCGTGTGCGGCAGGAGCCAGACCAGAGCAAAGAGCATCGCTGCTCCCGCGAACCCCAGGGCCAGCAGCAGCCAGGGACGGCACGCGCGCTTCGGGTTGGGCTTGGGCGACAGCTCTCTGCGCGGCAGTTGCCAGGCCAGGACGCTGAGCGCGGCGGTTACGGCCGCCGCGACCCCGAGATGTGAGGTCGGGGGGCGATATTCGCTGATCTGGTAGAAGATGACGACGCCGTTGAGAATCCACAGCGCCAGCAGCATCCACAGTCCCCAGTTCGGCATCCACCGGTTGTGACGCCGCTCAAAAAACAGCAGGTTCGCCAGGGCGATGGGAATCACGATGCTGAACACCGCGTGGTAGATCGTCAGTTCGAAGGCCCACACCCAGTTGACGCCCAGCCAGCGGCCGTAGTCGGCCAGCGGGCCCAGGTCCATCCAGACCGGGTCGAAGAAGCTCTTGCACATCAAGGCTTCCTCCGCCACGCCGTACGCCGCCGCCAGCGCCAGCAGACTGGGCCAGCCTTTGTTCCAGCGAAACACCAGTTCCCTTACCAGGAGGGCCCCGCCTCCGTAGAGTACCACGAGTATGATGAATCCGAGAGGTTGGAAAAACTCCGCCGGTGGAGCCGAGCCGCTGAGAAGCTCGCCAATCACCGGTGATAGAATGAACAATACGAGGGCCGGATAGGTACGCTTGGTTTTCGCCATTTTCCCAGTGGACCTCCCATGGGCCAAATCGGGCGTCTACTCGATCACCATGCCCTTGTACTGTCGGATTCGAATCCCGTCCAGGATCGATGTTGTGAAAATCTGGACGTCGTTCATTTGTCGCCTCTTTCGTTCGAGCGCATCTTACGCGGGGAAACTCAGCGCGTCCAGCGGATCGGTCCCGCGTCGGCGTTCGTCCCGGTCGCTGTATCCGTCGTTGTCGTCATCCGTGTCGGCGTTGTCACCGATGCCGTCGCCGTCGGTGTCGCGCCATTCCTTCGGGTCGAGGGGGAACGCATCCCACGGCACGGATTGGCCCTTGTCCACGCCATCCCCGTCGAAATCGCGCTCTTCGTGGTCCGGGGTATTCTCGCTGCCATGGGCCTCACTGCTCCAATCGCTCGACGTAGAGGGCCACTTCCCCGCCGAAATCTCCCGGCGTGTTCCACGTCTGGTCCCCGTCGGTCACGGTCACGGATTCCGGAGATACTGCTTTCCCGTTGACACAGTCGAACCAGCGGAGCCGATATTTCCCGGCGATCATGTTTTTCAAGCCCATCTGCCCCGTGGCGCGGGACGAGTAGGCAAGGTAGCGATCGCCGGGCCGGGCCAGGACGTATTGCGTGCTGCCATGCGCCAGCTCATCATGCGGCTCCATGTCGTGTTGATACACCTGATTGAAGATTTGCAGAAGGTTGCCGCACGCACGCAAGTCGGCATCGCTCGTATTCGCGATGTCCATGCCGAGGATCATCACCGAGGCCCCGCCCATCGCGCAGGCCCAGCACTTCTTTCGGGATTCGGCGCCGGTGCCCCAGTCGGCCGCTTCGGAGAGATTCAGGCTGTACCGGCCTTTGGCCTGCCGCCACGCCTGGACGACGCCGGCGTGCAGCTCCTCGGCCGTCGCGACGTTGTACTGAATTGCGAACTGGTCGATATTCGGATCGTCGGCGAACTCGGAGAAATCCAGGCCGTGGTTCTTGTGAACCGCGACGGGGTGATTGTAGTCGTCCGCAGCCTTGATCGACGCGGCGATCTTGCGGACCCGCTCGGCGCTGAGCCGCTCGCCGTATTCCTCCGCGATGCACCAGATCAGATGCCCGTGGTGCTCGAAGCGATTCACGAGCGTCTGGATGAACTCGCGCTCCGTCTCGCCCACGTTGTCGCCCGTATTCCACACGAGGGCGCTGTCGTCGTAAATGAAGAAGTAGATGACGATGCCGTGACGGTCCATTTCGGTGAACCACTGCTCCCACTGATCGAGCACCTTGGTGTTGACGCCTTTGCTCGGGTCGTGGTCGATGAAGGGATTGTGCGTTTTGTCGCCGTCGCCGCCGTGCGAGCGCACGGCCTGGAAATAGACGCAGTTCGCTCCCGTGCCCTTGAGCTTGTCGATTAGTTGCATCTGGTCGCCGCTGCGCGTGCCATCGGGATTGAGGGGGCCTCGATACAGAAAGTCCTCGGGATCGCCCGGCCCGCACAGAAGGAAGGGGCGCGTTTCGTTCCTGTTTTCAGACGTCTGCTCGAGCCACTGTGGATGGTCGGGATGGACTGTGATGAATCTCCGAACATGTTGCCTGTTTGTCTGGGAAATGTCGCCGACCGCAAAGGCCCAATCGGACCGCCGGGGTGTCTCGAACACAAGCTTCTCGCTCGCTGGCGGAAGCGAGGCGACATCTGCTCTGCCCTCCGACAATTCTCTTCTGGTGTCGAAAGCCACGATCGGTTTGGGCCGGGCCGTCGCGGGCAAACGTACGTTCGCTCCTTCCGCGCGCTCGATGTAGAGCACACCGCTTTCGGTCGAGGGCGACCACAGGGCGCAACCGTTTTCAATCAGGTCCCCGGTGGGCCGCTGCATGTCCAGCAGGAAGCGCTTGCCCTGGTGCCAGAAGTCGTAGTGCATACGCAGTTGTTCGGGATTCGGGTAAGGGTGGGGGCTGTCGGGATAGAAGCCGAAGAAGCCACCCATGCCGCCGGCCATGGCCTCCCACCAGAGCAGGCGGCGTGTCCCGTCCATGTCGAGGTTGAAGCCCTCGCGCCGGTAGCTGTGCCGCTCTTCGTAGAGGTGGGGCTTGGTCACGTCACTGTTGAGGTCGTCGACGATCTCCTGGAAGCTGAGCGGCCCGTGTTGCTTGGTCGCCAGCGGGACGTTGCGCCCGAAACCGTCGTAGGCGTTGATGTTGTGCGGGCCGTGCAGCCGGTACCCTCGCGCGCAGAGCAGATGCTGCCAGCCCATGTGTTCGTGCAGGTATTCGGCCCAGGCGTTCAATTGCGCTTCGTTGGTCCACTCGTGCAGGTCGAACCCGTATCCCATCGTCCAGCCGGGCAGGGGGCCGAGCCTCGCGGCGATGTAGCGCTGCAGGCGCCGGTCGGCCTCGCCGTTGATGCCCCCCGGCACGCCCAGCGGCGTCCACTTGCGCGATTCGTCGCCCCAGGCCCAGATATGCACCCGGCCGCCGTGGGCATGGACCGTCGTGATGATTCTCTCCAGCACGTCGAACGTCACCAGATCGGGGTTGACGCTGTCGTGCTCGTCGTGCCGGCGGGCGCCGAATTTGAACCAGTTGTTGTTCACATGAACGAAGATGACCTCGAAGCCGTTGGCGCGTGCGTCTTCGAGATAGGCCAGCGCTTTTTCCTCAACCTCCGTCAGATCCGACCCGAACTCCTCTAAATAAGCCGGATGCTCGACCCGGCCCATGTAGACGTTGAACAGATATCCGTGCAGGTCCGTTTCGTCGCACCCCTGAATCGCGTACTTGTTGCCCACGTGCGTCAGGAAGCCTTTGATCGCTTCGCCGTCGCTCTCGTGGACTTCGATGCCGCCGGAATGACCGTTCAGGGCGGGCAGGTCGCTGGTTGTGTGATGCGTCCAGTAGCCCGCCCGTGTTCCGGGAAAATAGAACTTCCATCTTCCCTTGCCGTCGTAGAACATCTCGGTCGTTCGCTGAGCCCCGCTTTCCCAGTGCCGAAACGTGACCTTCGCCGTGACATCGAACGGGTTGCCGGTGCAATCGAGGACGGGCGAGCGCCAATCGGCGCACTCCCACATTCGCAGAGACTCGTTGTCGTGGCTTCCCCGCTTCTCCTTGACCGCGTCGAGAAGCAGGTCCAGGGCGTGGTTTTCCTTGTCGCGTCCCTCGATGCGAGTGTTGTTCCAGCTCACGATCAGCTCCAGGTCGGGAATGACGACGACGGCGCGGATGCCGCCGTGGCCGAAGCAGCCGTAGGCGTTGACCGGCACGTCGGGCCAGTGCCGCTTGCCTTCGCGGTCCACGCCGTTGATCCACCACAGCCAGCTATAGCTGCCCATGTGGTCGGTCTGGTTGTCGGGAATCCGGCGCGAGCCGATGGAGCGCTGGCCCGGGATCATCTCGGCCGCTTCGTTGCCCGCCCTCGCAATGGCGTTGGGCACCGGGTCCGTCACCGCCATCTTCGCCAGCTCGGGACTGATGAGCTGCTTGTCCTTCCACTTGCCACCTCGCAGGTAGAGCAGGGCGAACCGCGCGAAGTCGCGCGGCGAGATCGCCAGCCGGCCCGCCCGGTCTCCCGTCCCGAAGGCCATGAACGTCGGGTTGTCCTGGCAGCCGATCGGGTCCGTCAGTTGCGCGTGGAAGACCTGGGAATCCACCGTCTCGTGCGTGGCTCCGTAGACTTTGGCAAACAGCGTATCGAACAGCAGCGACATCTGCCAGTCGTTGTACGCGTAGGCGGTGCCCGGCTCTTCCGCCAGCCCGTAACAGGAGATCTGGTTGGCCATGTGTCGCCAGGTGATGCGCGCGTCCTTGTAGCCGAGCTTGGCGTTGATTTTCTTGAGTCGCGGCTCCCACCGACAGACGGGCTCGTCGAGGTTGAAGATGCGTCCGTCCTGAACCGCCTTGAAGAGGAAATGCGCGTAGACGGGCTTGGCCGCCGAAGCCACGTCTTGCCGGCGCGCGGCGTCGCCCCAGGTGTAGACCATGTAGCCGTGCCTCACGACGCAGCCGAACCCGCCGGCGTAATCGCTAAACGCCTTGAGCTTCTGCGCCTCGAGGCCCACCTCGGCGGGCTTCTTTCTCGCCCACTCCGTACCCGGATAAACCGGCTCAACCGCTGCCAGGACGCTGCTCGCAAGCAGTGTCACAATCAAAGCGCCTGTGCACCGTCGCATGTCGATTCTCCCCTGATCTCTGTAAAACTCGAAGCACGAATCTCGAAACGCAAATCACCGAAGCCTTCTCCGTTTGAAGAATTCGCATTTGTGTCATTCGAATTTGCTTCGGATTTCGTGCTTCGTATTTCGGATTTCCGAGCGGTAACGCCGCTCGGCTAATCTTCTTTCAGCACCACATCGTCGTACTCAATTTCGAAGCGAAGCTTGTGTTTGGCCTCTTCGCTCGCCAGGCCCAGGAACAGGTTCGTCAGTTCCTCGGCCTCCGCCACGGTGGCCAGGTCCAGGTACAGCTTGTAAGCGGCTTTCTCCTTCTTCATCGCCAGAATGAGCGCGTCGGCGTAGCTCATCCCAGGCGTCGGCTCGTGCTCCACGAGATAGTCCGCCAAACCCAGGTCCTGCACCTGTACCGCGCCTGCGCCGAACGAGTACTCCCCGCGCTTGACCGCTTCGAGCTTGGCCTTGTGTCCCTGCTCCTCCCGCGCGAAGTCCTCGAACACCTGCTTCATCGCCGGCACGTCCATCTTCGCCGCTAAGTCCAGGTAGAACCGGTTCGCCTCCTCCTCATTGCCAATCGCAAAATCCAGAATCTCGTCAACGCTCTCAAATCTCCTGTCCATCGGCATCCCCCAAATCCCTTAACTATGACGTCACTTGCAGTTCCGGCCTGATCGCCACGCACTGTCGAATTCTAACGGCAAAGCGCCATCGACGACAGGCGAAAATCCCGGCGTCTCCGCCCGGGGGCTCGCAGACGGCGGATTCGTCCGGAGCGGGAAATTCTCCTGTCCTTTTCGCGGAATTAGCCTTATCATGCGCGAATATTTCCTGACCGTGGTGCGTCCTTCAGAGAGGCAGGCGTTATCGAAGCGGAAGTTGGTCCTTCAGTGTGGAGGCCGGGAATGCGACCTGGAGCGAAAGTGCGGATTGTTGTTCTCATTGCGTGCGTCGGCGTCACGATATACGAAATCCCCAGCGTCAGGCGGATCTGGCGGTACGCAGATATGGGCCGACCGAGAGGGGGCCCGGCAGCGAAGGAGAGTGTGCCGCATGAAGTGGCGGCGACGGACCCGGAAGCAGCCGACATTCTACGGTATTGCCTCAACGAACCGAACGATGCGCAACTGGCACAGTGGGTGCAGAAGTACCCTGAAAATGAGTTCTTTCTCGCTCAACTCGCACAGAGATTGACGGACGCCAACTGCGTCGATCCCCGGGCGGCCCTGGCCCTGGCCGACAAGCTGGTGACGCTAAGCCCGGAAAACGCTCACTATCGCTACTTGAAGGGCTGGATACTGCTGAGCCAGCCGTGGGCACCCGGCCGCGAGGAAGAGGCCGTCGAGCAGTTCGAACTCGGCAACGGCTTGCCGCAATTGTATTTGCCCCGGACGATGTATGCGGAACGAATCGAAGGTCTGGCCGGGCATGCGGGGATAAGCGCCTTGCACGGAATCGCCGCGGACTTCTCCGACACAAAGATGTACGCGGGCCTCTTCATGTTTCTGGGGCATGGCAAGCAATACGTGCAGTTCGACCCTTCATTACTACGGCGGTTGACGAAGCAGGTCTCGCAGATGGGCAGCCGATTCATCGACAATACGGCCGGTTACAGCGTGTTGGACACAGGTTTTCGACTGATTCTCGTTGCTGACGGACTGAGGCTGCGACAGCTTGAACTCTCCGAAGACGAGGCGCGCCTGAGTCGCTATCGGCTGTGCCAGGCGCACGAAATCAAACCCATTCTCAAAGAGTGCTTCAACAGGCCGTTTCACGTGCTGCGTGATACGGTGAAACTCGCTTGGGCCTGGGCCCCGGCGTCCCTGGCGTTTTCGGCGGCGCTGCTCGCCTGGCTTGCTTTGTTGCCGGTCAATCGGGTCCGTGGTCGAGCCAATCGCGCGCAGGTTGCCATCGGAGGCTACGTCATGTTCGGCGTCGGTTTGACCGGCGTGTTTGGTCTGCTCCTTCTGCGATCATACCTGGGGGAGAGATTTGGGGGCCAGTTCTACTGGAGTCTTGGTTTTGCAGGGTCGGCGGTCGTTCTCTGGGGCCTCTTGCTACTTCTGTCGCGGGTGCGTCCCGTTGACCCGTTGCGATTCCGGCGTTCGCGCAGGTGGGCTGCGATCGTGTGCGGGCTGTTGTGGCTGTCCGGCATGGTTCTGCTTGTCGTCGACACGCTCACCTTCGCCGCGAGGTACGCCGGTGTCCATTTCTGGCTGGAGCGACTTGGGTTCGTCCTTGTCTGGTCCATACTGTGGATTATCATCTGGGCCATTGCGTCATACAGACACCACGTCTTTCGTGCGATCCCGTACGCGCGCCTTCTACGCAACCGTGTGGTCCAGCTTCTCTTTGTGCTGGCCCTGACGGCCGGTCTTCTGACGTTTCCCATTTCAGAAATGACACGGTCAAACGTGCTGTCGGTCGTCTGGTCTGTGATTGTGCTTATTGTCACGTCCTTGTCCATCGGTATCGTTTGCACGCATGTTTCAGATGGACGCATCGTTCTTCTTGACGGCCTGCGGCGCTTCTTTGACAAGACCGGTCAGATTCTTGCGACGCGCGCCAAGGTGGCGCAGATGATGTCCGTCCTCCTGATCATCTCCTGGGTGATCCTGCTGGCGACGAATCATCTCGCGGCGCATCGGGTGCAGGAGCTTGAGGACTCCTTCGTAGACCCGCTATCGAGCTATCGACCGCTCCCCCAGGCGAGTCACGACACCTACGAACGAGTGGCCTTGCGGGCGGACCCCCGCTCGGATTCCAGCGGCGGGCGCAACGTCGCCCCCGACGCCACCGCTCGTCTGGGACTTGCAGCGCCGTCGGACCTGGCGAGAATTATCAGCGCGTGCAGAACATCAGGCAAGCCGCTGGGAGATGGCAGGCTCTTTTCTCTGCTGAACTCCTGTGGACGGGACGCGCGTTCGATCGTTCTGGACGCGTTGGAGGAACCGACTGTCTATCCCGTGCTGCGCACGCGCGCCGAATGGGGTGACGAAAGTGTAAAGGACCGGCTCGAACAGGTCTTTGAGGAGGACATGGCAGCTTTTGTGGAGCAGAGCCCTGAGCCGGAATCTCTTGGACCGGGCCCGTCGAGGCTGGAATCGCTGCTGTATTCTGCCAGGATTCTGGCACGCATCAGTGACGGCCAGGAAGCTGAGGATCGTCTGTCGCGTCTGATGGAGGCGGTTGTGCAAAAGGTCTCGGAGACACCGAATCCGCCGGCTCCGTTCGAGGCGTTCGCGGCGGAAACACCGGAGGCTCGACAAGAGGCCCGGAAGCGAGACGGAGCCTATGCCGAGCGCAGGAATCTTGTGCAGACCTTTTGGGAGGCGTTAGGGGTATTGCCCAAACCCCGTGCGGCCCGTCTCCTGACGTCCTACCTGCAACAGACCCAATTCGCCGACCTCGCTTTTCACCGCGACCTGGAGGAAACTGCCGAGGTAATCTGCAGACTGGCCGACAGCCAACTTGCCGAGGAGGTGTTTCAGAGAGTGGCTGCGTCACCACCTGTGCAGGAGTCCTACGACATACCGGTTGGAAGGGCTATCAGGGTTGATGAAGCCTTTCCGAAGCGCCGGGTGGATTTCAGCCACGTGTTCCTGGAGGCCGTCTATGCGTCCCTTTCCGATGCGGCAACAGCGTCATTACTGGAACATCTGACCTCCGACAGTGACGTGTTGCGGGCGTTTGTCGTATGGCGGCTGACCAGTCTCGGGTACGAATGGTCCGCCGCACAATTGCGGACGCTCCGGCAGGATGAGTGTTGGAAGGTCCGTCTTAACGCTCTCTTTGCCGGCGAGATACAGCACGATGCCCTGGGGGATCGTAGTGGCGTCGTGCGTGCTGTCGCGCGGGCACTGGCGCAGCCGGATGTACCTGTGGATTGAGCGAGACAATCGAAGCTGAAGCCGCGTATCGCCCGCATTCGCAAATAGGTGAATGGAAAACGCAAAATAGCGTTGTATGCGCTGGGTTGGGCGCGTACGCTATGGGGTCGGTCGTTGGCGGCGCAGCGGTTGCCGCCGGACGTGGTGTCAACAGGCGTGTGCGAATAGAAGGGGTCGGTGTATGTACGAGCGACGGGGTCGAATGATGAAGGATGCGCGGGTTTTGGGCGTTGTGTTGTTTGTTTTAGCGTGCGGTTCGCTTGTGGCGGGGCAGGGGGAGACGCCTTTTGCGGTGGCGTACACGATTGATCCGGACAGCGTGGTGAATCGCATCGATGAGAAGGTGTACGGGCACTTCTTCGAGCACATCTACCATTCCGCCAACGGCGGGCTGTGGGGCGAGCTGGTCTGGAACCGCAGCTTCGAGGAGAACGCGGGCGGCCGCTGGTCCATCGAGGACGGCCACGTCGTCCAGGCGGGCATGGGGACCAATCAGCGAATGACGTTCGGCGATCCATCCTGGACCGATTACGAATTCACATTCGAAGCGATCAAGACCGGCGGGGCCGAGGGGTTTCTCGTGCTCTTTCGCATGACCAGTCCCGACGAATTCTACTGGTGCAACCTTGGCGGCTGGAACAACTCGCGCCATCAGTTGGAGAAGGGCGTCAAGGGCCGGCGCTGGGGCGCGGTCGGTCCCTCGGTTGAGGAGAGAATCGAGACGGGCAAGTGGTACAAGATCCGCGTCCGCTGCGAAGGCAATCACATTCAGATCTGGCTCGACGGCGAGCGGGTCCTGGACTACACCGACGAGAGATCGCCGCACCTGTCGGGGCAGGTCGGCGTCGGGACCTGGTCCACCCGGGCGAAGTTCCGCAATCTGAAAGTCACCTCGCTCGATGGTGGCGTTCTGTTTCAGGGCCTTCCTTCGTCGATGGAGCAGACATTCGGCGCCCGGCACTGGAGCGTATTCGGCCCGGGGGCCGCACGCATCGAGTCCGACGATCCGCTCAACAGCGACGCCTGTATTGCGATTGACGCGAGCGAAGGCGAAACCGGCCTGCAGCAGAGCAAGTTCAGCGTCCGCGCCGGCCGGACGTACGCCGGTTCTCTCTGGGCGCGCGGCTCGGCGCGGGGCGGACTGATCGTGCGGCTGCTCGCGGGCGACAAGACCATCGCCCGGCGCAAACTCGCGGCGCCGAGCGAGAATTGGCACGAGCTGAAGTTCCAGTTTTGCCCGCAGGTCTCGGACGCGAACGCCACGTTTCAGCTCGCCGCACCGCGCGGGGCGCAGGTGGCCATCGACCAGGTCAGCCTGATGCCGCGGATGTGGCAGGAGGCCGGGGGCTTCCGGCCCGATCTGCTGCGTGCCATCGGCGGGCTCAAGCCGCCGATTATTCGCTGGCCCGGGGGGTGCTTTGCGTCGCCGTATCGCTGGAAGGATGGTATCGGCCCGCAGCACAAGCGCCGCGTCACACCGCGCGAGCTGTGGGACGATCTTGACATCAACAGCCTCGGGACCGATGAGTTCATCGCGATGTGTCGCAAGGTCGGGGCCGAGCCGCTGATCGTCGTCAATATCGGGACTCCGCAGTGGAACGCCGACGCCGAGACGCACGATTTCCTCCGGGACGTGCTGGACTGGATCGAGTACTGCAACGGTCCGGCCGACTCGACGTGGGGCAAGATCCGCGCCGCCAACGGCCATCCCGAGCCCTACAACGTCAAGTACTGGGAGATCGACAACGAGACGTGGGGCATGGGCGTGGACAACTACATCGCGGCCATCAAGAAGTTCGCCCCGGCGATGCGCCAGGCCGATCCGTCGATCGAGCTGGCCGCCTGTGGCAGCGGCGGATTCAACCTGAACTGGAACCAGCGCGTCATCGAGAGCTGCGCCGAGCTGATCGACTACCTCAGCATCCATCACTACGAGAACCCCGATCGATACGCCGAGGGGCCCTACAACTACGAGCGCTTCATCCGACAGACGGGCGAGATCATCGCCGGGTCGAAGAATCCGAAGCTGAAGATCTACTGCTCCGAGTGGAACGCCCAGAGTACCGATTGGCGCACCGGACTCTACGCCGGCGGGCTGCTCAACGCCTTCGAGCGCTGCGGCGACGTTTTCGAGATCGGTGGCCCGGCGCTGTTCCTGCGTCACGTCTCGGCCTCGGCGTGGGACAACGCGTTCATCAACTTCGACGCATCTTCCTGGTTTCCGGCCCCCAATTACGTGGTGATGAAGCTGTGGCGCGAGCATTACGCGCCGTACCGTATCGCACTGGAAGGGGATAGCGAGGGTCTCAACAGCGTCGCGACCAAATCGCAGGACGGCCGGACCGTCTATCTCAAGTGCGTCAATCCCAAACCGGCAACCGCCCGGCTGTCAGTGAAGCTGGCAGGCGATGCAATTCCGGCCGGTGCCACGATGAAGATCGTGGCGCCGGGGACGCTGGAAGCGCGCAATACCCTGACCAGACCCCATACCGTCCGCCCCGAAGCAGCGGGCGTGGGCATCGAAGACGGCGCGGTGCGATGCACGGTGCCGGCGCTGTCGACGGTGGTGATTGCCCTCCAGCTCTGACGGCGCAGATGCGCGCCGCGAGCCTGGGCGGCGCTGGTTTTCTGTTGAGAACGGCGGGCATCGTTGGTAGCATGATAAACGTTCGGCGTTTCACGTTCCCGTCGCTGGGGACATATTAACGGCGTTTGTCGTGAGGAGTCGATATTGGAACGGTTTCGCAAGAGCGGTACTCAGGGAGCGGTCGTCTTTGGTTCGCTGGCGTTGGCCCTCGCGGTTCTGGCATTATGGTTCACGACGGCGGAGGATTGCGTCGGGCGGGCGAGGGAGGATGACAGCTCGCTGGTCCGGGTCGGCGAGTTCGCCCCAGATTTCGACCTGCCCCGGCTGACGATCACGACCGATCCGAACGGAAAGCCCATCGGCGTCATCAGCGAAACGGACACGATCCGCCTGTCGTCTTTCCGCGGCAAGAGGCCCGTCTGTCTGATCATGTCCAGCTATACGTGACCTCCGTTCACGTCCCGCGCCGCGGAGATCGAAAAGCTGTACGCGTCGTACGGCAGCCATATTCAGTTCCTCATCGTTTACATCCGCGAGGCCCATCCGAACATGCTCGGAGAGGGCAACCGGACGGGAATCGTGGGCCGACCTGAGAACCTCAACGAGCGCGTGATTCTGGCGACGGAATGCGTCAGCCGATACAAATTCTCGGCGCCGATGGTCATCGACGGCATGGACGGCAAGGTCAACCGTGACTACAGAGCGGCTCCAGTGCGTGTGACTGTAGTCGACATCGAGGGGAAGGTCGTGTTTTACGCCGGCCCCGGACCGTTTGATTTTCGGATTCCGCCCATCGACAGGACGCTGAAGAAGCTCGTCGCCAACAAGGGACATATGCCGCCGGCGCCGGCGGCGCAGTGGGGTCCGGAGGCAGACGGCTTGCGGTGCGGGCTCAGTCTCGATCCGCCGACGGTGACCGTCGGTGACAATGTTGCGGTGCAGTTGAAGTTCGAGAACACCGCCGACGAAGCCGTTGGCGTGTACTACAAGCCGGCTGATGCGATCGCGAGATTGGTCGTCAGCAACGACAAGGGGAAAGTCCTGAAGCTGGAGACGTCCGGCCGACAGCGCCGGCCAGGGCGCCGACGCGAGCAGGGGAGCAGCTCCGTCCAGGAGATCGGGCCTGGAGAAGTCTTTGAGACCGAGATCGAATGCAAAGTGGCGACAGTCTCCGACGAGACCGCTCTGGTCGCCGGCCAGTTCCGGGCGGTGTACCGTCATGAAGTGACCGACGCCGCGCTGGCTCAGATCGAGCCGGCCCGGGAGAAGCCCGCTTGGACCGGAACAATCACTTCGGGGGCCTGCACCTTGAACGTGACGCTGCCCGAGCAGTTGGGCTGCATCGATTGTCACGGGGGCTCGAATTATCACCACGTGCACGAGCGGGACTGCACGCGATGCCACGTTGGCCAGATGGGCACGGCCGACTTCGACACGAAGGACGAAGCGTGCGTTCAGTGCCATCGGCGCGAAGGCCAGTACGGCCGTCGGCAGATCCTGGGCCCCGGCGGAGAGTTCGACCTGGTTTCCCGGCACCTCGCCGGCACGATCGAGGACAAGGACTGCCTGCTGTGCCATGACAACAGCCGCCACGGCGAGGGCCTCGTTCGCCTGATCGACCCCGATTCCGGCGGCACCGAACCCTGGACGGGCACACGCGCGGGATTCTGTCTGACCTGCCACGACGGCGAGCCGCCCGCGCATGTGTCTTTTCCCAACGAATCGACGGGATCCGGATTCGATAAAATGAAGTTTCTGGACTCCGCCGTCGCGCAGACCGAACAAGGCTGCAGCTACTGCCACAATCCCCACGGCTCGGCCTATCCCGCGCTGCTGAAAGACCTCCACGCCCACTGACGAGAACCGGCTTTGACGGCGTATTTCCCGAAGTTCCAGCGGCCTTCGCCGCGAGGCTCGGCTTCCGTTGCGTTGGCGGGCGCACAATTGACAAAAGAAATCCCAGATCGTAGACAAAAGGGCGGTTATTCTCCTGTCTCTATTTCTGATCAGATGCAGCAACCGAAGGAAGGCACTTTGAAGAAGCATCCGGCCGACGATCCGATACGAGCGGCTCTGGCCCGGGACGACCCGGCCGCGGTCGAGTTGTTGTGGGACCGGTACGCCGGCGATCTGTTTGCGTTTCTGCAGGCCATGCTGCGTTGCCGGCAGGATGCCGAAGATGTCCTTCAGATGGTCTTTGTCAAGATCGTTCGCAAGCGCCGGCACCTGGCCGGGGCGCGGCGGTTGGACGCGTACGTCTACCAGATCGCTCGCAACGAGGCCGCGCGCTTTGCCAGACGGCGGCAACGAAAGCGGGCCGTCGAGCCGGCAGGTGATTCGTGGCTGTCGGTGGCCGATGGCGGCAGCGCACGCGTGGAACTGGCCGAACAGTTGGAGGCGGTCCTGGCCCGGTTGCCGCAGCGGCAGCGGGAAGTAGTGGTGTTGAAGATATATCGAGAGAAGACGTTCCAGGAAATCGCGCGGCTCCTCGACGTCTCGCAGAATACGGTGGCCAGTCGATACCGCTACGGTATGGAAAAACTGCGGATTTGGTTGGAAGATGTGAAATCATGAGCCATGGACATGATGAGAACGACAAGGTCGAACGTTTGTTGCAGGCGGCGCGCCCAGGCGCGCCCATCGGGCAGCTCAAGGCCCGGGTGACAAAGGCGGCACGGGAGGCGTGGCGCGAGGGCCCGGCGGATGTCCCGTGGCGGGTGCCTCTCCGGCGTTTGGCTGTCTCGGCGGCGGCGGCCGCACTGATCGTATCGCTGGCCAATCTTGCTGCCGACAGGTCGCTGATGCGCGGGCGGGCGGGGGGTGCCCGCGTGGCTCAGCGGGAGACGGTGGATCTGGAAGGCGTGCCCGAGGAGGTGTACGGGTCGGTGGCGCGGCGTCTTCTCGCGGCCAATCTCAGGGCGCCCCAGGCCGTCGGCGCGCGCCTGGAGGAGTACCGCGAGCAGATGCGGCAGGTGCTCGAAGAGGCGCAGGAAAACGGCGTCGCGAATCCGCCTCGCGCACCAAACGGTCGAAGCCGCTTGTTGCCCGTGCCGTCGGCTTCCGAGGCGTACTCCTGACTTGCATTGATAAAGGTGGATGTCACATGCGCAAGAGAACTCTGAAAATCGTGACCGGTTTCGCCGTTGCCCTGGTTGTGCTGGGCGTGCTCTACGCCATCGCAGTGAGCCTCTCGGCGGCGAAGCTCCGCCGTGCGTATGCGGCTCTGGAAGAAGCCGGCCGGCCCATGCATGCCGAGGACGTTATCCCGGCGGCGGTGCCCGAGACGCAGAATGCGGCGCTGCTCTACGAGAGCGCCTATCTCTTGCTCAAGGCCCAGCCGTACGGTGAGGGGAACCTCCTGGGCCGTTTAGGCAATTGGAAGAGATCCAGGAGGGACACACCCGATCCGAACGAACCGGCCGAGACGCGCCGTTTGCTCGGGCTGGATGTGGTTGAGCAAGCGGTGTCGATCGTGAAGCAGGGCTCCCTGCGGCCGGCGTGCCGATTCGAGCGACAGTACGAGGCCGGTCTGGAGATGGTCATGCCCAACCTGTTGGATCTCAAGGGCCTCTCGCGCATACTCCGAGAAAAAGCGCTTCTCGAAGCCGAAGCCGGCAACACCGAGGAAGCCTGGGCGCTTCTCGAAACCCAGCTTCGCTTGGCAAATGCGCCGCGACAGGAGCCGGATCTCGTTCCGCAGATGGTGCGCATCGCCATGATCGCCGCATCGTGCACGACCGCTCGGGAACTGTGCGAAACGGCTTTACCGGACACGCAGTGCCAGGACCGTATCGAGAAGCTTCTCATTGCCTATGATGACATCTCCCCGCTCGCCCGCGCGGTGGACGGTGAACGGCTGCTCTACGGCGAGTGGGTGTTCGCCCTGTCTCGCGATGAGTTGTACCGGGTGACACAGCAGTGGTCCTCCTCCTACATCCCTGAGATGTTTCATCGGGTCAGCTTCTGGCGTATGATGTTCAAGCCGGCGTTCCTCGCCGACCACGCCGCGTACTTGCGGGTAATGCTCGAAGCCGCCCAGCAGTTCGAAGGTCCGTACGTTCCGGAAGAGGTGATTGCACGAGACATGGAGCTCTTCGAGGTGCAGAAGCATCACAAGCTGACGGCTCTTTTTGCACCGGCGACGCTGAGGGTGAAAGAGATCTACCTCCGGGCGGCCGCGGACATGCGCATCACGCGGGCGGGGCTGGCCTTGCTGCGCTACAGAGAGACCAACGGTACGCTGCCCGATGCGCTGGATGCGCTCGGCCTGGAGGGGCTCGCCGACCCGTTCGTGGAGCAATCGCAACTGCTGTATAAGAAGACGGCGGACGGCTTCGTCGTCTACAGCGTCGGCACGGACCAGAAGGACAACGACGGCACCCCGAGGCCGCCCAAGGGGGACGCCGAGTTCGATTTCCTCTGGCGCTTTCCGAGCCCGGAGTAACCGAGATCACGTTTGTCCCCGGCCGCGAATCCTGCCGGCGGGGCTGGACCATATTGCCAACGAGGCTGTAACGTACCCTGGAAGAGGAGCGGAGATTGTGCGCCTGCAAACAGACACAAGGAGTATGTCCGACAGTAACACGCAACCGGCAGCGGTGGAATGCGAAGGCTTGAGTATGGTCTACAGGAGTCCGTTTGTACCCCGCGCGAAAGCCGTCTGCGCTTTGACGGAGGTTTCGCTGTCGGTGCGCCGGGGTCAGATCGTCGGGCTGATCGGCCCGAACGGCGCGGGCAAGTCGACGTTGCTGAGCCTGATGGGGGGCTTTATCCTCCCGACCCGCGGCCGGGTCACCGTCTCCGGACATCCGGCCCGATCCCGGGCGGCGCGGCGCCACCTGGGCTACATGCCCGAGCACCCGGCGTTTCTCGGCCGGTATTCGGCCCGGGCGGTCCTGCGCTACCACGCGGCCCTGCTGGGTTTGCCTGGCGAAGCCATTGCCGATCAGGTGGACAGGTCCATCGAACAGCTCCAGATGCAGGACTTCGCCGACCGGGCGTGCGCGGAGTTCTCGCAGGGCATGAAGCAGCGGCTGGCACTGGCGATCGCGCTGATGAACGAGCCGCAGGTCCTGCTGCTCGATGAGCCCAGCAACGGCCTCGACCCAATGGGCATCATTCAGTTGCGCGACTTGCTGGTGCGGCTGCGCGATGCAGGCGCCTCCATCGTGGTGAGCTCCCATCGTCTGAGCGAGCTGGAAAAGCTCACCTCCGACTATCTGTTCATGCACCGGGGCCGGATCGTCACCTTCGCCGAGGAGAGGGTCGCGCGCCAGGGGAGACGACTGCACGTGGAGTGTCTCTCGGACGGCCGGCACGTTGCCGAGCGCGTTCTTGGACCGTCGCGAGTGCTGGGCACGTCCGGGTCCGAGCTGGTGATCGCGGTGGAGGACGCCGAGGACGTGGCCGAGACCGTGGGCAAGCTGGCCCGGGGCGGGGCGCGCATCACCGGCGTGCACCTGCAAAGAGAGAACGTCGAGGATGTCTTCGTGCGGTTGTGCAGGGAAAGGACGTGACGGATGCGAGCGTATGAGTTGCTGAAAGAGACGTTCTGTCGCAAGCTCTACATCTGGATGGTGCACTTAAGCTGGCTGGCCTTCTACGGTCTGGTGTACACGCTGTTTCGCCCGGAGGCCGAGAAGCTCGGGCAGTTGCTGTGGATTTGCAGCGGGTGCTTGCTGCCTCTGTTGCTCAGCGCCGGCGTCATCGGCGACGATATCGCTTCGGGGCGCATCCGCGTGTTGATCGCCAAGCCCTTCTGGCCGGGCGAGCTCTACGTATACCGGCTGATCGGGCTCTCGCTCCAGGGGGCGGTGCATCTCTTCCTGGCGTTCGTCCTTCTGACGGTGCTTCAGGGCGTCACCGGGGCAGGCGGTATCGAGAATCTCGGGTCCTGGCTGGTCGCGGCCTGGCTTTTATTCATCGTCTGGGCGGCGCTGTCCACCTCGCTCTCGGTCGTGGTGGGACGGAGCTACAATTCCCTGCTGCTGTTCGTGGCGCTGGTCTTCGTTCTTCTCAGCGTGGACCTGCTGAGGCTCCACACCAGCCAATACCGCCACGCCGGGGCGAAGATGATTCTGGATATTCTCAAGTACACCTGTCCCCCCTTCGTGCTGCTCAACCAGTTCGCCACGAGAGAACACGGCTTGCTCCAGAGCGCTGCCGTCGCCGCGCACAGCCTCATGCTGATGCTTGTCTACGGCGGAATCGGCCTCTTCCTCCTGCACAGGCGACAATTCCCGTCGGTTGGCCGTTGATCTGTGAAAGGTAATTGCGATGAAGCGTAATAGGACGCTAACGTGGTTCGGATTTCTTCTTGGGCTGTCGCTGGTGGCATGTCGAGCCGGGAAATGCCTCGGCGCTGCGGCGCAGCCACCGACGGATGCGGCTTCTCGCGATGAGCCGGCGGCGCGGGCCCTGTACGAGAGAATGATCGAGACAATCAAGAGCGCCGAGACCTTGTCGTATGAGAGTGCTTTTCGCAACGGGTCCGACGATGGACCCTTGGGTCGCGGCTCGTACAAGGTGCGGATGAAAAAGCCAAACTACTTCCACGTCGATGCGCGGCTGGGCGACGGCGATCGACGCGGAGTCCTGGTGGGCGATGGTCAACATGCGTGGAGCCACTGGCCCAACGGACGGCCGTCGTTCAGCGGAGAGGACCGGGAGGCGTATGAGAAGAGCCGCTTCAAAGTGTACATGAAGGAACCGGCTCCGCCCGGCAGGTACTCCATCGGGCATGCGGTGGTCTTGAAGAAGAGCAACTGGTTTCCGGTTCTCGATCCATCCGCCTTCCAGGGAGTCAAAGACAGCCTCGCTCCGCATACGGATTACATTCGAGAGGTGGGTTCTGAGAAGGTGGGCGATGAGGCTTGCCGCGTGATTGAGGTCAGTTATCTGGATCACGGCCGGAGCCACTACGTCTGGATATCGGAACGAGACAACCTGCCGCGTCGGCTCAAGAGGGTGCTGCGATCCAGACAGGTCGTGGAGGATCGGGAGGAGTGGTCGAACGTGACGCTCAACGCGCCGATGTCATTGGAGCAGTTTGTCTGGAAGCCTCCGGCAGGATGGCAGCAGTGGCAGCCTCCCACACTCGCTGACAGGCTGCTGAAGCCGGGGCAACCAGCGCCGGATTTCGAGCTGCAATCGGCGGACGGAGGCAAGGTCACACTGTCGGCCTATCGGGGCAAGATCGTGTGGTTGACTTTTTGGCGCGTGCAGTGCCCGCCGTGCCGGGATGAAATGCCCTATCTCGAGAGGCTGTACCGGAAGCACCGGGGCGAAGGCCTCGTCGTTCTCGGCTTCAACTTCGTTGACGACAGGCAAAGCGGCCTGGATTTTCTGCGCGAGAACGCGATCACGTTTCCGAACGTCCTCGATTCCTCGGACGAGGCTATCAAGACCGGCTTCATGACCTACATGGCCCGCGCCGCCCCGGTCAACTACCTCATCGACCGGGACGGCAAAGTCGCGTTCGCCTGGCTGGGTTATGACGAGCAAGACGAGCGGGGGCTCCGAATGCTGGCAACCTTGGGCGTGAACGTCAGCGATCCATGCGAACCCTCCGACTGATCGCGCACCATGACGATTGACCCTCCAGACACATGCTTGACACTTGTGCGGTACGAAAGTGGTTAACGCCGAGGGGGCGAGTGCGTCATACTGATCAGAGAGCGTTCCCGGTGTGCGGCGGGTCATGAGCGCCCACCAGTCTCTTTGTGAAAGGAAACAGCGATGAAACAGGGTTGGACCATGGCCTGGCCTGGCGTTGTTCTGCTGGTGCTGTTGGCGGCGAGCCCGACCAGTGAGTGTCTGGGAGCGGTGGAAGAGCCACCGCCGGCGGCCGAGGTTTTTCAGGACGAGCCGGTGGCAGAGGCCCTGTATCGAACGATGATCGAGACGATGCGCCGGGCTGAGACCCTCTCGTACCGAGGCCGGCACTGGTGGGACGGCGATGAGGAGAATCCCAGCACCTACACGGTTTGGCTCAAGAAGCCGAACTACTTCCGCGTGGAAGTTGCCGCAGCCGAAGGCGCCACGCGCGCCACGCTTGTCGGGGATGGAGAGACCATGTGGTTGTTCTGGAGCGGTGAGCGTCGGCGTTTTTGGGTGGAGACGGACGAAGGCTACGAAAAGACGAAGCGCAACGTGTACATAAAGGCTGCCGCCCCGCTGGCCCGACACTCGATCGGGCACAAAGTCGTCATATTAGGGACGTGGATGATCGTCGACCCCAGCACGTTTCACGGCTACACGGATTCGCTGCAACCTTACCTGGACGGCGTCAAGGGCATGGGGACGGAGAAGGTCGGCGACGAAGAGTGCGACGTCATTGAAGTGAGTTTCATGAAGCATCAGCGGAGCTGGTATCTCTGGCTGTCGCAGAAAGACCATCTGCCGCGCAAGATCAAGCAGATCGTCCGGGTCTCCCACGACAGCATCATGCACGAGCGGTGGTCCGACATTGTCATCGACGCGAACATCCCCGACGACAGGTTCGTCTGGACCCCCCCGGAAGGATGGACGCAGTGGGAGATGCCCAGGGGAAAAGACCTCCTGCTCAAGCCCGGGGCCGAAGCGCCGGACTTCGAGCTGGCTTCGGCGACCGGAACGAAGATCAAGCTGTCGGATTACAGAGGCAAGATCGTCTGGCTCTACATATGGCGGGCGGGGTGACCGGCTTGCCGCAAGGAGATGCGTCATCTCCAGAAGCTGCACGAGAAATACGAGAGCAAGGGGCTGGTCCTCCTGGGTTTCAACTTCTCGGACGACAAGGAGATTGCGAAGAAGTTCCTGCGTGAGAACTCGGCAGTTTTCCCCACGGTCCTGGATGCGTCGAGCGAAGCGCAGAGGATCGGCTTTGACGGCTACAAGACGACGGGGGTCCCGCTGAATTACATCATCGACAAGGAGGGCAAGGTCCTCGATACGTGGTACGGCTATGAAGAGGGCCACAAGCGCGCCTTGACGGCATTAGAGAAAGCGGGCCTCGAAGTGGACGAACCGTAAACGCCTGCTGAATCTCTCGATAGACCTTGATATGGGTACTCAGGGTGGCAACGTCAAGCGGCAGCTTGGCGATGGGGGACTTGTCTGCTGCGTGTGGCGCGATACGAGCCCCGGGCGTTGCGCCATCGCCAAGCCCTTCGGACTTGACGCTGCCACCCCTCGTAGCTGCTCGCCGGTAGTTTTGCAGATTCCGAAGAGCACCTTGGGCGGTGGCACCGGCCCCACGACGGCTCCGCCGCCCGCTTCTTCACGCGCGAAGGCATGCCCGGAGGGCAGAATCGTGTTTTGACAAGCCGGCGCCGGCGGTCTATCATTGGGGTCCAGAGGCGGCCGTTGTATGTGGCGACCGCCGGTGTCTTTCGCGAAACGGAATCGTGGGAGCAGAATGCCATGGAACGAGATGCCTATCGAACGAATGTGAGGCGCGGGTCCGATCCCGGCCATCGCCTGGTCATGCTGCTGGTCGTGCTGGTTTTTGTGCTGATCGTCTTTCAGATGAAGCCGTGGTTTCGCAGTCTGCACGACAAGGACGCTGGACCGCGCACGGTCGCGCCGCGGGGCGATTTGGCCCAGGACGAGCAGAGTACCATCGAGTTGTTCGAGCGCGTCTCGCCCTCGGTGGTGTACATCACGAACTTGGCGGTGCAGCGGAGCCCGTTCAGCTTCAACGCCACCGCGATCCCGCAGGGCACGGGCTCGGGCTTTCTCTGGGACGACCAGGGGTACGTCGTGACCAATTTTCACGTCGTTCAGAACGCCGAGGCGATCGCGGTGACCCTGGCGGACCAGAGCACCTGGGATGCGCAGCCGGTTGGGGTCGAGCCCGACAAGGACCTGGCGGTCCTGAAGATCGACGCGCCGGTCAACCTCCTTCGGTCCATCGAAGTCGGCACCTCCGGCGACCTTCAAGTGGGACAGAAGGTCTTTGCCATCGGCAACCCCTTTGGCTTCGACCAGACGTTGACGACCGGTGTCATCAGCGGGCTGGGCCGGGAGATCGAGTCGGTGACGCGTCGCCCCATCGAGGGGGTGATCCAGACGGACGCCGCCATCAATCCGGGCAACTCGGGCGGTCCGCTGCTGGACAGCGCCGGCCGTTTGATCGGGATCAATACGATGATCGTCAGCCCGTCGGGCGCGTACGCCGGCATCGGGTTTGCCGTGCCGGTGGATGTGGTCAACCGCATGGTGCCTCAGCTCATTCGCAACGGGAAGGTGAGCAAGGCGGGCCTGGGCATCCGGCCGGGCGAAGACTACATGGTCCGGCGACTCGGCACCGAAGGCGTGCTCGTTCTGGAGGTCACGCCGGGCAGTGCCGCGGAAAAGGCGGGCGTGCGACCCATGCGATACGATTCACGCAGACGCCTGCTGATGGGAGATATCATCGTTGCCATCGACGACAAGCCTGTCAAGGAATTGAACGACCTCTTTCGCATTCTCGATTCCTATGACGTCGGCGACGTGATCAAGCTTGGCGTCCGCCGCCCCGACGGCCGCGCCGAACTCGAAGTCACGCTCCAGGAACTGCCCTGACCGCCTGGGATGTTGAAGCAGCGCCAGTAGAGTCGAACCGCTCTGCGTTGTGTGAGGCAGACACGGGCGTTTCGCGCGCCGCGCCCCGCTTCCGAGAAAGGCGTTGCTCTGAAAACATCTTGGCATGCGGGTGGCAGCGTCAAGCGCCAGCTTGGCGATGGGGGAGTTGTCTGCTGCGTGTGGCGCGATACGAGCTCCGGGCGTTGCGCCATCGCCAAGCCCTTCGGACTTGACGCTGCCACCCGTAGTTGTGCAGGGTCGAAGACCATGATGCCCGAACGATTGCAGAGACACCAGCCGGAGGGAAGCGCGATTTTGATTTTTTGATGGGCTCGTGCGTCTGTTACAATAGGCTGCGTAGTGACTAACGCGGATGATTCTTTTGGAGTAGGAGATCGTCTCATGGCCCGATTGACATCAGCAAGACTGGCCCTCGCCCTGATGGCACTTTCGGCTCTGACCGCATCTGTCCGTGCGCAAGAGCTTGACCCGAAGCGATACGATCCCAACGGATTCTTGCCTCCGGAATGGGAGGGGTATTCCGATGTATTGGATGGCGTTTACAGCCGTCTCGGCGAGCAGATCTATGTCCGCGAAGGCGCCGAGATCACGCCCTGGATGAAGAGCGCCCGACTGCCGAGTCCGGACAACGCCGCCTTGCTCTGGTACCAGGCGTTCCTGTCGCGGCCGGAGCCCGACGGCGAAATGTCGCGTCGGATTAACGACATTCTGCGCGGCGGCGAGCCCGACGGCCAAATCCGCGCCTATCTCGGCTATTGCCGACAGACCATTCGGCTGGCGGAGATGGCGGCGCAGATTCCGCAGTGTACGTGGGGATGGTCGCTGCCGGACGGGACTGTGGCCACAATGCAAGTGGGTGGGCAGGCGCGTCAGCTCACTTTTCTTCTGGCAGTTGACGCGCGTACACTGGCTTTCGATGGGCACTATGGAGCGGCCCTGGCTCGCTGCCTGACCACGCGAGGGCTGGCGCGCCACGTGGGTGACGATACACTTGTGACGTTCTTCCTTTCAATGGCGATTGATGCCATGGCCCGGGGTGTCGCGCAATACACGCTTGATCTCATGCCGCCGGAGACGGATACCCTCCGCTGGCTGCGCGGTCAGATGGCGGCCATGGAGGGCGTGCCGGAGTCGCTGGGGAGAGTCCTGCAGATGGACTTCGAGTTCGTCCTTGACAGCCTGCGAACGGATGCTGAGCTTCTGCAGGGAATCCGGGAGCAGCTTGCAGAAGATGCTGTGAACGAGCAGGCCAGGGAAGAAGCGTGGAATCTGACGGATGAGGAGATTGTCGCTCGGGCACGCGAGGCCTATGCTCCTTTTCTGGCCCAGATACTCCACGTAGTAGACAGCGAAATGTCGTACGAGCAGAAATATGAGGAAATCGAACGACGAGGACGCGAATTGGCGGAGCAGTACGGAAGCGATCCGGCCGCCGGATACGCGGTCAACTGGTGTCAGGCGCACAGAATCGAGCGTTCCTACGGGCTGTTAATGCATGACAGGGCTTCTTACAATGCACTCAAGGCTGCCATCGAAGTCTATACGGTCGTGGCGGAGACGGGTGCGCTGCCCGAGACGCTGCCGTTGTACCTGCCGAAAGATCCCTTTAGCGGGGAGCCGTTCGCGTATGAGATCACCGACGACGGATTCATCCTCCGCTGTCGGGCCAGGGACCTCTACTCCTCGAAGCAACTCATCAAACCGGGCGAACCGCCCGAGATTCTGGAGGACGTAATTCAGGAGTACGAGTTCAAGGTGCGAAGGTAGGTCCCGCGTGAACAGAGAAGAGAGCGTGCGTGCCATTTTTCCCGACTCTATGTCTCGGGCGAGTGACAGGCAGCGGTAGGGTGGGTTCTCAACCCACGCGTAAAGACGTGGCGCGCACGAACGCGTGGGTCAATCCCGGCGCGCCGGGACTACGGATTTGACTCGCGACCGGATGACCCCATCGCCAAGCCCTGCGGGCTTGACGATGCCACCCGGTGCCGGCATCTTGTCATAGACACGAGTGAAATCGGCGCAGGTTTAAGACTTGCAAAGGCGTCTGGTTTTTCCCAGAATGTCGGCGTGGGTGGAAGGGTGGGTGACTGAACGTGACGAATGGAGGTACAGAGCATGCAGCCATTGATGATTTTTGGCTTCATCGCCGTGTTTGCGGTGGTCGCGATCTGCGGGTACATGGCGTCGCTGAAGCGACGGGAGGCGATGATGGCGCTGGCGAACCGGCTGGGACTGCGCTTCAGCCCGCACAAGGATCGCAGCCTGCCCCGGCAGTACCGCTTCCTCGACAAGCTGCGTCACGGGTCGAACCGCTACGGTTACAACGTGCTCTCCGGCAACTACCAGGGCCACGACGTCCTGCTGTTCGACTACCATTATCAGACCGGCTCGGGCAAGGACACGCACCATCACCATCTGTCGTTTTTCATCCTGCACCTGCCGGGCATTTTCCCCGAGCTGACCATCGGCCGCGAGCACATCTTCTCGAAGATCGCCCAGGCCGTAGGCTACGACGACATCGATTTCGAGTCGCACGAGTTCTCCCGCAAATTCTGCGTCCGCTCGCGCGACAAGAAGTTCGCCTATGACGTCTGCAACGCCAAAATGATCGAGTATCTGCTGGCCAACGACGATCTGACCATCGAGATCGAGAGCCACGCGCTGGCGGTGTCCTTCAATCGGCGGCTCGCGCTCGAGCGGATCGAGCCGAATCTCAACCGCCTCGTCCAGGTCCGGTCGCTGCTGCCGGAATACGTCTTTGCACGGAGCTGATTATGGTGATACCGCTGGTTATTCTCGCTGCTTTCGTTCTGTTGCCGATTGTGTACGTCGTGCTGACCTACAACACGCTGGTGGCGCTGCGCAACCACATTCGCGACGCGTGGGCCAATATCGACACGGAGCTCAAGCGGCGTTACGACCTGATCCCCAACCTGGTCGCGACGGTCAAGGGCTATGCGGCCCACGAGAGGGAGATCTTCGAGCGCATCACCGAATTGCGCTCCCAGTGCATGGCCGGCCAGCGGGCTCCGCAACAGCAGGCCGTGCAGGAAAACCTGCTGGTGGCCGCCCTGCAGAAGATGCTGCTGGTCGTGGAGAACTACCCGCAACTGAAGGCCGACCAGCATTTTCTCGAGCTTCAGCACGAATTGGTCAACACCGAAGACCGCATCCAGGCCGCGCGGCGGTTCTTCAACGGCAACGTCCGCGACTACCGCAACAAGTGCGAGACCTTCCCCAGCAGCCTCATCGCCAGCGGCTTCGGCTTCGAATCTCACGACTACTTCAACGTCGATCCCTGCGTCCGTGACGTCCCCAAGGCCGAGTTCGCATAATCCGGATGTCGCGCCCAATCCGACGTGTGTGTGAGAACATCCTGGCATGCGGGTGGCAGCGTCAAGCGGCAGCTTGGCGATGGGGGACTGGTCTCTTGCTTGTGGCGCTGTACGAGCCCTGGGCGTTGAGCCATCGCCAAGTCCTTCGGACTTGACGCTGCCACCCGTAGTCGTCCAGGGGCAAAACAACAGCGGCCGAAAGATTGAACATACACAATCCCACTGGATTGCTGCGTTTCTATGGCATTTCGCGGGGACATCGTCTAAGATGTACGAACGTCTCTCCGGTGAAATTCGGGGGTTGGATGAAGACCCACTCGTACTCTTGTTGAGGAGGTTTGTGTGAAGAACGCTCTTGGGTTCATGCTGGTGGTTGCGATCCTCGGCGCGGCTTCGCTGTGCCGGGCAGAGGACTGGTACCAGTTCCGTGGCCCGCAGCGGTCCGGCGTCAGTTCCGAGCGCGGTCTCGTGCAGCAGTGGCCCGGGGAAGGGCCCAAGCTTCTGTGGTCGTTCGAGGGGCTCGGCAGGGGATTTGCCTCCGCGTCGGTCGTGGATGGTGTCGCGTATACCACCGGGATGATCGACGAGGCGGGCCATCTCTTCGCCATCGACGCCGCCGGCAAGCTCCTGTGGAAGACCGAATATGGCCCGGAATGGAGCAAGACCTACCCGGGAAGCCGGACCACGCCCACGGTTGACGGCGATCGCATCTATATCATGAGTGCCCACGGGCGCATCGCCTGCTTCGAGCGCAGCAGCGGCGCGCTCGTCTGGCAGGTGGACACGCTGGAGAGATTCGAGGGCAAGAACATCCGCTGGGGCATCGCTGAGTCCGTGCTGATCCATGGCGACCGGGTGTTCTGCACGCCCGGCGGCAAAAACGCCACCATGGTCGCGCTGAACAAACATACCGGCGAGACGATCTGGACGACCGAAGGGCTCAGCAATCCGTCGGCCTATTGCTCCCCCGTCATGCAGCGGTCGGGCGATACGCACGTTCTGCTGACGATGGTGCAAGACCTCTTCGTCTGCGTGGACAGCGATACCGGCAAGGTCCTCTGGAGCATCCCGCACGAGACGTATAACGATATCTCGGCCGTCACTCCGCAGGTCGACGGGCAGTACGTTTATTTCACCAGCCAGTTGATCGGCGGGACCAAGGTGGCGTTGTCCGACGGCCGGCAGGTCTGGGCCAGCAAGGCCCTCGATTGCCTGCAGGGCGGTGTTGTTCTGGTCGGCGAGACTCTCTTTGGCTCCAGTGCCCGCCCCGAGGATTGGGTCTGCCAGGACTGGGAAACGGGCGAGGTCAAGTCCCGGGAGGAAATCCTGGACAGCAAGGGCTCCGTGATCTATGCGGACGGCCGGCTGTACTGCTACAGCGAGAAGGGCACGCTCGCTCTCCTGCGGTTCACGAAGGACGGTGCGGCGGTCGTCAGCTCGTTCAAGATCACGCTCGGAACCCACGAGCATTTCGCCCACCCGTCCCTGTCCAACGGACGCCTCTACCTCCGCCACGGCGACACCCTGATGGCCTTTGACGTCCGCCGGAAGTGAACGACGGGCCTTGATGTGTTTGCGAGAAGATCCTGGCGTGCGGGTGGCAGCGTCAAGCGCCAGCTTGGCGATGGGGCACTTGTCTGCTGCGTGTGGCGCTGTACGAGCTCTGGGCGTTGAGCCATCGCCAAGCCCTTCGGACTTGACGCTGAGATATAAAGAGACGCAATTCTTTCGTAGCGTTACAGTGTGTGTGTTGAGCAAACTACAGTAACCCTAATCGAAAGG
>JAFGCA010000089.1 GCA_016932895.1 Sedimentisphaerales bacterium | reverse complement strand
GGCTACCTGGCCGGGTCCGGGTGGAAGGAGTACCAGAGCGACGGGATGGTCTGCGGTGTGAAGCTGCCGGCGGGGCTCAAGCAGTGCCAGAAATTGCCCGAGCCGATCTTCACCCCGGCCACCAAGGCCGAGCGCGGAGCGCACGACGAGAACATCAGCTTCGAGCGGGCTGCGGAGATTATCGGCAAGGACCGGGCGGGGTACGTCCGCGACAAGAGCATCGAGATCTTCCTGAAAGCCGGCAAGTACGCCGAGAGCAAGGGGATCATCCTGGCCGACACGAAATTCGAGTGGGGCCTGACGGGGGACGGCCGAGTCATCCTGATCGACGAGGTGCTGACGCCCGATTCGTCGCGGTTCTGGCCGGCCGACAAGTACCAGCCGGGGCGGGACCAGGAGAGCTTCGACAAGCAGTTCGTGCGGAACTACCTGGAGAGCATCAAGTTCAACAAATCCGGCCCAGGCGTCACGCTGCCTTCGGACATCGTCGCCAAGACCAGCGCCAAGTACATCGAAGGCTACGAACGCATCACGGGCAAGCCGTTCACCTGGAAGCGATAAAGGAGGGCCTGCCTCTGTAATGGCGTCTTCTCGTTGTTGCGCAGGATGGACATGACGGACCTGTGGTGGTTTCGCCCGTTCGTCGCGCCCATGAAATCGATGTCGTCCGCTTGCCGAAAACTCTCAGAACCTCGTCAGTGCCAACGGGATGGGCAAAAATATTGCGCGAGATGGGCATTTTTTGTGTAATCCGGACGCCTGCCCGTTGTCTCCATAGTGGAATCCCAATGCGGAGCTCTGCTTGGACGATCGCAACGACAACGATCTGGTTCTGGCGTCGTGCCAGGGTGACCGGACGGCCTATGCCGGGCTGGTCAGGCGTCACTATGGGCAGGTGTTTCTGGTCTGCCTCGGGGTGCTGGGCAACGTCCACGATGCCGAGGACGTGGCGCAGGACGCGATGCTCAAGGGATTCCAGCGAATCCGCCAGCTCCGACAGGGGTCGCAGTTCGGGGCCTGGGTCGGGGCCATCGCGCGAAACCTGAGCGTCAATGTGCTCCGCAAGCACAAGTCGATGGAACCACCGCCCAATACGGCGCCACCGTCGCAGGATGCCGGGATGGAATCGCCGCACGAAGACTTGCGCCGGGCCGTGGCACGCCTGCCTCAGGCCCTCCGGCTGCCTCTCGTGATGCACTACTTCGGCGGCCACAACGTCAAGGCCGTCGCCGAGAAACTCGATATGTCCACTTCAGGCGTTTACCTGAAGCTGCGAACCGCGATCAAGGAGTTGCAGCAAACTCTGACCGCACAAGGAGATACGCCATGAACAGACCATGTCCGGACATGCAGGACCGAATCGCCGATTATGTGCTCGGGGCGCTGGACATCGCTCAGGCACAGGCCGTGCGCGAGCACGTGGCCGGTTGTGCTGGCTGTCGGCAATACCTTGAAAGTCTCGAACGGCAGGGCGACGCTCTCGCAGAGCTCGGGCGTCGGATCGAAACGGACATGCCGGCCCGGCAGGACCGGGCCATCGCCGCTCTGGAGCAGGTTGCTCCGCCCGAGTCGGGCCGGGTGCTGCCTTTTGTAAGTGGTTTCGTTCGAACCGCGGTGGCGGCAGTCCTGCTCCTTGGCGTGGGCGGTGTCATCGGCCGATGGACGGCCCCGCGCCCGGTCGACGTCGAGCAGTTTCGAGCCGATTTGGAGATCTCCATCGCCGCCTCGCTCACCCCGGCCGTCCGGGCAAGCGTCCTGGCGGAGGTGGATCAGCGACTGCAAACCGAACTGGCGGCCAACAACGCCGCGATAGGGGTCGAGCTGGCCGACCAGGTCCGGCAGGAGCTGCGGGCCTTCGCGGCCCAGTTCGCCGCCGGCTCGCAATCGCTGATGGCCCGGCAGTACACCGAGCTTGTCGGCCTGATCGAGGCCGGCCGCGAGAAGGACCGCGAGCAGGTCGCCCGGGCGCTGGACCAGATCAAAAGACAGACGAACCGCGGGCTCTACTCCCTCGCCGTCCACACCGCTGAATCGCCCGCCAGCGTGCAGAATTGATTCGTACCTCTACGCAACACAGATACCCCGAAAGGACAACGCCATGACACGTATGACCCGAGCCATCACGGCCCTGACGCTTGTGATCCTGTTTGCATCGAATCTCAGTCCAGTCGCCCGGGGCGGTACATCCCAGCAGGATTCCGGCAAGACCATCATCATTTCAGGAACGACCGGCGTCGGGGGCGTGACACTCAAAGGCCTGCCGAGCGAATGCGTCTCCGACAGTGACGGCAAGTTCTCCGTAGAAGTCTCCGGCGACAATGTCTCCGGCCACGTGATGCCGATCAAGGAAGGCTATACCTTTGACCCGCCGTTCGTATCCTTCAATTCACTCGCTGGCAACTGTACTATCTTGTTCACGGCGCGCGTCACCACGTTCAAGATCTCCGGCAGCGTGGGTCTTGCGGGCGTTGTCATGGAAGGATTGCCCAATCGGCCCATCACGGATGCACGTGGTTTCTATGCGTGCACTGTCGAGTACGGCTGGTCAGGGACCGTTCGACCGACAAGGGAAGGGTACACCTTCGAACCCACTTCGAAGCTATACAACAGAGCAGACCGTGACTACGAACACGAGAATTATATGGCTTCGGTTGTGACCTTCACGATTTCCGGCAGCGTAGGCGTGCCTGATGTGAGAATGCTGGGTCTGCCGGGCGAGGCCGTGACGGACGCCGATGGCCGCTATGAGACATCGTTGCCTTATGGCTGGTCGGGGCGGGCGACCCCCATGAAAGAGGGTTACACTTTCGGGCCGCCGGCACGCTCATACGAGAAAATCACGTCGGATCGACGCGACGAGAATTACAGGGCTCGGGTGGTCATGCTCACGATCAGGGACAGGATCGCG
>JAFGCA010000829.1 GCA_016932895.1 Sedimentisphaerales bacterium | reverse complement strand
GCTTCGACCTGGGGGCCGAGACGTGCGCGAAGGTGGACATCTCGATCCGGGAGGACCTCCCCGGCGGTCGCGGCGGCCTGGTCAACGTGGCCGGCAAGGTCAGCAACTACGAGATCGCCCCCGACGGCAAACGGGCCCTCTTCGGCGCCCGGGGCGACGTCTTCACCGTGCCGGCCGAGCAGGGAGTGACGCGCAACCTGACTCATACGCCCGGCGTGCACGAGCGCAACTCGAAGTGGTCGCCCGACGGCCGGTGGATCGCCTACATCTCCGATCAGACGGGCGAGGACGAAATCTGGGTCGTCGCCCAGGACGGCAGCAAGCCCGCCCGGCAGGTCACGCGAAACGCCGAGACGTACAAATACGACATTCAATGGTCGCCCGACAGTCGCAAGATCCTCTGGGCCGACAAGCGGCTGCGCCTGCGCTTCGCGAACGTGCGCACCGGCAAGATCACGGAAGTGGACCAGTCCGAAAGGTGGGAGTTCGGCGATTACGCCTGGTCGCCCGACAACCGCTGGATCGTCTATGGCAAGGCCGAGGTCGAGTCGATGAACCGGATCTATCTGTATTCGGTCAAGGACAAGACCACGCACGCGCTGACCGACGGCTGGTACGACTCGTCGAACCCGACCTTCAGCTCGGACGGCCGCTTTATCTTCTTCGTCTCCGACCGCGACTTCAACCCCGTCTACGGGCGGACCGAGTGGAACCATATCTACCGCGATATGTCACGCATCTACTTCCTCACGCTCACGAAAGAGACGGAATCGCCCTTCAAGCCGCACAGCGACGAGGTCGAAGTCAAGGAACGCGAGAAAAACAAAAAGAAGGCGGAAGAGCCGAACGACGTGAACGAGGCCGCCAAGAAGGATGAAGACGAAAAGACCGACGACAAAGCGAAGAAGAAAAAGAAGAAGGACAAAGACCGCGAGCGAATCAAGGTGGACCTCGACGGGATCAAGGACCGCATCGCCGTCCTGCCGATCCGGGTAGCGAACTACTACCGTCTCAGCTCGGTCGACGACCACCTTTACTACCTGCGCCGCAGCAGCCGGGGCAACGGCACCGAGCTTGTCCTGTACGATCTGAAAGAACAGAAGGAAACCGAGCTTGGGAGCATCGGCGGCTACGAGCTGTCGGCCGATCGCAAGAAGATGCTGGTCGCTTCGGGCGGCCGATATGCGATCATCGACCGGCCCAAGGGCAAGGTCAACCTGGACGATACGCTGAACCTCTCCGGGATGGAAGTCGATCTGGACAAACGGGCCGAGTGGCAGCAGATCTTCGACGAATGCTGGCGGCAGATGCGGGAGTTCTTCTACGTGCCGAACATGCACGGCGTGGACTGGCCGGCCATGCGGCAGCGATACGCCCCGCTGGTGCCCTTCGTGAACCACCGGGCCGACCTGACCTACATCATCGGGGAGATGATCGGCGAGCTGAACGTCGGACACACCTACGTCGGAGACGGCGAACAGCCCAGGCCCCGGCGCATCGCGATGGGCCTGCTCGGCGCCGAGATCGTGCGCGACGCCGATTCGGGCTACTTCCAGATCGAGCGGATTCTCAAGGGCCGCAACTGGAGGTCGAGCACGCGGTCGCCGCTGACCGAGATGGGCGTAGACGCCGGCGAAGGCGACTACATTATCGCCGTCGACGGGGTCCGCACGAACGACGTGGAGAACATCTACGAGCTGCTGGTCAACAAGGTCGGGCGGCAGGTGGTCCTGACGCTCAACGCCCAGCCCAAAGCCAAAGGCGGCCGCGACGTCACCGTGATCCCGACCGGCAGCGAGGAGGACCTGTACTATTACGAATGGGTGCAGGGCAATATCGAGAAGGTCAGCGAGGCCACCGACGGCAAGGTAGGCTACATCCACGTGCCCGACATGGGGGTTCGCGGCCTGAACGAGTTCATGGAGCATTTCTATCCCCAGATCCGCAAGAAGGCCCTCATTATCGACGTGCGGGGCAACGGCGGCGGCAACGTCTCGCCCATGCTGATCGAGCGACTCCGGCGGGAAATCGTCATGATCGAGTTCGCCCGCAACACCGCCCCGACGACCGAGCCGGCCGCGATGATCTACGGGCCGATGGTCTGCCTCTGCGACGAGTTCTCCGCCTCTGACGGCGACCTGTTCACGTACCAGTTCAAGACGTACAAGCTGGGCAAGGTGATCGGCAAGCGGACCTGGGGCGGCGTCGTGGGCATTCGCGGCTCGCTGCCGCTGCTGGACGGCGGCTCCCTCCGCAAGCCCGAGTTCTCGCGCTACGACGTCGCGGGGCAAAAGTGGATCATCGAGGGCGTGGGCGTCGAGCCCGACATCGAGGTGGACAACGACCCGGCCCAGGAATACGCCGGTATCGACCAGCAGTTGAACAAGGCCATCGAGGTTATCCTCGAAGAGCTCGAAACGCAGGAAGAGGAGATTCCGCCGTTGCCGCGGTATCCGGTGAAATAATCACCGCGGCGATTCGGTCGCGGGGAACACGGGTATTTACTCCCGCCTCGTCGGGCACTATAATTCGGGCGTTCGCGTGCGAAACATCGAGTTGACCGCGACTCGCATGGAAGAAGGGTTTTTCGGCCGGGGCCAGCGGAACCGTGAGGACCGCTGCGCTTTCTCAATGTGCGTGCATCCGCCCTGGCTGCTTACCGGAAAGGGTATGATCTTATGCAAACGATGAAGACGCCGACCAACTCTGAGCCCGAGAGCAAATCCAAGCTGCATCCGCTCTCCGGACGGATCGTCAAGTGGTATTCGGGGCTGCCGGTCGAGGCCAAACTCGCGGTCGTGCTGTTCCAGGAGATGGCGCGGGCCGAGCGGCAGATGCCGGACCGTTACCTGGCCGACGATATCCGCAGCAAGCTCAGCCACGAAATGAAGGACCAGAGCATCTCGGAGGACCGCGCCGAACTGGCCCTCATGCACGGGCTCTTTCTCATGATGCAGGGCTGGGAAACGTAATCCTGCATTGCGGGAATCGTGCGACGCTCAGACTGCTTCGCTCCGCTGGCAAGGACAACCCTTGTCTGGCGTATGTCTTTGCGAGCGGCGCAGCAAACCCGCGACGATCGGTGTGCATTGCATCGGTCGCGCCGATCCGGCATTTCGGAGAATACGGTGGCAGAATTCTTCCGCTGCAGGGAACAGAGATCCAAGCGTACGCGTTACGTGGTTCTCCTGACGTTCATTTTGTGGGTGTCGGATGGGCCAGTCTTTTCGACCGGCAATGCTGAGACATCCGCAGGAAAGCTCCGCAATCTCGCCGGACGCGCCACCATCACAGCCAGCGGCGCTCTCAGCGATTCCTATCATCCTCGTCATGCAGCCGACGGCGCGATCCCGGAGCAAGGCAGCCGTCAAGACGTAGGGGCCGCCTGGTGTCTGCCGCGCGACCGTGCGGACAACGCCTGCCTGTCTCTGGAATGGGCAGAGGCCGTCCCGGTGGCATCGGTCGTCTATTGGGGACGAACCGCCTGGCTGGACAACGAGAACTTCTCCGCCTGCGATGTCTTGACTGACCTGGCCGGCAAACCGCTGGTTTCGCAAGAGCTTGACCGAGGATCGGCCCCCCAGGTAATCGTCCTGCCCGAGCCGGTGCAAACGCGCAAGCTGACGCTGCACTTCCCGCGCCACTACGGCGGGCCGAACCCCGGCGCGTCGGAGATCGGCGTCTTCGCGACGGTGCCCGCGCCGGCGGAACTGGAAGCATATCAATACGGCCAGCGGCAGCTCGCGCCGGAGGTCCTCCAGTTTCTCCGCGCCGGCGAATACGGCTTCACCCGGCTGCTCGTGGTGCAGCGGCGCGAGCTGAATCCGACGCACGTCTACACCTACCATCAGGAGAACCTGGTGCCGGGCGGAGGGCTGTGGGTCCGGGATTTCGCTTGCGAGCCGGCGCAGATGCGAAAGATCCTGGACTCGGCGGACGGTGTCATCCTCGACGCGCAGCTCCACTATGACGGCCGCACCGTGCTGTTCAGTTGGAAGCGAACGATGGACGATCTCTTCCAACTCTACACGATTAACATCGAAGGCGACGACCTGCGCCAGCTCACCCGGCATCCGTCCAACAACTTCAACGCCTGCTGGCTGCCCGACGGCGGGATCGCGTTCCTTTCGGACCGCAAGCCGGCCTTTGCCTACTGCTGGAAGACCACCACCCCGATCCTCTGGCGCTGCAACGGTGACGGCAGCGCGCCCACGCGGATCAGTGCGAACTACCTCAACGATTTCACGCCCTCGGTCATGCAGGACGGACGCATCCTGTACTCCCGTTGGGAGTACGTGGACCGCCCGGCCATTCCGATCCAGAGCCTCTGGTCGATCAACCCCGACGGCACCATGCTCCAGGGCGTATTCGGAAATCGCGTGCTCAGTCCCGCCACGTTTATGGACGCGCGCGAAGTCCCGGGCGGGAAAGGCCAAATCCTCTGCACGCTCACCGCGCACAACGGCCCGTGTCGGGGAGCCGTCGGTCTGATCGATTCCGGCCGCGGGGCCAACAACCAGGCCGGCATTCAAAACCTTACGCCCGAAGTCGCGATCGGAGAGGTAGGCAAGGGCGATGGGAACTTCATTCGCGGGCCCTACCTGCAGCCCTGGCCGCTGGACGATCGGCGGTACCTGGTTTCCCGGGCGGGCTCGGTGCAGTTGCGGGACTACGCCGGGCAGCTCGCCGAGACTCTGCTATGGCGGAGGGGACCGCTGGGCTTCTACAGCCCCCAGCCGGTCCGGCCGCGCGAGCGGGAGTCGCTGGTCTCATCGCCGAAACACGCGGACTCCATGGGCGACTGGGCCGTCATAATGATGCAGGACGTCTACAGCGGGCTGGGAATGGCGGTGCCGCGCGGAACGATCAAGCAGATTGCGGTGGTGCAGGAGGTGGAAAAACCGCTGAGCATCAGCCCGAACCAGCGGGCCTTCGGCTTTCAGTTCCCGGTCGTCAGTTGCGGCGCGACCTACGCGCCGAAGAAAGTCTGGGGTTACGCCACGGTCGAACCCGACGGCTCGGCCCATTTCAAGGTCCCGGCCCGCCAGCCCATCTACTTCCTGCCGTTAGACGCCCAGGGCCGCGCCGTGCAGCGCATGAGGACCTTCACGCACCTGATGCCCGGAGAGACGCAGTCGTGCGTCGGGTGCCATGCCGATCGCAGCGAAGCGGCCTCGCTCACAGGAGCCATGACCGCCGCGCGGCGTCCGGCCGAACCGCTGCAGGAACCGCAATGGGGCCTGCGCGGCTTCAGCTACGCACGAATTGTACAGCCCATCTGGGACAAGCATTGCACCGATTGCCACGGACGCCAGGACCCCGCTGCCGGGCTCGATCTGAGCGCAGATCGCACCGACTTCTTCAACGTCTCCTACGAGCACCTCGT
>JAFGCA010000828.1 GCA_016932895.1 Sedimentisphaerales bacterium | reverse complement strand
CTCTCGATAGTCCTTGAACAGCGCCGGACGTTTGCCTTGGCGTGTTTCGACTTGCCTGGCACTGTCCTGGAGATGCTGTTCATCGACATCGCAAAGGGCGATGATCTCTACCCCTCCGACTTTCAACGCGGCCTGGGCATCTACCATCCCGTACCAGCCACAGCCAATCACCCCTATTTTCAAAGGCTTTTGGTCCTGTGCAAAGCTGTACGTGCCATGCAGCAGGCCAGACAGGGCCGCAGTGGTGCCCACGGCCGTACCGAGAAACTGGCGACGAGAGACCTTTTCCATGACAAGCTCCTTAACGGTCTATATGCCTGTAGCCGAGGAAGGTGGCTCTTCCATCGCACGCCATCTTAGCTCTGCCGGGCGACCGATGCAACAGTTGTGGCAAAAGCGGGGGGGTAGCGCGTGTACTGCACGTTTGTTGGTAGGTCTCCCCCTTCGGCGGATGTCTTTGTCATTTCGACCGGAGGGCTGCCGGAGGCAGGCCGGAATGGAGAAATCTGGGCGAGGACGAAGCGGCTGGTTCACTCGCAGCCAGATGTCTCGATTTCGCTTCGCTGCACTCGACATGACAAATGGGCGGGCCGCCTGCGTTACCTACAAACACGCAGTGCACCCGGGGGGTGGCGCTTCCCCGTTTCCGCTGCTGCATCGGTGAATCGCAGAAGTTCATGCGGTCGAAGTCTCTATTTCCCCCTGCGCAATTCGCGCGGCAGGCCCCTTGAAGGGAGGCACTTGCTGCTCGTACAATCATTCGTGTCGGTGGAAATCGAATTTCCCATCAGGATCAGTAGAAGGAGATGGATCATGAGAAGCAGGACAATACCGACCCTTGTTGCTTGTGCCATGTTAGGCGCTGCCACGTTAAGTGTCGCGCAGGCACAGACGAATCCCTCAACGCCTGCCGGCACGCGCCGTGGCGGTGCCAACCGCGGCGGCTTTCGTGGTTTTGGCATGCGTGGCGGCCCACCTGCCCCCTGGATCGAGGAGGGGTATGACGACCACCAGAACATGATGGATCAACTCGGTATCAAAGCCCTGCGCCCCGGCAAGAGCGGCAGCAATCAGACCGGCCCGGGTTTCGATGAGGCCACCGCCAACGAGTGGATGCCGACGATGCCCGACGCCCTCAAACTGAAGGATGGGACGAAGGTCACCACCCCGGCGCAGTGGGCCAAACGGCGCGCCGAAATCCTGGAGGACTTCGAGCGGGAAGTCTACGGCCGCATCCCGGCCGGCGTGCCCAAGGTCACCTGGGAGGTCACCGAGACCACCGAAGGTGAAGTCGGCGGCGTCCCGACGATCAGCAAGACGCTCGTCGGGCATGTGGACAATAGCGGGTTCCCGGACATCACCGTCGATATTCAGGCCAGCTTCACCGTCCCGGCCAACGCGCCGGGACCGGTTCCGCTCTTCCTTCAGTTCGGCGGAGGCTTTGGCGGCTTCGGCGGCCGCATGGGCGGCGGCGTGGCCCAGCAGGCCCTCAGTCACGGCTGGGGTTACGGCTCCATCAATCCCAACAGCATTCAGGCCGATCGAGGCGGCAATGCCTTGCGGCAGGGCATCATCGGTCTGACCAACAAGGGCAAGCCGCGCAAGCCCGACGACTGGGGCGCCTTGCGTGCCTGGGGTTGGGGCGTCGGCCGTCTGATCGACTACTTCCAGGCCCATCCCGACGCCAAGGTCGATCCGACCAAGGTAGGCATCGAAGGCGTGTCGCGCTATGGCAAGGCGGCCCTGGTGACCCAGGCGTTTGACCCGCGTGTCGCCGTCGCGCTGGTGGCCTCTTCCGGCGAGGGCGGCGCCAAGCTCCATCGCCACGATTACGGCGAAGCCGTGGAAAACCTCACCGGCTCAGGCGAGTACCACTGGATGTGTGGCAACTTCCTCAAGTACGGCGCCGCGGACATCAACGGCAAGTCCATGAACGCGTCCGACCTGCCCGTCGATTCCCACGAGCTGATCGCGCTGTGCGCCCCGCGTCCCTGCTTCATCAGCTACGGCGTCGAGCCCGGCGATCCCAAGTGGGTCGATGCGCCCGGCAGTTACCGCGCCGGCATTCTGGCGTCGAAGGTCTACGAGGTGTTGGGCAAGAAAGGCTATGGCAGTGACATCGCCGACTGGGTCCACGCACCGCTGCCACCGGTGGGCACGCTCGTCGGCGGCGATCTGGCCTTCCGCCAGCACGAAGGAGGCCACACCTCCGGCCCGAACATCCCGCACTTCTTCGAATGGGTCGGCAGTTACATCAAATCGCCGATGACTCTCGCGGCCGCGACGTCGGCTCCGTAGACGTCGCCGACCAAGATCGGCGGCATTAGCATCGCAAACCTGAACCCCAGGGGCGGGGAACAGAACCGTGTTTTCCCGCCCCATTTCATTCCGGATCGGAGGCGTTCCGGGTACGCCTGACGGAATGGCCGATGTAGTATGTAGGGGCAGGTCCCCGTGCCTGCCCAGGGCTCGCCGCAGGCGAGCGACGAAGCAGCGAGCGCGCTGGTAGTGTGCCCATAAGAGCCAGCCCTGCCCACGCTCCCACGCGGCCCCGGCCACGATCCTGGCCCCGAAATGAGTCGGCCGTCCCCCAATTTCTCTCCAAGCCAAGCCGTGGAAGGCAACCTCGCCAAGAGGCGGCACATAGGGTGCTTGAGCTGCCTCTGGGCGTCGGTCAGATCCCGTGGAAAGGTGCTTTGAAAAAAATTTTGATTTTTGGCTTGCAATTTTGATTTATGGCAAATAGTATTGGCGTAAATAAAAATGAGGAGACTGGCTTATGAGTTCATCGAAGAAAGCGAAGGCCGGCAGGCGCAAGAAAACCGTAGCGGAACTCACGGAGGCCGAGTGGGAGATTATGCAGGTTGTCTGGGAAAAGGAGCCGTGTGCGGCCGGCGCCGTGCAAGAGGCACTGGCCGCCACCCGGGACTGGTGCTACGCCACGGTCAAGCTCACCATGGACCGCATGGTCACCAAGGGTTTCCTACAGATCGAGCGGATTCGCAACCTGCAACTGTTCCGCTCATGCATCAGTGAGGTCGAGGCCCGGCGCGGCGAACTCCGTAAGATGCTCGGGCGTGCTTTCGGGGGGACGTTGACGCCGATGCTGAAATTCCTCATCGAGCATGAGGGGCTCTCCGAGGATGAAGCGGCGGAACTTCGCAGGTTTGTAAACAAGGCCGCCAAGGGCAAAGACTGACCCTGTAAACTCACATGAGTGGGAGATCCACCAATGGTCGAGATCATTAACGAGTCTGTGAGCGGCTTGAACCACCTTGGGGACACCTTCAGCCGCTATGCTGTCGCGGCATTTCTGCAATCGGCTCTGCTGGTCGTCGTGCTGTTTGGCATTGACCTGCTGTTACGCAAACGCGTGCGCGCGGTCGTTCGATATTGCATGTGGCTGCTCGTGCTGGTGAAGCTGATCCTGCCCCCGACCCTTTCCCTGCCGACGGGGATTGGCTATTGGGCACCGGCTCGGGTGCCGGCAGCGCTTGCGGTAGCGGAGCGTCCCGCGCCCGCCATCGGATTCGAGCCAGTGATGCCGGAGGCTACTGCTGGCCCGCAATCCTCGGGCGTGGTCGGCCCGGTCGAACGTGCCGTGGTCAATCCAGTAAAGTCGGATTCTGCCGTCGCGCCCGCTGCTGTGAGTCTGACTCCCATCACTTGGCAGGCTGCTCTTTTGCTGTTCTGGTTGGTGGGGATGCTGGCGTTCGTGGCGCTGCTCGCTCAACGTATTCGGTTCGTGCGCGGGCTGGTGGCGGCAAGCACCCCGGCCGAGGGGCAGTTGCTTGTGTTGCTGGAGGAGTGTCGCCGACACATGCGCCTTCGTGGGCAAGTCGAATTGCGAACGTCCGACGCGTTGCCCAGCCCCGCCGTGTGCGGCCTCTGGCGGCCCACTATCCTGATGCCCGCGTCGCTCGTGGCGAAGCTCTCACCGGATGGACTTAGAGCGGCTCTGATTCATGAGCTGGCCCACATCAAGCGGGCTGACTTGTGGGTCAACGCGGTGCAGACGGTCCTGCAGGTCGTGCACTTCTACAATCCGTTCGTGTGGTTCGCCAACGCGATGATCAGCAGGAGGTGCGAGGAAGCGGTGGACGAGACCGTCCTCGTGACGCTCGGCGGGCAAGCCAGGGACTACAGCAACACGCTCATCAACATCAGTGAGACGGCGTTCTGGAAAGCGGATTTTGGCCTGCGCCTGATCGGCGTGGCGGAATCGAGAAGAGCCCTGAAACGGAGGATCAAGAACATGTTGACACGACCTGCACCTCAAAGTGCCAGAATCGGAGCTTTCAGCACCATCGCCATCCTTTTCATCGCAGCTCTTCTACTGCCCATGGCCAGAGCGGACAGATCGAACCCGTCGGCCCGCGACGCAGCGAACGAGATGGCCCCGGCGATGGTCGAGGGCGATGTGATTGTGGACCCGAACACGGGGGTTGAGTTCGTGCTGGCCAAGACGATCTCCGGGGCCAACGACGTGATCAGGTTCACCAACAAGCTGATTCTGTCGCCCGATGCGCGATTCCTGGTGTCTGGTGATCTTGTGGTCCCGCTCGATGGAACCAAGGCGTTCCGCTTCACTGAGCGTGAGGGTGATGTCCGCGACAGGGCGGTTTCTCCCAACGGGCGCTATATCGCCCATGGAGAAAAGACGGTCTGGCTACAGCCTGTTTCGCCCGAGACGCTAAGGCCGGACGGCCCTGCGAAGAAGCTCGTGGACTTGGCAGGAGGACGGTTGGTAGGAAGGAACAATGGGCAAGGCCTTCATTGGACACGGAACTCCCAGACCGTCTTCTTCGCGGCCTATGACCCGGAAGGCGGGGTACACCAGTACGCCTTTTCGGCGGCAACCGGCGCGCCTGTCAATTACCCGGACGCCTTATCCGCAGGTCTGCTCTGCCCAGATGGAAAGTGTGTTGCCCTGACCCTGACTGATCCCAGCGGAGGATATTGGATCAAACCGATTGGCGACGGCCCCGCACGGCTACTAGGCGAACGGCCACTGGGCGAACCGTGGCCTCCAATGTGTTGGTCCAAGGATGGGCATTGGCTGATCGGATATCAAGTTGACAGAGTCCT
>JAFGCA010000827.1 GCA_016932895.1 Sedimentisphaerales bacterium | reverse complement strand
GCCCTATCCCTGGGCCATCGCCATGCGAGGCAAGAACCCGGCCGTGCTGGCGGTCGAAATGCTCAACCCGTACAACGGGATCGACGCCACACGCAACGAGCGCCACCTGATCCGCGACGTCCACGGCCAGCCCCTGCGACGCGGCGTATTCGTCGATTCCATCTACGACATCGGGCGCATCGAGAACGTCCACTTCAATCCCTGGTGGAGTATGAAGCCCAAGCTCTTCCGCTGGCAGATGGAGAACGGCGAAGCGTTTATTTTCGGCCGCTCCGACTGGCAATACGTCTACAACACCTTCTGCTTCGGATACAAAATAGGCTACAACTTTATCAAGAGCGAGGCCGGCGTCTGCAACGGTAACTTCCTTGGCATCGGCGCCGACGATTGCTACACGGCCCTGGTCGTGGAGCAATGCGCCCCGTTCGGGCTGCTGATCACCAACGGTGAGTTCGTCTCGTTCCACGGACCCGATCCGACCATGATCGCCGTGGGGCCCGCCAACAGGGGCAGTGTCCGCTTTGCCAACTGTGCTTTCTGGGGCCCCTGTAACCAGATCGCCAAGATCGCGGGCAGAGGCACCGTCGGTTTTGGCGATTGCACGTTTACCCAATGGGGCGGCAAAGAGGGCAACCGAGCGGCGATCCAGGCTCAGAGCGGGACGGTCCTGATCCGAGGATGCGAATTCCGACAGAATCGGCCTCAGATCGACCTGGGAGAAGACGTCACGCGCGCCGTCATCGCCGAGAACGTCTTCACCGGCCCGCAACGGATCGCCAACCGATCAAAAGGCAACGTCCAGATCGGCCTGAATGCCAGCAGCGAGTAGCCTGCACAGGATCGATCACTGCCGGACAGGAGCCGCTCCCAATCCACACTACTCCCGGTGCTCGATGACGAGAACCGAGGCGATGGGGTCCGGGGCTTGCTCGGGGAGCTTCAGGGCGAGTGCGTCTGAGCCGGCCAATTGCTGCAGCGTCAACGTCCGGCATTTGGGGTCGGCAAGGAAATAGGCCTTCGTCACCTGCGACGTCTTGACGGGCACGCGGAGGATCCGGTCTTCGGGCCAGTCGAACACGTGCACGTAGAGTTTCCCGGGCTTGGCAGTGTATCGACCCCATGCGGGCCTTTCGTACGGGCTGGCGATCGTCTCGTGGATGGCTTCGCCGTTGACGGCCATCCACTTGCCGATGGCCCCCATCGATTCGATACTCTCGGCGGGAACGGAGCCGTCGCCCTTCGGGCCGATGTTGAGCAGGTAGTTGCCGCCCTTCGAGACGATGTCGATGAGGTTGCGAATCAGCGTCTCGTTGGACTTCCAGGCGTGGTCGTGGTCCGAGTATCCCCACGTGGTGTTCATGGTCATACAGACCTCCCAGTCGACGCCGGGGATGCCGGTCGAAGGAATGGTCTGCTCCGGGGTGGTGAAGTCGCCCTGTTCGGGCTTCCACGTTTTCAGCCGGCCGACGGAGTCCGTCTTCTCGATGTGGGGGATGTGATACAGGCGATTGTTCGAGATCACACCCGGCTGCAACCGACGCGCCATCGCCATCAACTCATCCGAACGCCAGAAGGGCCCGTCGTTGCCCTTCTTGGAGTAGTCCCACCAGATGACATCGAGCGTGCCGTAATTCGAGAAGATCTCGCGGGCCTGATGGTGGAGAAAATCGAGGTAGATGTCGTGGTTGCGCGGGCCGTTCGGTGAAGGCTTGCCTTTGAGCGGATGCGGCAACTGGTCGGCCTTGACGTAGTCGTACTGCGGGTGGTGCCAGTCGATGACCGAGTGATAGAAGCCGACCTTCAACCCCTCGGCGCGGATGGCATCGACGATCTCCTTGCACAGGTCCCGGCCCACAAGATCGTGCGCGTCGTAGGTCGTGTACTCGGACTTGAACAGACAGAATCCGTCGTGGTGTTTGGTGGTGAAGACCACGTAGCGACACCCGGCTTCGCGGGCGAGCCTGGCCCATTCGACGGCGAAACCTTCCTTCGGACGGAACTTCGGGACCGCCTCGTGGGCATATTCCCACGTGTCGGCGCGGACGCGCTGCTGAATCCACTCCATCCCGCCGCGCGTTCCGACGGGCTTGTCCTTCCAGGTGCCCGCCAGACCCGAATAGAGCCCCCAGTGGACGAACATCCCAAAACGTGCTTCCCGCCACCACTTCATGCGCGCGTCCCGCTGCTCCTTCGTCTCGCCCGCGCAAAGCGGAGCGGCAATCATCGCGAAAATCACTATCGCTACGATGACAGGTACAAAATCTGTTGGCCTTCTCATGAGTTACTCCTTCTTCATATCAATGGCGCCCCGCCGAGGCGTTCTCTTATGCATGCCAGGGACTACGCATCGGGCGGCCAAGCATTCGGGTGGCGGCCGGATCGTCCAGGATGACTTCCCTCTCGGCGTCCCAGCGAATCTTGCGGCCGAGAATCATGGCAATGTTGCCCAAGTGGGCTGGTATCACCGAACGATGGCCTACCTCCACCGGCACAATCGTCTTGGCGCGGCTCTTGACGCAATCGAGGAAATCACGGCGGTGCCCCTGGCGATGGTCGCCCGAGGGCCGGGCCAGATGGATTTCCTCGGGCCCGATCTTCTCCTTCAACAGGCTCTTCGGAGAGGCGTCGAGGCCGCTCCGCGTGATGTGGACCGAACCACGATCGCCCACAAAGTGCACCCCCTGTCGACAGTGGTTGTTGCTGGCAACGCGCATCGTCACGCCGTCGGCGTAGCGACACTGAAAATCGTAGTCGACCGCGGCGTTCCACAGGCCGTCGGCCGGGAAGAAGCCTGTGCCGGCCACTTCCTCGGGACCCGTTTCGTCACAACCCATCCCCCAGTGGGCGATGTCGATGTGGTGAGCGCCCCAATCCGTGACCTGACCGCCGGAATAATCCAAAATCCAGCGGAAATTCCAGTGACACCGCTTCTCGGTATACGCCGCCCGGGGCGCCGGCCCCAGCCACAGGTCGTAGTCCAGTCCGTCGGGCACCGGCATGGCCGGCTGCGGCTCGATCCGATGGACGGTCGGCTTTCCACCGCCCGGAGAGAAACCGCCGCCGATGCCGACCTCCACCTTCTGCAGCGTGCCGATCCGCCCGTTGCGAACCAGTTCGCAGCCGAAGCGAAAGTGTGCCGTGGAACGTTGCCAGCTTCCCGTCTGCCACACACAGTTGTAGCGATTCACCGTCTCGACGAGTCTTCGCCCTTCCGCGATGGTCAGCGCCAGCGGTTTCTCGCCGTAGATGTCTTTGCCCGCGCGAATGCCGGCCAAGGCGATAACGGCATGCCAATGGTCCGGCACGGCGATGCACAGCACGTCGATGTCATCCCGATCGATCAGTTCGCGAAAGTCGTTGTACGCGGTGCAGTCCCGATTACCATAGCTCTTGCCGATTTCCTCCACCGCGGCGCGGCGCCGGGCGGCGTCAACATCACAGACGGCCACGATCCGACAGTCTTCTTCCTGCAAAAACCCCTTCACATGACGCATCCCCATGCTGCCCAGGCCGACCAGGCCCATTGTCAGCCGCTTGCTAGGTGCGGACCCGCCCAACACCGACGACGTGATACCATACGGAACAGCGAGAACCGCTGCCGCGCCCTTGAGAACCGTACGTCGCGATGTCAGTCGACCGCTCGCTCCTATTCGCTTGATGGCCATTCGCTCACCCTCTACGTTCTCGCTGTGTCGCGCGCCTCTTTCAGCATCTTGATCCACGCGCCGATGTAGTGTCCGTGGTCGTGATAGGTCCGGCCGCTGACCAGATTGCCGTCCACCACGCACGCCTCGTTGACAAAAGTCCCGCCGCAAACCTCCAGGTCAAACTGGCACTTCGGCACGGTAGCCATGCGCCGGCCCTTCACGCAACCGGCATAGGCCGGGATCTCGACGCCGTGACAAACGCAGGCGATCGGCTTGTTCGCCTCGAAGAAATGCCGCGTAATCCGCACGAGGTCGGGATCGTACCGAATGTACTCCGGGGCCCGTCCGCCGGAGAAGAAGATCCCCAGATACTCCTCGCACTTGACGTCGCGGAACGCGACATCGGCCGCGATCGTGTAGCCCTCGAATTCCCGCGTGACCTGCCCGTCCCAATCGGGCGGGATCTCATGCAGAACCATGTGGTAGAGCCGCTTTTCCGGGCCCGCCACTACCGCCACAAAGCCGTCCTCCTGTAACCGGTAGTACGGGTACAGCGTGTCCACCGTCTCGGTCGCGTCACCTACGACAATCAGCACCTTGTCCATTATTCACCTCGCTGCTTCAAATCAAGATCAAAGATCAAGAAGCAAAGGTCAAAAATACAGAATCGCCGCGATGCGCGATGACTTCGCTGTTTTTGCTTTTTGCTATTTGCATTTTGATTTAACCCCGTGACGCCTCACAGTCGGTTATGTGCATTCTGGTGTCCTCAGCGTAGCTTGGCATTGTACCAGAGACGGCCCGTCACAGAAAGGACCGAAAGCAGCGCTTGGCCGAATGGATCGAGCATCGGCATACTTCGTCAGGTACACAGATAGGGCAGAAGCAGATAACTTTTTCGATTTTCGGTGTTTTTACTTTGAACATTGTGGGCATATGCCCATAATATAAGTAGAAAGATTGTGTTGGGTGCTGGTTGTTTTTGGAAAGGAGCAGCGATGCCAGGTGGAAACGGATTCGGTCCGGGAGGCGGTGGAGGCGGCCGGGGGATGGGTCGAGGACGCGGTCCGGGGCGCATGGGCGGTCCGTTTGCGGCCGGTCCAGGCGGGAATTGCGTGTGCCCGAACTGCGGTCACACCGAGCCGCACGTGGTCGGACAACCGTGTAACCAGAAGACGTGCCCGAAATGCGGCACGCACATGACCAGACAATGAGTTTCACTGAAACGTCCTTCTGAAAGAAAGGAGAATGGCTATGCCACGTGGAGATGGTACGGGTCCCGCCGGGATGGGACCGATGACAGGCAGAGGCGCGGGTCTTTGCGCCGGATATCCGGTGCCGGGCTATATGAATCCGGCGGGCGGCCGGGGTTTTGGCTTCTGGGGTCGCGGTCGCGGCGGCGGGCGCGAATGGCGCCATCAGTATTACGCCACCGGATGGCCCGGCTGGGCCCGGGCGGGCTTCGGCTATGATGCCTGCGGCTCTCCGGCAACGCCGTGGGCCGGACCGGTAACACCGGCGCCGCAGCAGGAGCTCGAAGCCCTCAAGCAGCAGGCGGCCTACTTCCGGGGCGCGCTGGAAGACATCCAGAAGCGCATTGGAGAGCTGCAAGCCGACGCGGCGGAGAAGTAGCCAGTATCAGCGGGGTGTCGGAACGGTTTGCATGCATGTGGCGCACCTCGCCTTTGGAGACATTGAATTTCAGGAGAAGGAAGATATGAAGATTGCTGTCACAGCGGTCGGCACGGAAATGGATTCGCAGGTGGATCCGCGTTTCGGCCGGGCCGGGTATTTTGCGATTGTCGATACCGAGACCATGGCGTTCGAAGCCGTGGAGAACGCCAACGTCGCCGCCGCCGGCGGCGCGGGCATCAACTCGGCCAAGGTCGTCATCGACGCCGGGGCCGAAGCCGTCCTCACGGGCAACTGCGGGCCGAACGCCGAGCGCACCCTCCGCGCCGGAAACATCAAGCTCTACACCGGCGTCGCGGGCACGGTGGCCGAAGCGGTAGAAGGACTCAAGGCGGGCCGCTGGCAGGAGGCGACGGGCCCGAACGTCGGATCCCATTTTGGAACGGGTGGCAAGTAACATGGCCGATGGATTTGTAATCGCGGTCGCCAGCGGCAAGGGCGGCACGGGCAAGACGACCGTCGCGACGAATCTGGCGAGGATCTACGCCGGGCAAGGTCGGACGGTGCAGTATCTCGACTGCGACGTGGAAGAGCCGAATGGGCACATCTTCCTCAAGCCCCGGATCGAACGGCGCGAGGAGGTCACCGTCGACGTGCCGGAGGTGGACGCGGCGAAATGCACGGCCTGCGGCGAGTGCGGCAAGATCTGCCAGTACAGCGCGATCATCTGCATTCAGAACCAGGTGCTCACGTTCGAGCCGCTCTGTCACTCGTGCGGGGGCTGCTGGCTCGTCTGTCCGGCCGACGCGATCAAGAAAAGGCCGCTGCCGATCGGAGAGATTGAGACCGGGGCCGCCGGTGACGTGGGCTTTGTCAGCGGACGCCTCGAAATCGGCACCGTCCGCACGCCCTCTCTGATCGCCAGCGTCAAGCAGCACATCGGACCCGACGGCATCGCGATTCTCGACGTGCCGCCGGGGACGTCCTGCCCGGTCGTCACCGCGCTTCGCGGGGTGGATTTCGTCGTGCTGGTGACCGAGCCGACGCCGTTTGGATTGAACGACCTGAAACTGGCGGTGGACCTGACGCGGGAGATGGGCCTGCCCTTTGCCG
>JAFGCA010000826.1 GCA_016932895.1 Sedimentisphaerales bacterium | reverse complement strand
CTGGAGCGTGGACAGCCCGTACTTCGAGGGCACGATCATGGAGACCGTCAATGTCTACGCCGGCGGTCAGGCAATGCCGATCTATTACGACAACACCGCTGCGCCCGGACGTTCCGAGGCGGACCGCGCCTTTTCGCCTGGCCAGAACTGGACCGCAGAAGGTGTCACGATGTTGGTCGTGCACTTCCGCGGGCAGGACGACAACACGGGCGATTTGTACGTCGAGATCAACGGTGTCAAGGTCCCCTACGAGGGCGACCCGGCCGACATCGCCGGCAGGGAGTGGATCGCCTGGGAGATCGACCTGGCCTCGGTCGGCGTGAGCCTGACGAACGTCACGACGCTGACCATCGGCATCGAGGCCGGCCAATCGGGCGTCCTGTACGTCGATGACGTTATCCTGACCCGGTGATAGCCTGTCGAATGGATGCGACCGGAATTGTGGCACGGACCACTTAGGTTTGACAATCAGGCGGCTATGCGACTCCGGCGGTCAAGGGCCGGGGCCGCTGCCGCCTGTGCGGCTGACCGACAGGTGGTGCCGTGCGCTTGCTTGTGAGTTGTGTCGAATGTTCGTTGCCCGAGGATTGGGATGCGCAGGCAGAATGGATTCACCTTGATCGAGCTGTTGGTTGTGATTGCCATCATCGCGCTGCTGATGGGTATCCTGATGCCGGCGCTGAGCCGGGTCCGCAAACAGGCCCGCAAGACGGCGTGCATGTCCAATGTGCGTTCCTTTGCTCTGGCGCTGGCCGCCTATGTGGCCGAGAACGACGATCGGATCATTGCACTCTATTTTCAGGAGGAGGGTGAATTTTGGACCGAGAAGTTGCATCAGTTCTACAAAGCAGAGGATTTGCGGCTTTGCCCGGCGGCGGTCAAGCCGAGCTCGCCTGAAACCGAATTCGTTCACGGCGCCCTGGGAGACCACTGCAATTATGGCGCCCCCTACAGAGCGTGGTATCACATGCGGTCGACCGGGGACGACGCCGGCAAGATGTTCCTGGGCAGCTACGGAACCAACGGCTGGGTGCACAGAGGCGAAGGACAGACGTGGGGGTACGCCTACGAAGACCACTGGGGCAAGATGAGTGTGAAGGGAGCCAGTGCCATTCCGCTTATGCTGGACTGCACGTGGGTCGCCGGATATCCTCTCGATACGGATCAGCCGCTGCCGGCCGATCAGTACTATGATTATTGGAGAGGCAGCTACAACTGTGGCCAGATGAATCGCTACTGCTTCGAACGTCACAACGGGTACATCAACACCTCGTTCCTGGATGGGAGCACGCGAGCGGTCCCTCTGGCCGAACTGTGGGAATTGAAATGGCACCGGAGTTATCAACCGCAATATGACATTGAAATCCCCAACTGGAAGAACAAGTAGCACCGTCACTCTTGTGACCTTTGTGCTGGCGGCTGTATGCGTTGCGGCCAGCCGCTGCCCGGGTGCGGTTGCGCTGGTCATCAACGAATTGGCCGCCTCCAACGGCAGCATCATTCGCGACCCTCAGGGCGAGTTCGAGGATTGGATCGAGCTGCACAATTTCGGCGGCGCTTCCGTCGATATCGCCGGCATGTACCTGACCGACGATCTGTCGAATCCCACGAAGTACCAGATCCCGCCGGGCAATCCGTCTCTCACGACGATCCAGGCCGGAGGATACATCCTGGTATGGGCTGATGGAGAGACCGACGACGCCGGATTGCACGCGGACTTCAAACTTGACGCCGACGGCGAGGAAATCGGCCTGTTCGACATCGACGGGCAGACCCTGGTGGACGGCGTCGTGTTCGATGTACAGGCGAGGGATGTGTCATTCGGCCGATACCCGGATGCCGGTGAGACCTGGGGATATGCCCTGAGCGCCACACCGGGCGGACCGAACGCCGGTCTCTATGAGGGCATAGTGAGCGACGTCCGCCTCAGCCACGACCGCGGCTTCTACGATACTCCCTTCGAGCTGGTCCTGAGCTGCGATACGCCGGAGGCCGTCATCTACTACACGCTGGACAGCCGGGAGCCGGGGGACACCGGCGGGCGGACCATAACCGGAAGAAGGTACACCGCCCCGATACCCATCACCAGGACCGCCTGCGTGCGGGTTCGGGCGATCAGGCCGGGCTGGGGGAATTCGGCTGTGCGTACCTGCACGTACATATTCCCGGGCGACGTGGTCCTGCAAAGCACGATCTCCGGCGTCGTGCCGGAGGATCGTCTCGCCACTCGGCAACTGCGCGATGCCCTGCTGGCGATTCCCACCGTATCTCTGGTAACGCCCTACTTGATCTCCGAGCAGGAACGGGAGGCATCGATCGAATTGCTTTTCCCGGACGGCCGGCCGGGCTTCCAGGCCGACGCCGGGATCGAGCACTTCGGAGGCCATAGTCTGCAGAACTACCCCAAGAAGTCGATGCGCGTCAGTTTCAAGGGCCTCTACGGCCCGGCACGGTTGACCTTCGATCTGTTCGGAGATGGGGCAACGGATACGTTCGATCAGATCCTGCTGCGAAGCGGTTCCCACGACACCATGTTCTACACGAACGGAACGCGGGGCATCTACATCCGCAACCGTTGGATCCTTGACAGACAACTGGACATGGGACAGCCGGCGCCTCACGGGCGTTTCGTGCACCTCTATATCAACGGCACCTACTGGGGACAGTATCACCTGATGGAGAGACCGAACGCGGCCTTTATGGCCTCCTACTTCGGCGGCGAAAAGGAAGAGTACGACGCCCTCAACGCCGGCTCGCCGGTCGATGGAACGCGGCAGGCATGGGACGAGATGACCCGCGCGACGGGCGATTACCAAGAGCTCACGCGATACATGGATGTCACCAACTATGCGGATTTCATGCTGCTGCAGTTCTACGGCGGAAATGACTGGGACTGGCGATCCTACCAGAACTGGATGGCCGCTCGAAAGCGAGAAGAAGGAGCCGGGTTCAAGTTCTTCTGCTGGGATAGTGACATGGTCCTGCGGCGCGGACTGAATGCGAACGTCGTCAACCTGGGCGGCCCGGGGGACATGTGGAACTCCGTCAAGCAGCACGAAGAGTTTCGCATGTTGCTGGCAGACCGCGCCCAGAAGCATTTCTTCAACGACGGCACGCTCACGCGCGATCGTGTGCTGGCGCAGTTCGAGGAACTGGCCGGGCAGATTGAGGCCAGCATCGTGGCCGAGACGGCTCGCTGGGGACAGTCACAGGGTTACACGCCCGCGACGTGGCGAGAGAATCTGGGCACCGTGCGTTCCGACATCGTCGCGCAGCGGACAGAGATCGTGATCGACCAGATGCGCAGCGCCGGCGTTTTTCCCCTGATCGACGCCCCGGCCTTCCATGTCAACGGGCAGCCCCAGCACGGCGGACATATCGACGGAGCCGACCACCTGTCTATGACGGCCTCCGTCGGCCAGATTTATTACACCCTCGACGGTGCAGACCCTCGCCTGCCCGGGACGCCGGAGCCGCAATCGACCGCCTCCATGGTAGCCGAAGACGCGCCCAGGAAGGTGCTGGTTCCCACCGGTCCGGTGGACGCCGGCTGGAACTCCGATCCCTTCGACGACGCCGGTTGGCTGGACGCGACCGGTGGTCTTGGCTACGAACGCGGCTCCGGCTACGAACCATTCATCACGCTCGATCTTGGGCAGCAGATGTACGACCAGCAGACCACCTGCTACGTGCGAATTCCGTTCACGCTGACGGCGGCTCAGGTCCGGGAGGCCCGTCGCCTCATCCTGGCGATCCGATATGATGACGGTTTTATCGCCTACCTCAATGGCGTCGAAGTAGCGCGGGCGCTCGTCGCAGGAGTACCCGCCTGGGACTCGGCCGCCAGCGGAAGCCACGAGGCGGGGCTACCGGAGCTATTCGACATATCCGAGCACAGCGGTCGGCTGCGGAGAGGGCCGAACCTGCTCGCCATACAGGGCCTCAACAGCGCCGCGACGAGTTCGGACTTCGTCATCACGGCCGAACTTCAGACAAGCGCAGGTCCGCCCTTTTTCGAATCCGGCATCTCGCCCGAGGCCGTGACGTACGTCGGCCCGCTGATTCTGGACGGAAGCGCAACCGTCAGGGCGCGCACGCTGGACAACGGCCAGTGGAGCGCCCTGAGTGAGGCGGTCTTTGCGGTCGGTCCCGTCGCCGAGTTCCTGCGGATCAGCGAGATCATGTACCATCCCAAAGACAGCGGAGAGCTTACCGATCCGGACACGGAGTACATTGAGCTGACCAATGTCGGCAACGCGGTCGTCAACCTCAATCTGGTTCGCTTCACGGAAGGCGTTGATTTCACGTTCCCGCGCTTCGAGCTTGGACCTGATGAATACGTGCTTGTAGTCAAGGATCGTGACGCCCTGGAAGCGAGGTACGGTCCGGGGTTGCCGATTGCCGGTGAGTATTCCGGCTCGCTGAGTAACTCGGGAGAATGGATCTCGTTGCAGGATGCCGCCGGTAGGACGATCCAGGCTTTCTCGTATCAGGACAGTTGGCATAAGACCACCGACGGCAAGGGATTCTCCCTGACCGCGACAAATCCCGGCGACACGGACCTGGACAACTGGTCTGACAAAACCGCCTGGCGTCCCAGTACCGCTGCGTGGGGGTCGCCGGGCCGGGACGAAGTGGCCAAGCCCGGAACCTGACATCATCGGGCCGGTGTTCAGGATGAGGTGTGCCTGTCAAGGGGGCGTCGGACCACTTGGCAGTGACGGAATCCGCCGGGAACGCTCTTTGAAAAAATGACATGCGGGACAGGGGGCAAGCGGCCTGGGCGTGTTTGCCCGGCCGGGAGGGGGAAGTCAGCAGTCTACACGTGAGATCGGCGTTCGTGTCTTTTGGGACGCCGGGGTCGCGGCGAGTTCCGCTCTGCGTCCTGGCGGGGAACGAGGACGTTCTTCCCCTCAATCTTGATCCTCTTGACAAGCGCGATCTGCTCGTCGATCAATCCCGACGGGGCGGTGTTGTCCCCGGGCACGAACTCGCCGAACGGGCGATGCATTCTTCTGAGGTCTTCCCGGAGCAAGCGGCGCATTTCTTTCAGTTGGCTGGCGTACTCCGGACTCGCGGCAAGGTTGTTCATTTCGTCGGGATCGCGGCGCAAGTCGTAGAGCTGGTCGGCGTCGAAGAAACCGGGTCGCTCGGCGCCTCGAACACCGATCCCCAGTCGCCCGATGTAAGACATCAGACGGGGCAGACTCTCGGGCCTGGCCCGTTGGATGGCGGCCACCTGCTCCTTCGTATAGCGGACGGCGATATACTTCCAGTCCTTCGTCGCTACGGCGCGGGCGGCCCCCATCTCGAAGTAGAGGTGATCGCGCCAGGGCCTGGCCTTGCCGTTATCGAACAGCGGCACGAGACTGCGCCCGTCCAGGCGGTAATCCTTCGGGACCCTCGCCCCGGCCAGCTCGAAGAAGGTCGGCGCCCAATCGATGTTCTGCACCAACTCTTCGCTGACCAGCCCGGGACGAATCCTGCTCGGCCACCGGGCGAGGCACGGGATACACGTCCCGTTCCGCGAGAACAGCGAAGCCTTGCCCGCACGTCCATGATCCGGCGCGAACACGATCAGCGTATTGTCATCGATACCCAATGCCTTCAGTTGGTTCACAATCGCGCCCAGCGCGTCGTCGATCCACGCCTCGCCGGCCGTGGGGCTGTTCGAGTCGAATCCATTTCGCTCCACGGTATCGAGCAGTTTTGCCCGAGGCGTCATGACCTCCGGAAGCGCGTCCAACCGCCCCTCGCCTGAAACGAGCGGATGGTCCATCGATTTGCGCCAGGATCCTTCGCCGCCGTGGAGGAGCGTCGGACAGCAGTGGAGGTAGAAAGGTCGGTTGCGGTTCGCCTCGATGAACTCGAGGGCGGCCTGCACGGTCCATTCCGGGTTGTGCTGAGCATAAGGTCGCTGCATATTCCCCGGATAGATATGTTTCGCCCAGGAGAACCCGATGGACTCGATATAGCGCCGCATCGCGCGCTCGTTTCGGCGAAAGGCAGTATTGGCTTGAGGCCCCGCGTCGGTGGTCTTGGGGATTTCGAGGAGACCATCGGCGCCTTCGAAGAACTCCGGCTGATCCAAGCGGGAGGTCAGGTGGTACTTCCCCACGAAACCGGTGGCATAGCCAGCCTCGCTCAGCACGCGGCCGACGTTCATCCGGTCCGACTCGAGCGCCACGTTGAAATTCGGGTAGCCCTGTCGTTGCGCTGTCCCGCAGGCGTCCGTATAAAGCTTACTGTATGAATTGCCGGCGTAGCGCCCCGTCAGAAAGCTGTATCGGGATGGGGTGCAGACCGTACTGCTGACGTGAGCCTGAGTGAACCGCATGCCCTCGCGTGCCATTCGGTCCAGGTTCGGCGTCCACGTCTTGCCGCCATAGGCGCCAATGCTTGGTTTGTCCTGATCGTCGATCAGAAGAAGAATGAGGTTCGGGCGTGCGACCGGTCGGGGCAAAGCCATCGCCACCGCCCCGCAGCCGATCATCCCTAGAAACCCTCTTCGGGTCATAGAATGCATCCATTCACCTCTTTGATTGATCGTAGTCCTTCCGGCGGCGTACCCCGACGAGCATCGGGCCTCCTCATTTTCTGGCACTGCGTTTTTCAGATAGCGCGACTATGAGATTGCCGCCATAGTAAGAATTTGTGACACGGCGTACCCGGCCCGAGACTTTCGCGCATCCAGCAGCTCGCTCACGGCCACATTTGCACCTTGCCCATATTGGCTTCCAGGATGTCGCGATCGGCCTGGTCCACGACCCCATCTCGGTTGATATCAGCCGGGGTGACCGGGGCCTGATCGATCTGGGTGCCGTCGGCCAGGTACAGGATCGCCGCCTGAGGCAGCACCGCCGCGTACATGCGGAACTCATCGACCTTGCCATGGTATAAGCGCTGCGGTGTGGGCTGGTTGGTCGCTCCGATCCGCATACCGCCGCTATTCGGCGTGGATTGAAATGCGCTGGTGTTCTCAGCCACGAGCCGACCGTTGTGATAAATCTGCTGAGTGCCCGCTGCCGCGTCCTTCACTACCGCGTAGTGATTCCACTGGCCTTCCCAGTCCGCAGGATTGGCTTCGCTCCACACCACGCGGTCGGCCGGAGCGCCCCCGTGGTCGAAAACGACGCGGCCCTGCGAGTCCGGGCACATCAACTGCATGGTGAAGCCGCCGGCCCCCGAACCATGAAAGACCGCGTCGTTGGCGAACGGCTGGAACGCAGGGTCCCCGTAGACCCACAGCGAGATCGTCAATGCCGGACCGGCTATGCCGCTGAACACGGCGCTGTCCACGTCCAGATAGCTCTGGTCGCCGGTGAACGCGACGGCTCCCAGGCCGTCATACCCCCCCTGGGGGATGAAGCCCGCCCCCGCAGACGGGGCGGCGGGCGCCAGCCCCATCTCATCGTCGAATCCGAGGGTCGTATTGTTTACCCGGTCGAATGTGTGCCACACGGCCGGCTGTGACAACGGCTCAGCGGCAACGATCTCGATTGTCCCTTCCAGCCACCGGTCCGTCAAGATCGTCAGGTCTTCGGCGTCGACCAGGCAATCGCCGTTCAGATCGCTGGCCAACGTTCTCTCCGGCACGCATCGCTGCGGGAACAGACGCAACTGGTCAAAGTACACGGTCACCCGTCGTGTGCCGCTCGGCGACAAGGTGACACCCAAGGCCAGACTCTTGATCTGTGTCAAATCGACCCCGGCAAACTGCCCGAGATCCACTTCCACCAGACCCCAGGCACGGTTGTGGACGACCACCGGATCGTCAATAGTCACACGGGCCGTGTTCACCGCGTCAGCGAGTTCAACGTAAACCGCCTGCACGAAACCCTGGTTCGGATCGCTGGCGAAATCGAATGCCAGGGCCCGAACCCCGTAGGCCGTCAGGTCCATATCGCGACGCATAACCATGGCGCCGGTCAATCCCTCTTCCGGCTTGAGGTCAACGCCGAGAGAGTTGCCGGCCGCCGCAAATGTGGTCGAGACCCAGTTGAAAGCAGACCCCTGCTCTTCCCAAACCTCCAGCACGGCCTCCCAGTCGGCGTACCCGTTGAAATCGTCGATCATCCAGGTGGCCTGGATCGTGAAACTCCACACGTCGCCTTTGCGAACGTCGCCGCTATCCTGGAGGACCTGATCCACGCGCCAGTAGTAGGTCTGGCCCAGCGTAAGTTGGCCCGGATCGTAGCTGTTGGCATCTTGGCGACCTTCGTACACGCCCATCGAATCGCCGACGGTGGCCGCCTCGACATCCGCCGCATCCGTTCCAAAGTAGACATCGTGGCCCTGGGCGGGTGCGGTAAAATCGCCTGCTTTCCACGACAAGACGGACTCGACCGGCGCGCCTTGTCCGGACGGCGCCGGTCTCCACGCCTTGGATAGGTCCATCTGAGCGGCGTCGGCAGTCACAACTGTCTGGTCCAGGTCCGCGTCATAGGTCACGATTAGCCCGCCCCGGCTGCCGTCTTGCCCGAAGGTGGTAATGAAGCCCGCCTGGGCATCGGCCTGGACCACCGCCGTCTGATCTCCGGCCACTATCAGGGTCCCGTCGGTGATGTCCACGGTCACCGCCCCCAGCGTCAGCGAGGCGACCTCGAGAACGCCACCATTGAGCTCGATGCGACCGTTGTTGCTACCCAAAAACCCCAACGCCTTGAACGACCCGCCGTTGAGGATGAGGGTGCCGCTGCCCACGTTGAGGCCGAACTCGACCTGGCCCGTGGAGCAATCCACCAGGCCGTCGTTCAGGATGATCACGCCAGCGCCGATCCGGCCCAACGTTATCCTCGAAGCGATCACCTGCCCGCCGCCGTCGACCACCACCGTGCCCGTGGTCTCCTCGCGCGCCGCCAGGAAGAGGCGGTCCGTGCACCGCAAAGTGCCGCCGTCGACGGTCAGCGTTACGGCTCCTTTGTCCGATGTATAAGATACCCGGATTTCCTCATTGAGCGCTTCCTCGTCACCGACATGGGTCGCGTCGATCAGCACCTCAATGTCCGGGCCGTCGATCTGACACCGGACGTCGACGGTCGGATCGGGAATGCCCTTTTGCCAGTTGTCCGGGTTGTTCCAGAGGTTGTCCCCTCCATTACCCGTCCACTTGTTGTTTCCCAGAGCGACTGAACCCGCCAGCACCACCGCGACCAATACGCCCATCGTCAATCCTGTACGGTTCATCATTCTCTCTCCTTTCCACTTGGAGTTCGGGACAGGGTATCCACTGACACTCCGCAAATGCTGTTCTTCGGGATGTGCCGTTTCACTTCATGACCGGTACTCCTGTACGCTACATTCGTAATCATACCACAATAGGGGGCTCCATTTCAAGTTTTCCCGAGCCGCTTCTGTCAGAATGGCATTGTCCAAGGCCTGGCCGGCAACCAGCTTCTTGAGGTGGGCCAATAAGTTCTGCCGCAATTTCTTCCGTTCCATCGCTACGGTTCCACAGTACAATTGTCCCGGTCGGTACAGGTAAGGTCTTTTGTTACGATCAGCAGGATTGCGAAATGCACAAGCAGCATACGATCATGCTCTCACTGGTATTGTTGTTGTCACTCTTGTCGCCTACCATGGCCGGCGACCACGACCGTGATCAGACCCGCGACCGTGAAGGCCGGGACGGAAGGATGCATTTTGTCATCGTTTCCAAGACCCATTTTGATATCGGCTACTCTGCCCTGGCTCGCGATGTGGAGCATGAATATCGCACGACCATGATCGACCGTGCGCTGGCCACCATCGAGGCGCACGGCGCGCGGGCCGAAGGCGTTCCCAGCTACGTGTGGACGGTTCCGGGCTGGCCCATGCGAACGATTCTGTGGAAAGGCCAGCATCCGGAACGCAGAAGACGTGTGGAAGCGGCGCTCAGGCGGGGCAATCTCGTGCTCCATGCTTTACCCTTTACGCTACATACGGCCACGGCGGATGTCGAGACGCTGGTTCGCGGTTTCGGCGATGCCAACTGGGTAGCCCGAGAATACGGCCTTGATTTGCCTGTCTCGGCAAAGATGACCGATGTGCCCGGGCATGATTGGATCATCCCCACGTTGCTGGCGCATGCAGGCGTGAAGTTCTTCCACTTCGGCTCCAACCCGACCAACGTGCAGGTGGAGATGCCGCGCATATTCTGGTGGGAAGGCCCTGATGGCTCCCGCGTGCTGACCATGTTCTCCAGTGGCTACGACTCAGGTTTGCTGCCGCCGGCGGACTGGCCATACAAGACCTGGCTTGCCATGGTGATGTCCGGCGACAACCAGGGTCCCCACAGGGCCGATCAGGTGGCTCAGTGGGTCAGACAGATTCGCGCCAGATACCCCGACGCCGAGATCACCATGGGCAGTATGGATGACTTTGCCGAGTCCCTCCTGGCCGAAGATCCGGACCTGCCCGTAGTGTGCGGCACGATTTCGGACAGTTGGATTCACGGTCCGATGTCTTCGCCCTGCGCCGCCTCTGAATTGATGAACATCCGGCCCAGAATACGGGCGATGGAGGCCCTGCGCACTCACAACATTCTGTGGGGCATCAAGTTCATCCACACCGCGGATATCATTGCCGAGGCCTATTCCAATTCTTTGCGTTGGAGCGAGCACACCTGGGGCCTGGCCAATCAGCACTTTGTGCCCAGCCAACACGGTGCCGATTTTTATGCGAATTACGCTACCGGATTGACGCCCAACTACCGACACATGGAGGCATCGTGGAAAGAACACGACCAGTTCGCGCTGCGTATCCGGGATCGCGTGATTCCCACACTCTACGATGACCTGAATACCCTGGCTGAAAATGTCAGCGTCAATGGTCTGCGTCTGGTGGTATACAACCCGTTGCCCTGGGCGCGTGACGGTGTCGTGGAGTTCGCTTTCCCATTTATGGGGAGCATCAAGGGGCGCAACGCTGTCAGGGATGTGGAAGCCGGCGATGTCTTGCCGCTGCAAACATGGGGTGCCGACTCACATCGCAATGGGCGGTTCGTCGCCAAAGCCATCCCTCCCATGGGCTATAAAACCTTTGTTTTCGCTACCCAAGAGAAGCGGCCCGAGAGCGACGTCGCAGTCGATGTCGCCGGCAACACGATGGAAAACGCCTTCTTCAGGGTCGTACTGGACCCGGGTCGCGGTTGTATCGCGAGCATTACCAACAAGAAGACCGGGCGTGAGATGGTTGACACGTCCGCCCCCCATGGGTTTGGCCAATACCTTTACCAGCAGTTCAGCCGCCAGGAATGCGACGCCTATGTCAATACGTACATCTTACCGCGCTATCACGGCTCGCATCGTAGAATCACCGGCAAGCACCATTACGTGCCCAAGTCCGCCCAACATGTGGACTTCTCGCCCGGTGAGATGAAGCTGGAAATCGAGCGGTACGGCGATGCCGTCGTCGCTAGGCTGATTCCCGGTATGACCGCGAATCAGCCCATTCACACCGCTTCTTTGTCGGTGACACTCTGCGATGATCTGCCCTACGTGGATCTGCAGCTACACGTAATCAACCACCCGGCCACGGAGAACCCCGAAGCCGGGTGGTTGTGCTTGCCGTTGGCGGTTGAGCAGCCCCGCTTTCGCCTCAAAGGCCCAGGCTCGATTT
>JAFGCA010000825.1 GCA_016932895.1 Sedimentisphaerales bacterium | reverse complement strand
GGTCTCCGAGTCCGCCGAGGATGGAGCCTTCGCCTTTGCGACGGCCGCCGGCCCTGGGGGCGTGGGCCAGGATGCGATCGCACATGCGCGAGAAGGGCAGGCTCTGGAGATAGACGGTGCCGCTGCCGCGCAGGGTCGCCAGGAAGAGGCCCTCGCCGCCGAAGAACATGCTCTTGAGGTTGCCCGCCCGCTGGATGGCGTAATCGATTCCCGGGGGAAAAGCGACGATGCAGCCGGTATCGACGCGGAGGGTCTCACCGTGCAGCTCCCGGGTCACGACGGTGCCGCCGGCGTGGACGAAGGCCATGCCGTCGCCTTCGAGCTTCTGGAGGATGAAGCCTTCGCCGCCGAAGAAACCGGTCCCGAGCCGCTGGGTGAAGGCGATGCTCACCCGGGTGCCCTTGGCCGCACAGAGGAAGGCGTCCTTCTGGCACAGCAGGGTGCCGCCGTGCTGTCTCATGTCAATGGGGAGGATCTTGCCCGGATAAGGGGCCGCGAAGGCGGCGCGTTTCTTGCCCGAGCCGGTGTTGGTGAAGTGCGTCATGAAGATGGATTCGCCCGTGAGAACCCGCTTGCCGGCCCCGAGAAGCTTGCCCATGAGTCCCTCGGAGGGGTTGGAACCGTCGCCCATCTTCGCCTCGAAGCTGATGCCGTCGTCGATGTAGTTCATCGCGCCGGCTTCGGCCACGACGGTCTCGCCCGGGTCCAGCTCGACCTCCACGATTTGCATGTCGTCGCCTTTGATCTCGTAATCCACTTCGTGACACTGCATGGTATAGTCCTTTCATTGTCGGCTTTTCAGGTTTGGGCTATCCTATGCGGATTCGGGCCGGAGTTCATCAGAAATCTTTTGCACCGCCGACCGGCACAATTCCTACATAGTTGCACGAAGAGACTTGCCAATACCCGAGATCATGGTACAATACCACAGATTACGGTACTGAATAGGAAAGGACCGGCCATGAGAATGACGAATCGGGCGATGAACGGTGTGCGAATCATGATCGACCTGGCCCAACAGGAGGGACAGGGGCCTCAGGTCGCGCGCGACGTCGCGGACCGCTTGGACATCAGCGTCAAGTACGTGGATCCGATCGTCCAGGATTTGCGGCACAGCGAGTTGATCGTGAGCGGTCGCGGTCGCAAGGGGGGGTACATGCTTGCCCGGCCCTCCAAGAAGATCACCGTGGGGGAAATTGTCCGCTGCCTGGATACGCCGTACGAGGCCTCCGATAAGCGGGACGATCACGCCCTCGAGACCGTTTTGGAGGGCGTTCAGACCGCGATTTGGAAGGTGTTGGACCGGACCAAGCTGGATAAGCTCGTCAAGAAGCCGGCTCGTCGCTCCGCCAAATAGCCTGCCATGGCGGGGCCCACCCCGTCCGGCGTCCCGTCGCTACGTAATGTAGCCTGTTCTAGGGTACACTCATGTCATTTTCACGGGCTATCGGTGCGCCATCATCACAAATGATGACTTGACGTATTGGGCCGTTTCGGCCCATAGTCAGTCGCTTCGGGCAGTGGCATGGACTGGGGGTGGGCCGTGATGGTCGGCCCCCAGTCCACCGGTGCCCCTGGAGCGCGGGCCGGTGGGTGTCGTCAAGAATGATGACGTAAAATACGTATTCATCCTAATTGACAGTCCGCCGGCCTTTTGTCAGGATACGCTCGCTGCAAGTGCAACTAAAAACCTAAACGGATTGAAATGGAGGCACTTGGCGGCGGGGAGACGGGGTGGCGAAAAGCGACAATACAGGCGCCTATGTCTCCCCTTTTACATGAATTAATCCCCGATGTATTCGGGGTGATTCCGGCCTCGCCGAGCAGGCTTTTGGTCGTCACCTCACCTCGGTGTTTCTGCTTGCGTTAGTGAACGTCTCAGAGAGACTGCCTATTTTAACGTGCGCGTTTTTTCGGCAGATGGGCAGAGCCGGCGGCGTACTCTTTCAAGAACGCACTGGCGGTCGAGGCGATCCACCACAGCTTGTACAGCGAGGACCAGTTGTGTTCACCGGGGCCTCTTCCTGTCGGCAGGTATACGCGTTGGATGAGTCGCAGATCCTGGTTGGGATTGTCCGGCGTGGAATGTTCGAACGAGAAATCGTAGGGATTCTTGAAGTACTCGATGGTGCGTCTGTCTCGCCACTTGTGTTTCTCCGCATGGCGGGCTTGCTGTCAGTGCATGCCCTAATGTGCAAAACGTGTTTTTTCACTCGTACACACTCCCCGGCTATCTCAAAAGCACGTAGAGAATCACCATCAGGACGACCAGCCCGATGGCCACAATTCGAGGGTCGAACAAGCCGCTGATCTTCCTTTCCGTCAGGACCTCGAGCGGCGGACGCCAGCCCATTTTCTCGAGTTCCTCTGGAGTCGGCGCTGGTGTCGCCAGGCTGACGACCGTATAGACGGCTATGCACATCACCAACAGGATAAGCCCCATCATCATGAATGGGACCCCCAGGCCATGTGTGATATGGCCGTAGTTCGACACCATCCAGCGCTGTGGCAGCGCGCCGGCGGAGATTGCTGCGGTCAATTCGTTCTCAGGAACGGCACCCTCTGTCAGGACGATCTGGTCTTCCGGTATCGCTCCCGCTTCCAGCGCCGGCCGCAGAACATGCGCAGGCAAAGCGACATAGTGGTCCGCCACCATCTGCCTGGGTTCATCCTCCTCGCTCCACTCGTTTTCGGCAATGACGGCCTTTGTGACGTTGTTGGGGATCTGCTGCCAATCCTTGACGACCTTGTCAGCCGGGATGCCCGCGTCAAGGGCCGCCGTTATGTCCTGCCTCGAAACCGCCGCCCATTGTTCTACGATCTTGCTTGCGCCCACGCGTTTGGCTTGTATGGCAGGCATCGCATCGGCAGCGCTGACATCGTGGGGCAGATCGGCCAGGAAGTAAACAAAGCCGACGAGAATGCCCGCCGCGAACGTGGTTACGGCCGCTTGTTTGGTGCCGCGCTTCCAGAACACCCCCAGCACGAACACGGTCGTCACCGCGGGAGCGAACATCATGGGCACCTGGTTGATCACCACAAAGATATTCTCAAAACGCCCGCAGAAGGGAGACCATATCATCGCAAAGACAATGACGACGCCCGCCGTGATGCGACCGATGAGAACGAGCGTACTGTCCTTGATATCGGGCCGGATGTTCCGGACGATATCATCAGCGGTCACTGTAGCGGTGCTGTTCAAGGCAGCCTCAACCGTACTCATGACCGCCGCCAGAAGCCCTGCGGCGAACAGCCCCTTCAGGGCCGGGGGCAGCAATTTGTCCACCATCACCACCAGCGTGTCATTGGGATCGCCGATCTCAGACTTGAAAAGCACATAGGCAAGAACGCCGGGGAAGACCATGATGAACAAAGGCAGGACCTTCAAGACCCCGGCGAAGATCGCTCCCAATTCGGCGTTTCGCATGTCTTTAGCGCCGAGCGTTTTCTGGACTATCGTTTGATCGGTACACCAGTACCAGATGCCCAGCACGTGGTATCCGATCATGACGGTAAACCAGGAATACGAATTGAGGTTGCCGTTGGCGTCTCTGAGCGAATGCACCATGCTGAGCTGGTCCGGCTTCGTGACGGCCCGCAAGTCCGCCCAACTGTGGATGCCCAGGTTGCCGACGGCCTTCAACCCGAACACCGTCAACAGAATGCAGCCCAGCAACAGCACCGCCGCCTGGATCGTGTCCGTGACGACCACGGCCTTGAGGCCTCCAAGGATCGTATAGACCGCCGTGATGCCCGCGATGATGACAATCGCAACGGTTGGGTCGATCCCGAAGAAGTACTTGAACACGGTCGCGCCGGCGAACAGACTCACACCAATGTGAACCAAAAGCGCCGACCAGATGGAGACCACCGCCAGGATCATTCTGCAAGTCTTGTTGTATCGTCTCTCAAGAAACTCGGGCAGGGTACTGATTTTCGTCCGCAGATAGAATGGGACGAAGATCAGACCAAGTACGATCAGGCAGAACGCGGCCATCCACTCGAAATTGCCGACGACAATTCCCTCGCCGAAGCCCGAGGCCGAAAGGCCGACCAGATGGATCGTCGAGATATTGGCCGTAAACAGGGCCGCACCAACCATCGGCCATGGAAGCGTCTTGCCCGCGAGAAAGAACTGCTCGCTGGAAGCATGCCTTCGGTACCCCACTGCAATGCCAACCACCATGATACCGATGAGGTATATCCATACGATCGCCGTATCGATCGGGGAGACCCGCACGGCTGCGAGCAATGTCGTTGAGATCATCAACTGGTCCTTTCAACAGATCATAGAAGCCGCCGAAACCGCGGCCACTGCCCAACGAAGCCGGACTTGTCCGGATGGAGGTAATCCGATCCGCGAACCGGCAATAGCGTTAACATCGCGACGGCAACGATTCAGGCGCACAGCCGTCACGTACTCGCCAAAACCGCAGTCTGCCCGGCAGATTAATTTCACCTCATGGGAAAGTCAATCAACAAAAACACCCTGCCGGCCAGATTGGCTGCGACAGAGAAATCGTTATAGCGAACAGAGCCATGGTGCGCGCGTGACAAAACCGCTTCTACTCGGTCTACTGTACCTTCAGTTCGCCGTTGAGGATGTAGTCACTACCTGCGTGCGCCGCAAATTCGGCAGATCTGCCATCACATTTCACGCGACAAACTCCATTCGTCGTCGCATGAACGACCGCTGACTGAAGCCTTCCATCGTTCCATTCGAAATCAACAACAAAGCCACCTCTCGCTCTCAGGCCGCTGACTCTCCCACGAGGCCAGGCGTCCGGCAAGGCCGGCAGCAGCTCGATCTCGTTGCCATAGGATTGGAGAATCATCTCGGCGAGCCCGGCGGCGCAGCCAAAGACCCCCTCGACCTGTGGCGTGCTGAAACACTTGGTGAACATGTTCGTACAGTTGTTCTTTCCGATCAGGTGGCGGAATATCCGGTGCGAGCGATTGCCGTCGAGCAGGCGAGCCCAGATGTTCATTTTCCAGGCCATGGAGAAGCCCGTGCCCAGGTCCCCGCGTTGGATAACCGATTTTCTCGCCGCCTCCGCCAGTTCGGGCGTCGTCTCGATGCTGATCTGGCAACTCGGATAGATGCCGTACAGATGCGAGAAATGGCGGTGCGTGTCGTTGGGGTCGTCCCAATCCTCGAACCATTCCTGAAGCTGGCCATAACGGCCGATTTTCATCGGCGCCAGCTTCGCTCGTGTTGCAACAAGCTGCTCCCTGAACGCTTCATCCCGATCCAGGATCCGCGAGGCTTCGATGACATAGCTGAACAGGTCCCTGAGTATCTGCCTGTCCATCGTGGGGCCCGCACAGATATTGGGTGTGATGGTACTGCCAAGGATTTCGTCGAACATCGGTCTGTTGCCCGGTCGTTTGGGCGTGTTCTCCGGAGACGTGGCCGGAGCGGTCACCAGCACGTCCTGCAGCGGGTGCTCGACAAGGGTGTCGACAAAGAACAGGGCCGAGCCTTTCATGACCGGATAGATCTTCGCCAGGTACGCCTCGTCGCGATTGTAGAGGTAGTGTTCCCAGAGATGGGTACAAAGCCACGCCCCGCCGGTTGAGAATGTGCCCCAGGACGGACCGTCCATCGGGGCGGTTGCCCACCAGATGTCCGTGTTTTGATGAAGGACCCAACCTCGCGCGCCGTAGCTCTTCCGGGCCGTGTACGATCCCGGCGTCGTGATTTCGCACAGCATGTCGATCAGCGGCTCGATGCACTCGGAGAGATTGGACACCTCGGCCGCCCAGTAATTCATCTCCAGGTTGATGTTGGTGGTGTATTTGCTGTCCCAGCTCGGGTTCATCTGTTCGTTCCATATCCCCTGAAGATTCGCGGGTTTGGTTCCCGGGCGTGAACTGCTGATAAGCAGATATCGCGCGAACTGGAAGTACAAAGCCGCCAGTTGAGGGTCGTCTTCGCCGGCGGCAAACGCTTTGCAGCGCTTGTCCGTCGGCAACATGGACGCAGGGGAGGGCCCGAAATCCACCGTTACCCTGCGGAACAGACGCTGGTGTGCCGCGACATGATCCTGCCGGATCTGTTCGTATGGCTTTCGCGAAATGCGAGCCAGCACGGCCATGACACGCTCCCGTTCGGAAGCGCTGACATCACGATAATTCACAAAATTCGTTGCGGCGGGAATGAGGATCGTCACCGCATCGGCATCTGTAACCGTCAGGCTGTTGTAGCCGACATCGATCTCACCCCCTTCGACCACGAACTTGGCTCGGGCAAAGTACCGGACCTTCCCTTCAACACCGAGATACGTGGATGTATGGCCGGCCAACTGAAGGCTGTCCGGCTCGACTCCATCCATGCGAAACTGCTCGCTGCCGTAATTGGAATGGGCCTCATTCCGGTAGCCTGTGAGTTGCGCTGTGAACGACAGATGCTTGGGTTCGCTGGCGGTCAATCGCACGACGACAACCTGGTCGACGCTGCTGACAAAGACCTGTCGTTGGAATGCCACGTCGCCGATGCGGTAGCGTACCGAGGCGACAGCCGTATCCAGGTCCAGGTCGCGTCGATAGTCGGTGACGTTCTGATGGTTCTGGAACTCGAGGTATAGATTGCCGAGCGGCTGGTATTTCTGCTGCTCGACGGGATAGCCCATCATATACCTGCCGAACATCCAATGCGCTTTCGCGTAGTCTCGGGCGAATATCAGTTCACGTATCTTCTGCACGTGCTCTGCGCCCTCGACATTGGTCGGATTGTAAGGGCCACCGGTCCAGACCGTTTCCTCATTGAGAAGGACTCTCTCCTTCTGCGGCTCACCGAAAACCATCGCACCGAGCCGACCGTTGCCCAGCGGCATCGCTTCCGACCAGTCTTTCGCGGGCTGTTTATACCACATTACCGTGACACCGGGATCTTGTATCGCCTCGACGCTCGGAATCACAATGCCCAGACACAACACTGCAAGCAAAACCATCCATCGGTCAATTCGCATCTCATGGGTCCTGTCATATCTTCGTCATGTCGTTTGTGCAGGCTTGGTCAGAACGCGATCTTCAGGGCAACCTCCTGTCCGGCCCGGAGGGAGAGCCTGCGTCGACTTCCCTGGTCGGATCGCCGAACCGATGCCTTGCCCATCGTCACCGAGATGTCCCGTATTTCCCCGGGTACCTCCAACGTAACCGTCTGTTCCTTGTCGGACACAAGACGGACCAGGATTTGCCCCTCATCCCAGCGGAGACGTTTGATCTCGATCTGACCGCGGCATAGAACACCGTCGATGGTTCCGGAGGGCCAGGCGGCCGGCAGCGCGGGCAGCAGCTCGATCGCGCCAGGGTCCGACGCCACCAGCATCTTGATGAGCACGGCGGGCATGCCGCCGCTGATGTCCATGTTGAAGAGCGACTTGTGGTTGTGCATAGAGGCCAGGTTGTTCAGCCAGTAACTGTTGACGAGACGGACCATGGCCTGATAGGCGAGCTCCCCCTCGCCCAGGCTGGTTGCCGCCTGACCGAGCTGGACGACCCCGAAGGACATGAAGCCCGCTCGCTTGTAGTGGTGTTCCAGTTTGTGCTCGACGATCTTGCGGAAGCCTTCCCGGAGCCTCGGATCACCGGCGATCTCCGTGGGCATCCCGTCGTACAGCGGGTAAAGCTGTGACGAGTGACGATGGTTCAAGTTGTCCGCGAGCTTCGGCGTCAGCCATTCCTTGACCGCGCCTTCCTCGCTGATCATGTAGTCCGGCATCCTGGTCAGCATTTTCTCCCAGAGCAATATCTTGTGCCGATTCACGTCGAGCGTGCGCGACGCCTCGATGCAGTTTCGCAGCAATTCCTTCGCCGCGGCGACATCCATCGTGGCGTTGAACGTCGCCTGAGAACGCGTGTTGGACGGTGAGTTCTCCGGCGAGGTCGTGGGATTGAAGACGTACTTGCCGTCGGGCCCTTCGTAGAGGTAGTCCTCAAAGAACAGCGCCGCCTCCTGCATGAAGGGCAGAGCGTGCTCGGCGAGGAATTGCCGGTCGCCGGTGTAGAGATAGTAGTCGTAGAAGAAGTGGGCCGCCCAGGCCGCCCCGGCCACCCACATCCCGCCGGCAAATCCCGGCGCCAGCGCATTGTTGAATCCGTGCGTTGTCGAGCGGGAAGGCAGCACGACGCCGCGCGTACCGAAGATGTGGGTCGCATTGACACGCAGATAAGGCACGATCGACTCAATGTATCCGGTGTAGGCAAGCATCAGCTCCGGTGTGTTGGCGCGCAGCATGGCGGCGATCGCCGAGGGCACATTGCCGTTGTGCGTGAAGTCGCTGGCCCAGGAAGGTACGTAGGTCCCCGCCCACACGCCCTGAAGTGTCGGCGGCAGTTCGCCGGTGCAGGAGATTATGTTGTAGCGTCCGGCGTCGAAGACCTTCTCCGTCAGTGCGCGAGAGAGGTTCTCGTTGGTCGATTTGGCCAGCAGCTCCTCCGTGGCGAGTTCACGGTCGGCCCCGCCGCCGATGTCCAGTCGCATTCGGTTGAACATCTCACCATGGATGGCCGCGTGACGGCTCAGCAGTCGCCCGTAGTCCGCGGCGATCCCGCCCAGCGTCTCCTTGAGCTGATCGAGCCGGGATTCGTCGAGTTCATAGATCAGCTCGATGTCCAGGAGCACGAGCACGTAGTCGGCGCCCCGGATGGTCATCACGCCGTCGGCCGCACCGACCTGTGCTGCCGGAGCAACGACACGCGCTACGCCTTCCAGCGTGTGGATGCTGCCGGGGTAGGCCCGCGCGAACGTGTTGCGGAAGGTAAGGTGCTCTGCATCGGCAGTGGCGTTGACGTCGCTGACGTGTGACTTGAATCGCTCGTTGGAACGCTCGACCGTTTTTTCACCCAGCTTTGAGCTGGGCTCGCGTGGTGTCAGCCTCAACGCGCAGTCGATCGCGCCTTTTGCCGGCCCCGCGATCAGCAGAACGGCGATGCCATCGGCGCGTGAGACGAACAGCCGCCGCTCGAAGGAGCCACGGTCGTCGGCCCAGCGAACCGTCGCCTCGCCGGTCTGGAAATTGACGCTGCGCACGTAGTCGCGAACCTCACCCTGCTTCTCCATGCCGATCCGCATGTCGAAGGCCGGGACGAACGGGTCGGGGTACATGAAGCTCTGCTGACCGGAAAATTGAAAGGCCAGCAGCGCCGCCTGCTTATACAGGCCGCGGTCGATAAGCCGACGGACTTCGAAGAGACGCGAAGCCGTGTCTGGCGGGGGGACGGGATCGCCGGTGGGCAGGAACAAGCGCTCGTGGGTAAAGATGATAGTCTCATCCAGAGGACGGGAGAATACATTGGCCCCGATTGTGCCGTTGCCGGAGATCAGTCCCTCTTCCCAGGTTTCAGCAGGCTGTGAGCTGATGAAACCCCGTTCGGGTGCTTGGAATGATTTGCGGACCGGACGGAACTCGGCCGCCGAAACGGTTGCACTGAGCAACAAAGCCGTGATGGAAATGATCCAGTGGTTCATCGCGATTTGTCTCCTACTCATAAGAAATGGTCACGCAGTCAAGACAATTCCATGTCTTCTCTTCCATTGCGGGTTCAGTTCAGCCCAGCATGGGCGGTTCACGATTTCCAGACATGCTACTGTGCCGGGGAAACCGATGCAATCCCTTTGCGATACAGGCATGCCTCGACTCCCCGACGTTCCCCATAACCGTCTGATAGGGCGTTACCGGTTTTTCCAGCCACTGGAGGCGCGTTGTTCTGGATTTTTCCCCAAGGGCAAAAGGAATGGGTCGGGTTCCATGTGATTTGCCAACGAGAACGCACGGTGACACTTGTTTTTCAAGCATGGCTGGCATACGACGATGAGAATAATACGGGCAAATACGCGGACATCGACAGCTACTGGAGGGCGGGCGTGTCAGGGCTGGTCGGCGGGCGGCATCAGGGATCGGGCCCTCTCCATAAATGCGCGCGGGTATCCTTCCCGCTCGAGGATGCGCAGCGCCGTTTTGGTCACTGCCGGGCCCGGGCGGAGGAGATAATCGAAGGCGATGCCGCCGTCGGTCAGGTGCTCTTGAAAATGGTGATTCTCCGCTTCCGCCGCGGCCGCTCCGGTCGCCGCGAGCGTCTCTTCATGCGTGGCCACGATGAAGTAGTGGCTGGATGCCATGAGGTGTTCCAGCAGGGCGATCCCGGCGGCCGTTCTCTCCTGGGAGTTGGTGCCCCGGAAGGGTTCGTCGATCAGGCCGAGCATGGGGCTTGCCGTCTCGGTGTCCTGGACCATCCGGCGCAGCCGGCGGACCTCGGAGAGAAAGTAGCTCTCGTGCCTCGCCAAATCGTCGCGAATCCGTACGTCGGTCATCAATCGCACGGGTGACCCTGTCATCTCCCGGGCCGGCACGGCCGCGCCGATCTGGGCCAGCAGCGAATTGACACCGACCATGCGCAGAAAGGTGCTCTTGCCCGCGGCGTTCGGACCGGTGATGACCCACGTCCGCTTTTCCGGGGTCAGACTCATGCTGTTGGCAACGACGTCGCGCTCGGGAACGAGAGGATGGCGGCCCTCCGTGAGGGAAAGTCCGGCGCCGGGGGTGAATTTCGGATAGCAGGCCACCGGCGGTTCCGCCGAGAAGCAGGCCAGAGAGCAGAGCGCCTCCAGTTCGGCCAGGGCCGAGAGGCCGCGAAGCAGCACGTCACGGTTGGGCACGACGCGCGCCAGGACCGCCTCGGCCACGTGCAGGTCCAGGAGCACCACGGCGTTGAGCAGGCCTCGCACGAGGCCGTGCAACGCGGCCCACTCCAGCCAGGCGCACAGCGACGGGATTCTGGCCCTGGCGGCGACCCGATGGAAATGATCGTTCAGCGAGTCCAGAATGGTCTCGTTCGGAAGCTCTCGGTTGGCCCGCTCGGCCACAACGAGGAGACGCTGGAGGACGGATCGCAGATCGGCCCACGGGGCCACCGACGCTTCCAGGCGCGCAAACATGCGGTGGCAGACGAGCTGGATCAGGCCGTTTAAGACCAACACGCCGACAAGGGGCCGCCCCCATTCGTAGTGGCCGGCGACGATCCGAAACACGGCGTAGACCACGAGCAGGCCGCCGCAAACGGACCACAGCCGGATGCCCTTCGAAATAAGCCGGTGTGTCGGGGCGCCGGTCTCGTGCAGAAGCCGGACGAGCGTGTCCAGACGGGCGGAACCGCCGCGCAACGCCGCGAGCGAGGCCATGATGCGCAAACGCTGCTCGTGGTGTCCGGCGAGCCACTCGACGGCGTGCTGACGCCGGTCGATGTGCCCGGCCGACAGCAGCGGCCTGTCCAGCATGTCGCGCAGCCGCCGGGCGCCGAGGTCGGTGGAGGTGCGGTTGAGCAGCCCGAAGATGCCGACGGGTGGCCCGTAGAGGTCGAGGTCGTCCCGTTCCTGGTCCGTGAGTGGCCATTCGGGGCCCGGCTCGAAAAGCGCCGGCAGAGATGCTGCGGTGCCCGCCGTGTCCTCGGGACGCTGCCACGCGCGGACGGGACGGTCGCGATCGACGCTGGCGTGCAGCGACTCGTTCGCCACAACGAGGAGACGCTCGGCAAAAGCGCGCTTGCCTTCCCAGCTTGTGTGCCTCAGGATCGCGACCAGGAAGGCGGCCAGGCCCGCTCCTGCCGCTGCCGTCACCAGCGGCGGGTGGCCCCTCAGGACGATGACGAGGCCGATGCCGCCCAGAAAGACGGCCAGTCGGATCCGGGACCAGCGGGTTTCGAGCCGGCGGTAGCGAGTGTGATCGCCCTGGACCCTCTCGCGGCAGGCGGTCAGCCACTCGCGGCAGGACGACCGGCCGGGCGGCCTTCGCTGGGGCTTGGCTCTGTCGACAATCCGTGTCATGACAGTACAGATACCATCGGAGC
>JAFGCA010000824.1 GCA_016932895.1 Sedimentisphaerales bacterium | reverse complement strand
CCTTGCCGTCCTGCGGGAACATCTCGCCGACGTGCTTCTTGTAGACCTTCTTGTACTCGTCCACGACGGCCTTGAGCTGGTCGGCGCTCAGGTCGCTGTCCAGTTCGACCTTCGCCTTCTTCTTGGCCGCATCGATCTTCTCCTCGAAGTACTCGTGGTGGCAGCCCATCACGACGTCGCCGAACATATCGATGAAGCGGCGATAGATGTCATAGGCGAAACGCGGGTTCTTGGTCTTGGCGATGATGCCCTCGATGACGTCATCGTTCAGACCCAGGTTCAGGACGGTGTCCATCATGCCCGGCATGGACACGGCGGCGCCGCTACGCACGCTGACCAGCAGCGGACGATTCGGGTCGCCCAGCTTGGCGTCCATCGCCTTTTCCAGCTTCGCCAGGTTCTTATCGACTTCCTTGTCCAGTCCTTCCGGCCACTTCCCGCCCGAGGCGTAGTAATCCCGACACACCTTCGTGGCAATGGTGAAGCCCGGCGGCACCGGAACCCCCAAATTCGTCATCTCGGCAAGGTTGGCCCCTTTGCCCCCCAAAAACTCCTTCATTGTGGCATTGCCCTCAGCCTTACCGCCGCCGAAGAAATACACCCTTTTCTCAGCCATTCTGACATTCTCCTTCTGTTGCATTTCAAAACCGAAAAGGTTACTCAATCAAGTGCACATTCGAGAAATTCACCGTTCCATCATGCGGAAGTACCATGCTGGGGAAGGTAAAGGGGGGAAGTATACAGGGTGTGAGGTTCGCTGTCAACGAAGAAAACGCCAAATTCCGTCCATCATTCCGCTCGGGAGGGTTCGTCGCCCATATCGGCGGAAAAACGGGGCCCAGTCAGTCGTCTCGAACGAGGAACAGGCCGTCGCGAGGCCCAAGGCGAAGCGCGCCGCCCACGGCGGCGCCGTCATTCGTTTGGGCATCCTGCGCCGCCGCGCCGCGCAGCCGCCGGAAGCGCTGCCGGGGAAAGAGCCGCGCCATGTCAAACGTGTGGGAACGAGGGGCCGGATTGGCCAGCACCACGCCCCGCTCAAACTCGCGGCACATCACATCGGGCCGCGCGTACGCGTCCACGCGCTGGATCCAGACGGGTTCGCTTCCCTCGACGACAAAATCCAGATCCGTCTGTTTCACGTCAATCGCGGAGAAATAGAACGCGGAAGTAAAATCCCGCTCGTTCACCCACGTCATAAATCGCGGCGGGCTCTGCGTCGGCTTGCCTTCGGCCGCGAGCCCGACATACATCAGGCGCGCGACCTCGCGCGGATACCCGCGCATCGGCGCGGCCCGGGCCGTGACGAGCACAACCAGGTCCGGGCCATCGCACGGGAGACGACGCAGACGAAAACGAAGCTCTGAGCCCGGCGCGGCCTCCACTTTGAGAGCGCCTCGCTCGGCCTCGAATCGCACGCCGGTCCCGCTGAACCGTTCGGTGACATCGGCCGTGACCGCCGGCGCGCCAAGCGCGAACAACCTGGGCCCGTTCGCAGCCAGCCGCCTGGCGGAACCGAGCGGTTTGCCCAGCCAGCCCGGGCGGTTCTCAACCCCCATACGCAGCTCATCCCAGACGCCGAGCATGCCGTCCGGGCCGTCTGCGGGCGGATCGCTGTAGCACACCGCCGCATTCGTCAGCGCCGCCACCGCGAAGACCAGGCGATTCGTCGCAAACGGAACCGCCGCGCGCTTGGGCCTGCCGGGAAGCTCGCCCGGGGCGCGGTACTTGTGATTGATGTAGTTGAAGACGGGCGATCGCGCGTTCTGGTCCCAGAAGAAGTGGCGATTCAGCCCGCCGGACCAATCGCGAATCTCAGGATCGCTCAGATGGGGCCAGCCCTCGCTTTCGATGCCGTTGAGGATGCCAAAGGCCCGTTGGTTGCGCAGCCCCATGCCGTCGGCGAGAATGAGCCGGTCGTCGCCGAGCCTGCGGCGCAACTCCCGGCAGAACTCAACGACACCGATGCCGTAGAGATTCAGGTTATCGCGCCGTCCCCGGTCGATTCGGCCGTCGGCGTCGCAGTCGGCCCCGCGTGCCCGGCCGCCTCCGGCGCACTCGTGATGCAGCACGTCGAACTCCAACCCGTCGAACGCCGCCAGCGCCCCGGCGGGCCCGAACAGCCCGGCCAGGTGCTCGACAAGCACGTCGGCACACGTTTGCCCCTTCTCGTCGCGCGGGCAGCACGTCGCGTAATTGTAGAACCAGAGCAGGTGATTGTTTTTGCCCCACGGCCCCTCGGTCACGTGTGCGGCCGCATAGCTTCGCCCCGCCGGAAACGCACGCGGCGTCGTGCCATAGCAACCACGCCGCACGCGCAGGACCTTTCGCTTGACATCGACCGACAGAAGCTGCACCTGCTCGCTGCGCGACCAGTCGGGCTGGCCCTCGGCGTCCAGCAGGCACAGGCCGATGTCCTCGCTCCGGTCGCGGTAGCGCCCCATGTCGACCCGAAACAGGCGCGCGTCCGCCACGCGAACGTCCGTCTCGCCTTCCTCTGCAGGCACGTCGACAGCGATCTTGGCGCCGTTGTAGTAGAGCCAGTGCCCGGCGAAGAAGCGTTCGGACTCCCAGCGCGGATCGCGCGCGTTTCCGTTGAAATGAAGCAGGACGAGCCTATCGCCGTGGCGCCGCTTGAACCGCGTGAAGTACTCGATGTTCTTCGCGGACCGTCCGACGACCTCTTCGTCCAGGACCTTGCCCTCGATGCCCATCAGCCGCTCGAAGATGCACTGCCACCTCTCGTAGGGCATGTTCCTCTGCGCCGCCATCGCCTCCGACTGCCGGAAGAAGAACGCGCGGGGGTGCTGATCGTCGAGGATCCTCAAGGCGTCGAGGCGACCGTCCGGAGGCGCTCCGGCCCGCGCCGGACAAGTTGCACCCGCAAGAGCGAGGACCGTGAAGACACAGGCGACAAAGATGCCATCCGGGCAACGGTTCATCAATTCTCTCCCATGTGTTTTATATGAATTGCGATCACTCTTTTCGCGGCTTGTCATCCTGAACGAAGCGTAGCGTAGTGAAGGATCTGGGCTGCGCACGCAAAAAGCTCCTCATTCTCAGGCGAGATCCTCCGCCTGCGGCTCAGGATGACAGAGTCACATCGCGCGAGAGTCCTTCCTAATACCGCATTTCATCAATCGTGCGACAATAGACTGCTTCGCTTCGCTCGCAATGACAGGGCGACCCGCATATGTCATTGCGAGGAGCGTAGCGACGAAGCAATCTCCTCCCGCATAGTCGCGGAACCAGCGAAATGCGCTACTCATCCGTATTAAAGCTTTGCCAGCCACGCATGCGCGGGGGATTTCACCTCCTCGTGGTGTTGCACAATCTGCCGCTTCAAGGTGTTGAATATCGCCTTGTGCTCCTCGTGGCCACACAGGTTCCGCGTCTGCTCGGGATCGTCGGTCCGGTCGAAGAAGATGTGGTTTCCGTCGGCTGCCAGGACCAACTCGTATTCGGGAGTGAAGACGCCGGCGCTTTCGAGCGAAGAGTGATGAATCATCGCCTCGTTCTTCCAGTCCACGTCCCTGCCGCCGAGCAGGCCGGAGGCATCCCTGCCCTGCTCCCGGCCGCACGGCGGGATGCCCATGAGACCGAGCAGCGTCTGCTGGACGTCCACGTTCGTGACGAACTCTCCGACCACGGTACCGCCTGGGATGCGTTTCGGCCAGCGCACGAGGAAGGGAACCTGGTAGGCCGTGCGATACCACCGATTCTTGCCGTAGAGCCCGTGCTCGCCCATGTACTCGCCGTGGTCGGTGGTGAAAACGATGACGGTGTGGTCGAGAATCCTTTTCTCTCGCAGAGCGTCCAGGATGCGGCCCACGTTGTCGTCGATGCACTTGACCTGGCCGCAGTAGTGCGCTTTGCTGCGACGCAGCCGCTCTTCCATACTGGCTTTGCCTTTCACCGAAGCGGCCTGCTTGAACGTATGCGGCACAATCATGTCCTCGGGATCGTACATGCTCATGTACGGCTCGCGCACGGTAAACGGCGTGTGCGGGTCGGGGAAGCTCACGAGGTAGAAAAACGGCCGGCGGTGGACCTTCCGGATGAAATCGATCGTCTTGCCGGCCAGCCAGTCCGTCGTAAACGACGTTTCGTCGCCGATCACACCGTACGGATGGGCCTTCGGATCGCTTCCCGGCCGGTCCTCGATCTTCTTCCAGTGGCCCCGGTTGAACATGAAACGGCAATCGGCAAAGCCCATCGACCGCTCCGGCTTGAGCCACCCCGGCTTCGGCGGCCCGTCCAGGTGCCATTTGCCGGCGTAGCCCGTCTCGTAGCCCTGCCCCTGCAGGACGCGGGCGAGGGTCATTTCGTCGCGATTCATCTCGATGTTGTTGCGGTACGCCCCGTGGGCGTGCGGATAGCGCCCGGTCAGAAGGCAACCCCGCGACGGTGTGCACACCGCGCTATTGGTGAAAAAGTTCTCCAGCAGGGCGCCCTCGGCCGCCAGCGAATCGATGTGCGGCGTCTCCACCAGAACCTTGCCGTAGTTCGGGACCCGCTTGAGCCGCCCGGCGTACGCGCTGATCGCCCACGAGCTCAACTGGTCCGTGTGAATCATCAGCAGGTTGGGACGAGTGTTCGAATCCCCGGCAGCGGCGCTGGCGACAACCGTCCCGCCCATGGCAGTCGATGCGACCCCCGCTCCCAACGCACGGAGAAAATCACGTCTGTTCATAGAATCCTCCTGATCTTGCACCTTGGTACGAATTCTCTGTTCGGGCCTCTGCAACTTGATCTACCGCAGCGGCTCCCGGTACTCCAGCGCTCCTGCGTCGCGTCGCAAAGCGGCAGGCTCGTTCCCCGCGAAGTCGCGCAGGAAGGGCCCGTCGAATTGCCAGGCGTACAGTTCGTCGATGTTCGTTTTGGCGTCGGCCAGCGTCCCGAGCGAGAGGCGAAGAAACTCCAACGTTCCGCAGAGACATCTCCCGTCCGGTGTGCCTCCCACGTAGAGATCCGCCTCGCCGGCCAGCGAGACTCCGGGGCCCACGCCGGGCCCGGCGGCGTCGAGACGACCGTCCACGTACAGCGTCAGCGTCCCGTTCGCGCGATCCGCTTCCGCGACAACGTGGTGCCAGTTGCCGTCGTTGACCCGTGTGACACTGTCGAGAGCCGCGGCGGCATCGGCGCTTCTCAGAGCGAATGCGACGCCTCCGGCGGCATTGATCGTCAGCGAGTAGCCCGCGCGGGCCATCTTCTCCATCAGCACCGCACCGGCAGTTGCACCCTCCGTTCTGAAATACGCCTCGATCAGGAAGCTGGACGTGCCGACCTGCGCATTTCTCACGGGCGCAAGCTCGACGAGGCTCGTCGCTGCGACCTTCGGGATCGTGAATCGCGCCACGGCCGTGTTGTCCGACCACTCCCCGGTCGGCGACAGATACACCAGCACCTGAAAGCTCTCCAGGTCGGGCTTATCCTGCGGATTGAACGAGAACGCGTAGGGTCCCGCGCCGGTAACGTCCTGCGCCCCTCCCCCCCAGGTGTTGAATCCGCCGTACGCGCCGCCGGCCTTGTGCCAATGCAGGTCCGCGCCGATCTTCTGCCCCGGATCGATGCCGTGCAGGTGCAGCTCGACCGCGAACCTCTCTCCGGGGACGATCTCGGCCGGCGCGGCAATTGTCACCCAGTCGTACGATTCCGGAATCGCCGGCGGCTCCGGCGCAGGCTCGGCGCCAAGCGCGTCGGGGGCGCTGAGGCGTGCGTTTTCCAGCACCGCATATTGGCTTCGCCCGTCCAGTTGCAGCGCGCCGCGGGTCCAATCCTCCAGCGGGCCCGACACGTAGTCCTCGGCCCCGACGTTCACCGCGCGCAGCGGATACATCGGCAGCTTGTAATAGTCCTGCCGGTCCTCGTGCGCGACGGTCATCGTCCAGTGCTCGTCCAGGATGCGGGTCGGATCGTCGCCGGCGGGATAGAAATGCCACTCGCCGACCGTCGCATACAAACTCCAGGGAACGAAGACCTTGACTCCCTGGTCGATGACCGGCGAATCGGACGCCGGACGAAAGTCGTGCTGGGCCGGGTCGCGCAAAACGGGTTGCCCGGCGACCTGCCCGACGTCCGAGGCCAGCGCCTCGTGCGCTTCCAGCGCCGCCCGAAACGAATCGAGACTCTGGTGCCAGCGGCCCGACGGCTCGAATACCCCGAATTTGTCCGAGAGATCGCGGAACACGTTCCGGCTGTAGGCATTCGTCTCCAGCGCGAAATGCGACTGCTGCTGGCCGGCGTCGGCGGCGTTGCCCTCTTCCGGAGACTCGGCCGGCGTGGCGTGCCAGAACAGCCACTCGCCGACGCCGTCCCAGACGTTGCCGAGAAACTTGTCCCGGCCCGCGTGCGGCGACTGGCGGCGCGTCCCCTTGACGAAGTTGTACACCGTGTTGTTGAAGAACGTATTCTGATAGCTGTGAATCTCCTGAAAGGCCGCCGTGTTGCCCAGCCGGCTGAGAGGGTCTTTGGATTTGCCCCAGGCGATGTTGTTGAAGTGGTAGTTCTTGAAGGCGCCGTCGAGATAGTACGCGTGGCCGAACCGGGCCCGCGCCGGCCTACCGGGATTGAGCATGAAGTTGTAGTGCCAGTAGCCGCCCGGATTGCCCGAGATGTTGTTGTAGACGTAGGCCGGCCCGCCCTGCCACGTCTCGATGCCGCCCCAGTCGTTGCTGTTCAGCAGCGAGTCCGTTACCTTGTTGTGGTGTACGAGCATCCGCGAGAAGGGCCGGTCGCCCAGGAATCCGCTGGCCTTGCCGCCGAACAGGAAAATGCCCGAGCCGTAGCACCGATCGAGGACGTTGCCCGCTATCTCCATCGTCTCGGCGTACGAGACTTCCAGCGCGTGGCCCTGCCCGAAGCGATTGGGGCGCATGCCGATCCGGTAGCCCTTGTTGCGCATCACCCTGACGTCGTACAGACGACCGAGCGGCGGTTCCTTGACGCCGTATTCCGTGCCGTCGGCGATGCTGACGGCGCCGTGGTCGGTGAAGCGAAACACGTTGTCGCTTACGGTAATCCGGTCGATGGCGTCGTCCTTGCCCACGGCCTTCATGCGAATCGGCAGGTGCACGTGCTCGAAGACACAGTGGGTCACGCGGATGTCCGTGCCCGAGCCTAACAGGCGGATACAGGCCGGGTCCACGTCCGGGCCGACCCAGGGCCCGGCATCGAGCGACCAGTAGACGTTGGTGAAGCGAAAGGTCAGCCCCGAGATGTCGATGTGGCTCACGCCTGTGCTGTCGAGCAGGTTCAGGTGTCGCGCCGCTTCGACGTGCGCCTCGTTGGGATTCCGATCCTCGGGCAGGCGAATATACAGGCGGCCGCCGCGCCCTTTCTTGTGGAACCAGAATTCGCCCGGGGCGTCGAGGTAGTGCGGCTTGTCTTCCAGGTAATAGCGATTGTAGCGTATGATCTTGTACGAGCCGACGCCGCCCCACTGCCCGCCAAAGCCCAGGCCGTGCTTTTCGGTGTCCACGACCTCCACCCGGGCCGGGTACGGCGTTCCCATCACCCAGCCGTATTCCGTCCACACCAGCGCATCCTGGTAGTAGTCGGCCGAACGCGTCAGGTGCGCCGTGTCGATGCCTAAATGCAGCTTCTTGCCCGCGTCGGTCTCGGTGAACACGTCAAAAGGCTTGGTGCCGGCGTAGTCCCAGTGCCACCACTGGCTCTTGATGTCGTCGAGATCGGACACCTCCCAGTTCGGCGTGCGCGCCAGCGGGATGCGGACCGCGTCGCCGCCTTCGGCGACCAGCCAGACGCAGCGCGGCGCGAAGTCCAGATCGGCAAACCATACCCTCTGGGCCTGCGGGATATCCTGATGATCGGCGCCCTGTTGCCAGCGGGGCACCCGCTGCGAGCCGCAGAGCACCGCATCGCCGGCGCCCCAGGTCGGATCGCTGGTCAGGCGAATCGGCGTCCCCGGCCCGCCCGACTCCCGCAGGTTCAGGGCGCCGCGGTAGACTGCGCCGCGTTTGAAGACATACGTATGAACTCCCGCGCACGCGGCCGCTTTGCCCCGGGCTTCGGCGTCCCAGGGGTGATGCTGCCACGGCCGGTCCCGCGTACCCGGATGGTCGTCGCTGCCCCGCTCGTAATCGATGTAGCGAACCGAATCGCCCCTCTCGAAGACGAAAGGCAGCGGCTTCCACGTCAGATCGCCTCGCGCCCCGACCTCCGCCTGGGGTTCCTGCCAGCTCCACTCCTGCCCCCGGCCGTCGGCAACGCCGCCGAGGGCGATCGCCGCCGCGACGCACAAACAAACAGTACCGTTTCTCACAGCCTTCACCTCCTGCCGTCGCACGCGCACGATCAGCGGTAGGACTTTCCCTGTGGTTTCTCCGGCTCGACTTGGGGGATCGGCTCCCGGCGGTCCCGCGCGATGTAGGCCTCGATCTTCCGGACCACCTGCGGATGCTCGGCGGCCACGTTGTTGCTCTCGCCGACGTCGGCGCTCAGATCGTACAACTCGAAGGGCTCGGTCGATTTATGGCGCACCGCTTTCCATTGGCCCATGCGCACCGCCTGGGCCAGGCCGTCGGGGACATTCTGCCGCTTGCCCCAATCGTAATTATGCCATTCCCAGTACAGATACTTGTGCTTTTTCTGCTCGGCCGCGCGGCCTACCAGCGTGGGCACAATCGAGAGGCCGTCGACGTCGTCGCCCACGTGTTCCTCGGCCCCGGCCAACTCGGCCAGCGTGGGCATCACGTCGGCGAAATAGCAGGGATGATCGCTCACCGTCCCGGGCTCGATCCGCCCCGGCGACCAGGCAATCAACGGAACGCGAATCCCGCCTTCATACATCGACCGCTTCTGCCCGCGCAGCGGCCCGCTGGAATCCAGCACGCCCTCGAAGCGCTCGGCCGCCCCGTTGTCCGAGCAGAAAAACACGATCGTCCGCTTCTCGATCTTCAACTCTTTGAGCAACGTCATCAGCTCGCCGACCTGCCGGTCGATCATGGTATCCATCGCCGCGGCGACCTTCGCCGGCCGAGGCCAGGGCTTGTCCTTGTAGAGCCGCCACGCCGGGTCGATCTCCGGTATCTCGTACCGCCCGTGCGGCGGCGTCCACGCCGCGTAGCAGAAAAACGGCTCGTCCTCGTGCGCGCGAATGAAATCCATCGCGTGGTTGAAGATGTGGTAATGCGAATAGCTTTTCATGTCGCCCTCGACGCCCGGCAGCGGCACTTTCTCGCTGTTGCGCCACAGGTAGTCCGTCCAGTAGTAGTGGGCGTGGATCTGGTGGTAGTAGCCGAAAAACTCGTCGAAGCCGTGCTTCTCCGGGACGCCCTCGGTGCCCACGTCGCCCAGGCCCCACTTGCCGAAGCCGCCGGTGGCGTAGCCGGCCTGCTTGAGAACACTGGCGACCGTCACCGCATCGGCGGGCAACGCAATGCCTCCCGTGTTGCCCCGCACCGGCGTATGCCCCGTGTGCTGGCCCGTCATCAAAACGCTGCGGGCCGGCGCGCACACGGTGCAGCCCGAGTACGCCTCCGTAAAACGAATGCCCTCGGCCGCCATGCGGTCGATGTTCGGCGTCTGAATCTCCCGGCTCCCGTAGCAGCCCAGGTCGGCCCAGCCCATGTCGTCGACGACCACGAAGACCACGTTCGGCTTCTGGCCGCCGAACGCATCCGTAATCGCCCGCACCCCCGACCGGCACGCCCCCAAACCCAGTGACACCGCGCCTACGCCGGCGGCCTTGAGAAACTCTCTTCGTCGCATGACTGATGCTCTCCTTGGTTCCTTCTTCGTATCGAAGCGCCAACGCGTCCTGCTCGTACCGCCCACGCGTCGATCAGGGACTTTGCCGGGGCCAGGGCCAATTCTCCGAGTCCGTGCGCGCGGCGGCCATGATCCCCGTCATCCGCGTCACGATCTCCGGATACAAATCGGCGACATTGTCTTGCTCGCCCAGGTCGGCCTCCAGGTTGTACAGCTCGACCGGGCCGTCCGGGTTCTTCGCCACGTTGACGCGTACGGCCTTCCAGTTGCCCGCGCGCACGGCCTGCTTCTTGCCCTGCTCGTGAAATTCCCAGTAGAGGTAGGGATGCTGTCGCTGCCGCCGGGGCTTGTCCAGCAGCGTAGGCGCCATCGAGAGCCCGTCAATGCCGTCGGGCGGCACGACGCCGGCCAGATCGCAGCAGGTCGGCAGAAAGTCCCAGAAGGCCGAGACGTGGTTCGTGCCCGACCCGGCGGGAATCTGCCCCGGCCACCGCGCAATCAGCGGGACGCGAATGCCGCCTTCGTACAGGTCGCGCTTGTGCCCGCGCAGGGGTCCGCTGCTACCGAAAAACTGCGGATCGGCGCCGCCTTCCTTGTGCGGGCCGTTATCGCTGGAGAAAAACACCACCGTCTTCTCATCGATGTCGAGGCTCTTGAGCCGGCTCAGCAGCCTGCCGATGTCACCGTCCATGCGGGAGATCATGGCCGCATGGCCCTTTTGCGGGTCCGGCCAGTCCTCGTTCGCGTACGCTCCGTAGGACGGAACCTCCATCCCCTTGTTCTTCGCCTCGTTGTTGGCGTGCGGGATCGTGTAGGCCAAATACAGAAAGAACGGCCCGTTCTTGTGCCGCGTGACAAAGTCGAGCGCATCGGCGGTAAACAGATCGTGCGAGTACTGCACGCGCTTCGTGGCCACCCCGCCGGGCCGATTGACGTCTCTGACCTCGTTGGCCAGCTCCACCATCCCCTCGTTGCGCCACAGGTACTTCGGATAGTAGTTGTGCGCGTGCCGCTGGTTGAGGTAGCCGAACCAGTGGTCGAAGCCCTTGCGATTCGGGATGCCGGTCGTGTCGGGCTCGCCCAGGCCCCACTTGCCGATGATGCCGGTCGTGTAGCCGGCCTGCCCGAGCAGCTCGGCCACCGTGACATCCGACGGTCGCAGCGGAATACGGGCGTTGCCGCGCACGTGGGCGTGCCCCGTGTGCAGCCCCGTCATCAGGCAACAGCGCGACGGCGCACAGACCGTGCTGCCGGCGTAGTGGTCCGTGAAGATCATCCCCTCGGCCGCCATCCGGTCGAGATTGGGCGTCCGGATCGTCGGCTGGCCGTAACAGCCGAGATCGCCGTACCCGAGATCGTCGGCCAGGATGAAAATAATGTTCGGCCGCTCCACCGCCGCACCACGACGCCCGCCAACGTGACAACCCGCCACCAACGCCCCCGCCGCTACCCCGGCCATCCGCAAAAACTCTCTCCGCGTACGAATCATACTCCAGCCTCCCGCAGATAGAATTCAAACTGGACTTTTGCAAAATGGAGATTAGGCTTACTTTAGGGAGGAAAAATCTCCTTCGTGATTTTTCCTCCCGAGAACGTAAGTGCT
>JAFGCA010000823.1 GCA_016932895.1 Sedimentisphaerales bacterium | reverse complement strand
TCGCCGCGTTGACCGACCGGGGGATCGAGGTAGTGCGTGACGTTCTCCGTGACGAAGCGCAAGCGGTCCTGCGCCGGTACGCCGAATCCGGCGGGAACATCTACAACGCCCGTCGCAAAACGTGAGAAGCGAAACAACGGCCCGCGTTCGAGTCAATGTTTCAGATGACGATTGTGTCACTTACCGTACGGGAGCGAGAGCCGGCGGGACGTTTCCGGGAGTCGCCGGCACGCGCGGCGCGCTGATCTCGGCGGGCGCGGGAGGAACCGGCGACTGGATACCCAGGTGTTTCTCAATGCGTGCGAGGCGCGCATTAACGCCGGCCACTTCGGCATGAACCGCGTCGAGCTGGGCGGTGATGGTCCTGACGTCGGCCGAAACGGAAAAGAGATTGCGCTCGGTCAGGTCCATGTAACGGTCCATGAGACGCTCGTAGGCATCGACGGCACGGGCGGCGTCGCTGCGGTATTCGGGCACGCCATAGACCTGCGTCTCCACCTCGTATTTGCGGCGGGTCTGGCCGAAGGAGGTCGACAGCCACAGCACAAAGATACATGCACCGGCGACGGCGAGCACAATGTAGAGTCTTCTGTTCGATTTCATCGGAATACTCCTATCCGGTCGTCCGCGACTAAACGTACAGGCGTCCGCTCGCCAAACCGGGTAAGCGTGACATCTGGTACGGATCAAGAAAGCTCCTTGTACGACGAGGCTTTGTCATCCTGAGCCGCAGGCGAAGGATCTGGCCTTCGAACGGGAGATACTTCGCAGTCGCGGACCGGGTCCTTCACTGTGCTGCGCTACGTTCAGGATGACATGCCGCGCACGAACGAATCAAAACCGTATTACGTACCGGAAGAATTATCGGCAAGACGGGTGGGGCAAGTTGAGCGCCGTTTGGGCCGGCGTCGGAAAAGGACGGTTCAATTCCCGTTGGTCTCGGGAATGACGGGCTCCCAGCGGATTTTGTCGGCGCCGAGGAGGGTCCCGGTGGCGTAGGCCATGTCCACCAGCGCGATCTGGTACTCAGCCAGGGCCCGAATCTCGGCGCTCTGGGCGTTGGCGAATTTGGTCTGGGCGTCGAGGACCTCCGTACTGGTACGCAGCCCCTGGGCGAACTGGCGTCGTTCGGCCTCGTAGAGACGGCCGTTGAGGATGCTGTTCTGGCGGGCGGCGAGGATGCGCTGCCAGTTTGCTTCGACCTGATCGGCGGCGTTGAGCACCTCCAGGCGGATCAGGTCCTCACGATCGGCGCGAGTGGCGAGCCGCTGGCGACGCTGATACATCGCCTGGCGCAGGCGGCTCTTGGCGGCCTCGTTGCCGATGGGAATGACCATTTGCAGGCCGAGGCGATGATCGGCGAAGTCGCTCGCAAAAAGCAGGTCATACGAATCGTTCCGCGTCTCGCCCAGACCGCTGACGTTGTAGGTATAGGCCAGGGATGCCAGCGGCAAAGTCTGGTTGCGAGCGTAGTCCACGGTACTGGCGTCCTGGAGGATTCGAAGCTGCAGTTCCAGCAGCTCCATGCGTCCCTTGATCGCCGTGCGGACCAGGCGCGGACGCTGCAGCTCATATCGGACGGGATCGGGCGGAGTCTGAGGAACCAGAACCGTGGGCGTCTGCATGTCGAGGCCGGCTTTGCGAATCACGCGTTTGAGCTCGCGTTCGCGGTCGCGGAGGCTGTTTTCGGCCACGATGATGGCCTCGAGCTGCTGGGCGACGCCGGCTTCGGCGCGAACGATTTCCACCTGGGCGCGCTGCCCGGCATCGACGAAGCGCCGCGCCTGTTCGAGCTGGGCCTGCCCCAGCGCATATTGCTGCTCCCGCACCTCGAGTTCCTTGCGAGCGGCGTAGAGGCGCCAATAGACGCGGTCCAGCGCCGCCAGGACGTTGATGACTTCCAGTCTCGCGCGGGCATCGGAGATCTGCCGCTCGTAGGCGACGATGCGAATCGAATGGGTGTTGACCCACTGCCCGGCGTTGCGCAACAATGGCTGGCTGAGGGACGCGGACAGGCCGGAGCTGTAGTACGGGTTGAATTCCGTACCCTCCGCATTCGTCTCCGTTCGGCTGTCCGCAAAGCCGAAAGTCACGGTGCCGCCGGTACGCAGCGGCATCTGGACGCCGAGGTCCTCACGCACGTTGTCGACCTTGTTGCCGGTAATCTCGTTCAAGAAGGACACGGAAGGAGAATCGACCTTGTCGAAATTGACGTTGCCGACGAAGGCGGACTCGAACTTGGCTTCCTCCTCGTTCACCCGTTCGGCGGCGATGGCGGGACTGATGAGCTGGGCCTTGAGGCCGAGGTTGTTCTCGAGGGCCAGGGCCCGGCACTGCTCCAGGGACAGTTCCATCTTCTCCGGCGGCGGCTCGTTGGCGTCGGGGGCCGGCGGCTCTTCGGCGTCCGCCTCTTTGAGTTGCAGCGGTTCGATGTCGTGGATGTGCTGCTGGGCCACGGTGACGCGATGAAGCCCGTAGTCGCGGGCCTGCGAGCGGCACCCGGCCGGCAGGACCGCCAGTGACCAAGCAGCGATCGCAACGACGCCCACTTTCACAGCCAGGATTCTATTCATGTCGAAGCGCCTCAATGGGATCCAGGCGAGCGGCCTTGATCGCGGGAAACATGCCAAAGAAGATGCCGACCGATCCGGCGAAGCCGAAGGACAGCAGGACGGCCCACCAGGGGATGTGGGCCATGTCGAGTTCGACCTTGGGAATGTTGGCAATGCCCATGGTCAGAAGCTGGCCAAAGCCAAGGCCGACCAGCCCCCCGAGAAAACACAACACCAGCGACTCGATCATGAACTGCGTCAGGATGGCCGACCGGCGGGCGCCGACGGCCTTGCGCAGACCGATCTCGCGGGTGCGCTCGGAGACCGAAACGAGCATGATGTTCATGATGCCGACGCCGCCGACGAGCAGCGAGATGCCTACGATACCGCCGGCCACCATCGTGACGATCAGCGCGATCTTGTTGAACGTATCCAGAAAGCTCTGGACCGAATCGACGCGGAAGTTGTCGGGCTGGCCGGGGCGAATGTGGCGCGTCCCGCGCAGGAAGAAACGAATCTCGGCCTGGGCCTCGTCGAGGGTCTCGGGCGAGCTGCTGGCGGCCAGCGCGATCAGGTAGGCGTCGCCCAGCTTGTAGACGGTTTTGAAGGGGAGAAAGATTTCGTATCGTTCCTGGCTGCTGTCGCCGAAATTCAGCTCGGCCCGTTCCTCAATGACGCCCACGATGCGAAAGGCGTGATGGCCGACGCGGACGGTCTCGCCGATACAGTCGTGGCTGAGACGCAGCTTGTCGCGCAGGCGCGGCTCGATGATGCAGACCTGGCGCACCTGCATGTCGTCGATGGGCGAGAAGGTGCGGCCCAGCAAGATCGGCCGATGCTCGATGTTGTGATACGTCGCTTCGATGCCGGTCACCTGAACGTTGTCGGCGAAGCGTTCGCCGTGCTTGACGGTGCGCTGCCCGACGAAACTGAGACGGCTCAGGTGCGCTATCGACGGACAATGCTCGCGCATCCCGTCGAAGTGCTTGGGGAGGAAGCGGTTTTGCCAGACGGAGGCATGTCGCATATGCCCTCGGTCCGGCTGATGCGGCTGAATGATGATCGTGTTGGTCCCGAACGTCTCCACCTGGGCGAGGATTTTCGCCTTGAGCCCGGTCAGCGCCGCGATCACGGCCGTAACCGACGCCACGCCGATGACGATCCCGATCGTCGTCAGCAGAGAACGCATCTTGTTGGCCCAGATCTGCCCGACCGCCAGGTAGACGCTCTGGTACAACAGGCGAAAGAACACCAGGGGAGCGGCAAGGAACACTTTCATTTCGAGACCTCCCCAAAGTGCTCGTTCATCGTCTCGCGCCGGGCCCGGTCCTCGTCGAGGGACATGTCGGAGAAGACCCGCCCGTCCTTCATGCGGATCACCCGTCTGGCGTGGCGGGCGACATGCTCCTCGTGTGTCACCAGGATGATCGTCTGGCCCTCGGCGTGAAGCTGATCGAAGAGCGCCAGGATTTCCTCGCTGGTTTTGCTGTCGAGATTGCCGGTGGGCTCGTCGGCCAGCAGGATGCTGGGATTGCAGATCAGGGCGCGGGCAACGGCGACGCGCTGCTTCTCCCCGCCGGAGAGCTGGTTGGGCCGATGTCCGACGCGGTCGCCCAAACCGACGCGCTCGAGCATCTGCCGGGCCCGCTTGCGTCGCGACCACCAGCCGTTCTGCGAGTAGATCAGCGGCATCTCGACGTTCTTCAGCGCCGTGGAGCGTCCCAGCAGCTCGAACGACTGAAACACGAACCCGATGCGGTCGTTGCGGATCCGCGCCAACGCGGCGTCGCTCATCCCCGTGGTCTCGGCGCCGTCCAGCTCGTAACCCCCGGAGGTCGCGCGGTCCAGACAGCCCAGAACGTTCATCAGCGTGCTCTTGCCCGAGCCCGAAGGCCCCATGATGGCGACGTATTCATTCTCGCCCAGCTTGAGGCTGACGCCGTCGAGCGCATGAATACGTTCGACACCCACCTTGTAGACGCGGGTGATCTTTTCCAGTCGGATGACGACTTTCTCAGTGTGTTTAGACATGGTTGACGTCGTTGCTGTCCTTGGTGCCGGTTCTGCGGGCCTCTTCCTCGGGCTGGATTTCGCGTTCGTCCTTGACGCGCTGGTTGTGCTTGAGCTTCTCCAGTTCCTTGTACGGCCCGACCACGATCTTCTCGCCTTCCTTGACACCGGCGGTGATGATCGTATGAGTCAGATTGCTCGGGCCGATGGTCACCGGCGTAATCACCGCCCGGCCGTCGATGTAGCGGAAGACCACCGTCGCAAACGTCTTGGACATGTCGATTTCGGATGAGCTTTCGCGAATCGGCACGGGCACGCTGTCGATCTCGCGCGCCATCACCGCCTGGGACGGCACCGCCAGCACGCCCGTATGCGTGCGCGTCTCAATGTCCACGTGCGCCGTCAGCCCCGAGGGCAGACGCTTCTCCGTCTTCTCCAGCAGGATTTCGGTCTTGAAGTACTTCGTCATGGTGCGCGACCAGTCGTGCGACAGCGCGATGGTGTGAACGATGCCCGTGAACTCTTCGTTCGGATAGGCGTCGATCTGGACGACGGCCTTCTGCCCCACGTCCAGCTTGCCTACGTCGGCCTCGTCGACCTGGGCCACCACGAGCATCTGGGACAGGTCGCCGACGACCATGATGACGGTGCCCGGATTGTTCATGGTCCCGGTCATGACCATCTCGCCGACCTCGGCGTTGATGCGGGTAATGACGCCGTCGATGGGCGCGGTGATGGTGGTGTAGCTCAAGGCTTCCTGGGCCTGAGCGATACTGGCGTCGGCGGCTTCCAGGTTGTGCTGGAGGACCTTCAGATTCAGTTCGGCCGCCGCGAGGGCGTGCTGGGCCGCCTTGTGCCGCGCGTGCAGGTCGTCCAGCGCGAGCTGGGCCTGGTCGAACGCCGCCTGGCTGACGTCTCGCGTTTCGAGAAGCTGTTTCTGACGCTCCAAATCGGTTCGGGCCTGCTCGAGCGAGGCGGCGGTGCCGACGAGGCTGGCCTTCTGCCCGGCGATGCGGGCCTTCTCCACCTCGATCTGCGCCGCCTGGGCGGCCCGGTGGGCCTGGGCCGAGAGGAGATGGCTTTCGAGATCCTTCGAGTCCAGACGAACCAGCACGGAAGGCCGAATCGGCGGGTTGTGCGTCGGATCGCCTTTGGTGACGCGATCCCCCTCCTCATAGGGCAGCTCGACGATGCGGGCCACGGTCTTGGCGCTGATCTCGACATTGGTCTTGGGCTCGATCTCGCCCGGGGCGCTGACGAACTCGACCAGCTCGCCCGTGTGGACCGCCTCCACCCGCACGATGATGGGCCGGCGGGCCGCGGCCGCCCGTTTGGCGGCCATGTAGGCAACCGGCGAAGCGAGAACCATGATGATAACGGCGACGATGATAACGATGCCAAGTCTTCTCACAATCCGACCTTTCCGAGACAAACCCGCCCGGCCCGTGGCGGGCAAAAAATCACAGCGCACCGGCATTCTAAAGAAACAGACGCACAGTGCCAGCATTCATTGCGGCACAGCTCCCCGAAAACCGGGCTTTTTTCCCGAAAACCCGCGTTGGCGTAGGGAAGCCATGGATCGCCGTGCCTCCGTTGTCGAAGGCACGGGGCGCAGACCCACACTGCCAACGGCACGCCGGACAGCAGATACCGCCCTGTCCTATCCTTCTACGTGCGGCAGCAGCAAAGGTTACGCCCGGTTTATCCTCCCTGGATAAGACAATCAGAGCAAGTCAACTGGCTCAAAGGAGGATTTGATGGTATCCTGCTGACGGTTCGTCACTCGTGACGTCACGAGAGAATTTCTTTCAAGCCGTGAAAATGGGAAATGTCGGGAATATGACATAGATGGAGCAAGGAGTGGCCGGTCAGATGGGCCACCGACTAAGGAGAGGAGTTTTGCAAAATGGCGATTAGGCTTATACTCTTCAAGGAAATCGTTGGTGTGATTTCCCTGAGGACAGAACTTAAGAACCAATACAAAAAAACACTTACGTTGTCGGGAGGAAAAACTACGAAGGAGATTTTCCCTGCCTAAAGTAAACCTAATCTCCATTTTGCAGAAGTTCAGTAAGGAGTCCGCATGATGACGATTCGACCCGCGTACTGGTGGTTGGTTGCAAGAGTCTTCACAGTTGGATTGGCTGCCGCATTGCCTGCCGGCTGTCGCAGCGCCGAACCCGTGGGTTCCGCGCGGGCCGTTCCCATCATCTTCGACACCGATATTGGCACGGACGTCGATGACGCCGGGGCCCTGGCGATACTTCACATCATGGCCGACCGGGGCGAAGCCAGGATTTTGGCGACGATGAGCGCCAATCGGAATCGCTGGTGCGCCCCCGCCCTGGATGCCATCAACACCTATTACGGCCGAAAGGACATGCCCATCGGCTGCTCGAGGACCGGGCCCGATCCGGAAGAATGGTACCACCAGAGTGTCGGCGAGTTCCCCCACGACGTGGCCGACAGTAACGAAACTCCGGATGCCGTTGCCCTTTACCGCAGGATTCTGGCCGCCCAGCCCGACCACAGCGTGACTATCGTGGTCGTGGGCTGGCTTACGAACATGGCCGACTTGCTCGACAGCAAGCCGGACCGATACAGCGCCCTTCCCGGAAAAGAGCTGATTGAGGCCAAGGTCAAAGAGCTGGTCTCCATGGGCGGCAGGTGGCCGAACTCGCCTAAGAAAGAGGGCGAATATAATTTCACCATGGACAAAGCGGCCGCGCACAAAGTCATCCGCGACTGGCCCGGCAACATCATGTTCACGGGCCTGGGCAAAGAGGTGATGACCGGCTCTCGGCTGGATGCCCGCGGACCGAAGGACAATCCGGTTCGGGCGTTCTATCGAAACTTTTTTGCCGGGTACAAGGTCTCCGAAAGGTCCAGTTGGGATCTCATCGCCGTGTTGTATGCGGTGCGGGGCCTGTCCCCTTATTTCACGGCCGTCTCGAACGGGAAATGCGTGAGCCAGGCCGACGGAAGCAATCGATGGATCCCCGGCGTCTCCTCCAAACACGCTTATCTGGGTCACCAAATGCCCCCGAAGGAACTGGCCGGGGTAATCGAGGATCTGTTGTTGACTCCTCCGGCCCGGTGAGCGACAGCTCCCTTCGCGCGAAACCGCCTCGCAATTCCGCAAAGGGACATACTGACACCGGGCCCGGACCAGGGATCCGTGTCTCGCCCGTTGCGTGTCAAACAGCCCGGGATGCAGAACCTGCACACACGCAAAACGGTGTCTGTGAAATATCCTGACATGCGGGTGGCAGCGTCAAGCGGGAGCTTGGCGATGGTGGATGTGTCTGCTGCGTGGGGCACTTTACGAGCCCCGAGTGTTGAACCATCGCCAAGGCCTGCGGCCTTGACGCTGCCACCCGTAGCTGTCCAGAGTCCAAGACAATGACGCCCGAAAGATCGCACGGGCACCGCGAAACGCCAATGCGGCGAAAGTCTTGGACAGGAGATGCGGGGATTCCTTAGAATGGGGCCGTCGAGATACGACACGCTTTGGAGGTACTCATCATGAATTGCAGAACGCGTCCCGAGACGGGGACAACACAGAAACATGGGGCAACTCTGGCGCTGGCTTTGATCCTTTTGCCGACCGTTGCCGGCTCGTCATACGGTGGCACCGTCGAAGGGACCCAATGGGCACCCTGCCTGGAATGGTCTCTGACCAAGCGGGCGTATCGAGGGGACCCGTTCGACGTGCGCGCCACGGTGACCTTTACGCATACCGCCACTGGGCAGCAGCACGTCACCGAGACCTTCTACGACGGGGCCAAGACGTGGAAGTTCCGCTTCGCCGGCAGCCGGGTAGGCGAGTGGACGTTCGAAACCGCCAGTACCGACCCCGACCTCAACGGCAAGACGGGCGTCGCGCTCATCGGCCCCAATCCGGACCCCAACGCGCGCGGCTTCGTCACGGCGCTGGACGGACACCACTGGGCCTGGCAAGGCACGCAGCAGGTCTTCGTCCCGCAACTGGCGATGTACAAGATGCCGCACCAGTTCTCCGGCCGGCCCGATATGGTCGATGCGGACATCCGCGAGTTCCTCATCGAGCACGGCTTCACCGGCTTTCACGTCCCCAGCATCGCCGCCTCCTGGTTCGACATCGAAGCCGGCAGCAACCGGATCGATCCCGGCATGACCCGGCCCGATCCGCGCACGTTCGAGGCCCTGGAGATGCTGATCGCCAAGGTGTACGCCGCCGGCGGCCTGGTCCACATCTGGGTCTGGGGCGATCATCAACGGCATCTGACGCCCCGCGATCTGGACGGCGGCATCAACGGCCTCGTGGACCGGCGGCTTCAGCGCTACATCGCCGCCCGCCTCGGTCCGGTCCCGGGCTGGACCATGGGCTACGGCTTCGACCTCTGGGAATGGGTCGACGGCGAGCAACTCACCCAATGGCACGACTACATGCACGACCACTTCGGCTGGCGTCATCTGCTCGGGGCGCGCGCCAGCCAGAACACGCTGGAACAGCTTTCCGAGGCGCTGGACTACTCGGGCTACGAGCAGCACCGCCCCGATTACGCCAAGTACGTCGAGACCATCGAGAAGCGGCCGGACAAACCGTCTTTCTCCGAAGATCGCTTCCGCATCCGCAACGAAGGCCGCGCCAAAGACTATACCGCCGAAGAGACCCGTCGCGGCCTCTGGCATTCCACCATGGCCGGCGGCGTCGCCAATATCTGGGGCAACCTCCTGCCCCCAGACGGCAAAGAAGGCGCCACCCGGGATGCGCTGCCCTATCCCAACAAGAACCAGATCAAGACCTACTTTGTTTTCTTCAACGACCAGGGACGCTTCGTCCGCGGGCTCCAGCGGGCCTGCGAGCTCAGCGAC
>JAFGCA010000822.1 GCA_016932895.1 Sedimentisphaerales bacterium | reverse complement strand
TCCCAGGTCCTGGGTCTGCTGCTGGAAGCGCGGGCGTATCTCCAGGCGGACGCCGGAAAGGTAGTCGTCAGTGGTCTCAGCGCCCAATTGGAGCGCGTCTTCAGAATCACCAACCTCAACAAGATCTTCACCTTCTACCCCGACGCCGACGCCGCCCTGAGCCAGTAAGCCGCACCGGGACAGCAAAACCGCCCCCGCCCGCTCACGGCCCATCAATACGCATACGTAACCTCAAGCTTTGGTGCGTGTTCTGGAAATACGGCGTGGTCGCGCGATCCGAACGCGAGATTCTGTTCCTGGTAATCACTGCTTGCGTAGATGATCGCGATGGCGTTGCCGGTGACCCAATCCGGCCGGTCGATGATTTCCTGGACGACTGACCGAATGTCGGGGCTGCTGCACCAGGACCATATGAACTCCTTATTATTGTGTATGTACGCTTCCCAATATTGGTTTAAGTAATCCTGAACCGTCCAGCTCCAGGAGACCGTTGCCTCCGTCCTTGGCAGATGACAGATGTTGCGATTGGTTCCTGAGAAGCCAATGGCGTTTCCGGTGGCTTCGGCGCAGAGAAATCCGTCGACGTCGTGTTCGAAAGGCCTCTGCCTCAGACATATCTTCAAATGCGCATTCAAGATGTTGCTTCCCCGGGGAATGTCGATATTCTCAAACCGCATCCCGCTGCTGTACCAGCCGACATACAGGAGTTCTTCAAACAACTTGTTGAACGCGGTTTGAGGACGAGCATGTGCGTCAGCCGGGCCGGAAATAACCTGGTATTCGGCTGTCATCGTGTTGGCTGGGGCGGGACGTACCGTTATTGTTACTGTAGCTGTGTTTGACGCTCCGCCGGGCGGTGCGGTTCCGCCGTCGTCGGCGTGGAATGTGAAGTTGTCCTGGCCACCGAAGTCGGGGTCGGGCCAATAGACCACTTCGTTCTTATAGGCCGGCAGGGCACCGGACCCCGTAATCGCCGTCCCGTCGGGGTGCTCCAGCGTGCCATGGTCCGGCAGGGACGCGATGGCATAGCTGAGCTTGCCGGGCGGGTCGGGCAGGCCGTCGTCGGTGGCGGCCAGCGCGATCGTCACGGGCGTGTTGAACGGTGTTTCGGCCGTGATGTTCTCGGCGATCGGCGGGCTCTGCGCGAAGTCGAGGGCCGAGACGCCTTTGGGATCGAAGGTGATTTGGATTTTGGCGGCGCGGTCGAAGTTGGGGTGGGCGCAGCCGAAGAACTCGATGTCCCGGCTGTTCTGGGTGTCGCCCGAGTAGAGGATAGCGATGGGGTTGCCGGGCAGCCAGCCGGGCTGGTCCACGATCTCCTGCACGACGGCGCCGAGGTCGTCGCTGGCGTACCAGCCCTTGGGCGCGAAAGTCTGCGCCTGCCACGTCCAGGGCACGAAGGCATCGGTCACCAGGCGGTCGTACAGGCCCGGGTTCGCCTCGGTGAAGTCGGGGGGATAGAGGGCCGCTTCGGCCTGTACGGCGCCGGCGACGGGGCCTGCGAGATTGCCGCTGCCGACAGAGACCTTCAGGGAGGCGCTGAGAATCTCGCTGCCGGGTGGGATGTCGACGTTTCTAAAGCGCATCCCGCTGCTGTGCCGGCCGACGCGCAGGAACTCGGAAAGGGTCGTTTGATCGGAGTCCGAGGCGTAGGCATCGTCCTCGTCGGCGAGGACCTGGAATTCGCGCGTCACCGTGCTCGGGACCTCCAGGGTGATGGTGGCCGGGTTGGACATCCGCCCCGAGAGACTCTCGATACCGTCGAGGGCGTGGAACATGAACTGGTCCTGCCCCATGAACGTGGGTAGGGGTCGATAGAGAAGCTCGTTGTCGTCGGCGCCGATCAGCTCGTACAGGCCCACGGGTTGGCCGTCGGCTTTGGTCAGCTCACCGTGGGCGGGCAGCGAGAGAAGGGCGTAGGTAAGCCCGCCGGGCGGGTCGGGCAGGTGGTCGTCGGAGGCGTTCAGGACGATGGTCGCCGGGCTGTTCCACAGGGTCGCAACCGTCGCGCTGCGGGCGACGGGCGCCTGCTGGCTCACTTCAGGCGGAGAGACCGGCGCCCGGCCCGTGTCGAGGGCGTAGGTGATGTTCAAGCGGGCCTGCCTCTGGCCCAGGCTTTCGCGCGAGGCGAATTCCAGTTCCTGGCCGTGGTAGACCCGGCTCGAATAGATCAGGACCAGGGCGTTGCCCTCCTCCCAGTCGGGCCGATCGACGATCTCCTGCACGATCTCGGTGAGATTCGGGCTGCTGCAATACGTATGCAGCGGCACGCTGTCTTCGGGCCCCCACGCCCAGGGCACGGCGGCGCGGGTCCGGGGTCGCTCCAGGATATTGCCGTTTGCCGCGAGGAAATTGGCGGCGTCTCCGGCGGCTTCGCCGTGCAGGATGCCGTCGATGGGGCACTTGATCTCGGGCGTCGCTGCGCTGATCTGGAGACGCGCTTCGAGAATCTCGCTCTCCGGCGGAATGTTCACTCTCGCAAAGCGCAGCACGCTCGTATGCAATCCGACGTAAAGAGGATTGCTCTGGCTGTTTTGATTCCTTCCGGAATTGCCGATACAGGCATCGTCCGCCGATGTCTCGATCTCGAGTTCACAGCTTCCCGTATTCATGACCATCAGCGTGACCGTGACGGTGCCGGAGGCTCCGCCGTCAGGGGCGCTGCCCCCGTCGTCGGCGTAGAAGGTAAAGGTGTCCCGTCCCACAAAGTCCTGGTCGGGGAAGTACGTCAACTGGCTACCGAAGTTGGCCAGGGTGGTCGGCTCGGTGAGGAACTGGCCGCGACTGTTCAACTGCCCGTGCTGCGGTAGCGAGGCCACCGTGTAGGTGAGCTTGCCCGGTGGATCGGGCTGCCCGTCGTCGGTGGCGACAAGCTCGAACGTAGCGGCCCGCTTGGGACGTATAAACACCATCATATCGTCGGCCGAAGGCGGGCGATCGCCCAATACCGATGATGCCGGCGCAGTGGGAACGGGTCGGTCTCCGACCGGCGGCGCGAAAGCGATTTCGAGTTTGGCCGCGTATCCCCGATACATGTCAAAGGAGTAGAATCGCATATGTTGCTCGTTGCCCATGTCGCCCAAATAGAGGATGGCCATGGCGTTGCCTGCGGACCAGTCCGGTCGATCGATGATCTCCTGAACAACTTCACGAACGTCGGGGCTGCTGCGCCAAGCGCCGTCAACCGGGCCATCACTGACGATGTCGGTCGTCAGATCTGTTCCTGCTTGCCAGTTCCAGGCGACTTTTCGATTGGTCTTCCTCAACTTATATGGTCTCCTCCCAGAACCGGAAAAACTCTCGGCATTCCCGATTGCCTCAGCGCAGAGCAGGCCTGCTATGGGGTATTCGACAACGGTTGGTTCCAGGCAGATTTTCAGGTGTGCACGGATGATCTCGCTACCGTGTGGTATCTCCATATCTGTGAACCGCATGCCGCTGCTTGCCCGCCCCAAAAACAGGTGTGTGCTGATGGGTGACGCGTATTCGCTTGCAGCCTGAGAATGCGTATCATCTCCACTTGCACTGACCTGGTACTCGACCGTGGTTCCATCGCGTACCGCAACGGTTACAGTGGCCGCGTTCGAGATCCCGTCGGTTGGGCCGGCTCCCCCGTCATCGGCGCAGAAAGTGAAGTGGTCATCGCCGTCGAAGTCATCGTCGGGCAGGTAAACGACCTCGCCGGCATAGTTGGCCAGAGGGCCTGTTTCGCTGATCGCAACGCCGTTCGGGTATTCCAGAGTGCCATGACCGGGCAAGGCAGTGATGATATACGTAAGTCTGCCGGGAGGATCGGGAAGCCCGTTGTCGGTTGCGCTCAAGGCAATGGTCACAGCCGCATCTGACGTCGTGTAGATCCTGGTGTCCTCGGCTGTCGGGGGGTGGTGATCGAACAGCGGTTCGCTTGAGATCAGGGAGTAGTGTTGTTCCTCGTGGGTCAGTTGCGCCTTGTGGGTGATGCGGATGGTGTACATTCCGGGCTCGGGCGGTTTGGGGATGTAGATCTGCTCGACGTTGTCGCGCCGGTTGTCGCCGACGGCAGCGATCTTGGCAGGAATGAACGGGTCGAGAGCGTACGGGCGGTACGTCGATCCGTCCGGACCGATGACGCGGAGGTCCAGGTCGTTTTTCAGCCGCGAGACGGCAGCATGGTCATAACTGTCCTCGTCGTCGCCGGGCGGGTCGGTCCAGCACAGTGTCACGCGAATCGGCGCGTCGTCGCTAACGAACGCGTAGTATTCATCGACCGGGTCGCTTTCGTCGAGCTTGCCCTCGATCAGGAGCTTGCCTTCGGGGGCGTAGTGATGGTCCTGGAGGAGCTCGGCGGCGGCGGTGGCGTTCATGAGCCCCCAGCCGAACTGGTAGTCGGGTCCGGGCCGGCCCAGGTCGTCGGCGGTGTGGATGATCAGGCCCTTGAGCGTGCTGGCGCGCATGGAATCGCCGGGGAAGAGGCGGTCGTAGTACTGCACCAGCAGGACGGCCGCTCCGGTGGCGGTGGGACAGGCCATACTCGTGCCTTCGCGGGATTCGTAGGTGTTGGTGCCCTCCTCTTCGTCATAGCAGGACGAATACACGTCCACGCCGGTGGCGACGATATCGGGCTTGATGCGTCCGTCGAGGGTCGGTCCCCAGGAGCTAAAGTCCGTCATCGCGGCCCTCGACAGGCCGCGTGTGCCGTCCAGAATCGCGTCGTCCACGGCGCCGACGGTCATGACGTTTTTCGCAACCCCCGACCCGGAAACCGTGCCGTAGCCGCCGCGGGCCTCGCCATCGCCAGGCGGGCAGGTGCTCGGGTCGTACGTCGTGGACGACCACCCGGACCAGGTCCAGTAGAAGACGGGGTCGCCCGGTTCGGGATTGTCGCTACGGTCGTTTCCCGCCGACGTGAAGGCCAGGTAGTAGGGGTGGTGGTACGCCACGTCATCCCATTGGCGCGAGACCTCATGGTACAGTCCAAACCACTCTTCGCGTGACATGGGACCGTCCCAGACGGGATTGTACCAGTACCAGCCGTTGTACTCGGGGTACTCTTCGCTTTCGGAGTACACCCAGCCGGCGAGAAAGCCGTAGGAGTGGTTGGATACGTAGATCTTGTCCGTCTGGCCCGGTGCGTCGGCGGCCCACCAGGACATCTTGGCGGTGTCGTCGTCCCAGTTGTACGACTCGATTCGGGCGCGGGGGGCCATGCCTTTGGCCGCCGGGTCAACTCCCCGGGCGGCGATGGTGCCGGCTACGTGGGTGGCATGGGCGGCGATTTCGGCGGCCTCCCGGGCCGTGACGCGAGAGAGACCCTGGGCGTCCAGAAACTCCGGGTGGTCGGCGGAGACCGACGCGCCGTCCCAGATACCGACGATGAATCCTTCTCCATCCAGGTCCCAGGGCGACAGGTCCCTGATGCGGTCGGCGCCGATGGAGACGGCGGCCTCGACGTTGTTTGTTACGTAGTACAGGGGCCGGCCGTCACAGACGGCCATGATCTCGCGCACGCGCTGTCCGTCCTCCTGGCGGATCGGCATGCCGTGCTGCAACGCCCAGGCGACCGCTTCGGCCTTGCGCGCCTGGCTCTCGGCGCGCAAGCGCTCTACGTACGCATCGTGCGCGCCGGGGGCGCTGAGATCCAACGGCCCGTCGGCGAATGCCGCCGGGACACGCAAAACCCCGCATTGAAGCAGCGCACAGACCAAAAGGACGCGGGCGCGCGGCACGAAAACGCGCCGCCTCGCCCGGGAGTCGCTCGTCGGGTTGGATGTCTCACCTGGAAATGCACGCGCGGAAGCCTTCATTGATCTTGTCCTCCTGTCGTTGATGCTACCTGTGGCTGCGGGGGCACTTGGGCTCTTCGCGAACGAAGAACGGGCGCCCGGGATGTTTCCGCTCACAAAAGGCTGTTTGGATTCCACACACAGCGTTCTCTCGCGATCTCTTGCCGGCCGGATTCGCTTTCCGCTTCTGCCGGGTCGATTCCGCACAACTCGCCCACGCGCCTCCGATCCTCGGATGAAACGCTCCTCCCCTGCACCTTGCTTTCGAGGCAAGCATGCATATCCGTTCACAGGATATTATATGCCTCATCTACAGTGCTGGTCAACCTTATTCTCCGTGCTTCTGGGGGTTTTTATCGCAAGGGCACCGGCGTGGCAGCGTGGGCAAAAAAATAGCCCCTGAGCAAACGGAGGGAGAGGAAGCGAGACTACCCAGGGGCTGTATTTTGCAACATTATGTAAGTAATTATACGTAGTATACCTTTCGGTGCGACCGATGTCAAGGTTTGATCAACCAGAAAAATGCTGGGGTCTATAAGAAATATGCCGGGTAAAGATTGGGCGGAGTGTCTATTGGAGGCACTTGCGGGCGTCCCGGTAACGGCAGACCCGGATGTGCCGTGGGCACGCGGAGGGGGGCAAAACGGGTTTTTTTGGGCCCCGAGCGCTCTTTTATGGACGGGCGTATCCGTTCCAAGAGCGGCGAACGCGAGCGTCCGACGGGCGTAACATAAAGGTTGAATGATCCGGTTTTCTGCGCGATAATACAGTGGTGGCCGCCGGACGGCTGGATCAGCGAGCACGTACGGTTACCGTTTGGCAGCAGTTGACTTTCGGCGCAAGCGATGTTGGAAAGGCGAAAGAATGTACGTTGCACCGCAGTTTTCGGTCTTTATGGTCAACAAACCAGGCGTGCTGGCCCGGGTTCTGACCGAGTTTGCCGCCGCCAAGGTGAACATCACGGCCATTACCATGATGGATTCCGCCGAGCATGGTGTGATGCGGGTGGTTTTCGAGGAGCCGCAGCACGCCCGAGACGTGCTGGACGGCCTGAATATGCCCTACAACGAGACGGACGTGCTGTGCGTGAACCTGGCCAACAAATCGGGGGCGCTGGCTACGGTGGCCGAGAAGCTGGCCAAGGGGCACATCAATATCTCGTACGCCTATTGCACGGCGGGGGCCAAGGGAGGCCGCACCACCGGTGTCTTGAAGGTCTCTGATGTCAAGAAGGCCATGAAGCTCCTGCAGAACCACAAGAAAGAAAGCAAGGTCAAGACGGTCACGCGCCGCTCGAAGGCCTCCCGGGGGTAACGCGGAGGAGGGCGGACAGCGGCATGACCGGCCCTCGGGTGCGGCGGTTTTCCCTTGACTGTCACAGGCGTTTCTGCTACCATCCAGGTGTCGTCGTCAACGGGCGATTTGTCTTTGCCGGCGTCGCCTGACACGGAGGACGGACCGAAGGAGGACGGAGGAAATTTCCCCTGGTTCCCCGCGATGCAGTCGGCAACGGTCAGTTCCGTGGTGTCGTGAACCCGGGCGCCGAAAGGCAGGGGCCCGGAGACATCATCGCAGCCGCGACAACTAAAGGGGCTGTGGATTCTCCCTGAGAGGGTTCGCAGCCTTTCCTCTTTTGTGGTTTCCCGGCCCGTCCCCGCGGTGGCGCCTCTGTCGGTACGCCCCGGTCGTGCGGCATGTACGCCTTCGCCCGGTCTATTTTGGGCCGGCACCGAGCGTTTTGGCTTTTTTTGGTTGGGGCTTTTTGCTACACTGAGCCGATGTTTTGTTAAGGAAGACTATTTAGAGAAAGGACGCAATGAGCCGGCCGGGGATTCAGAGCCATCCAGGCAAAGTTAAGGCGACCCATCGCTATGACGTGGTGGATCTCGTGAGCCGACCGAGCGTCGTCGGCAAGAGGTTCCACTTCATCGGCGCCGGCGGCGTCGGGATGAGCGGGCTGGCCCGGATGCTCATTGAGAAGAAGGCCGTGGTGACCGGCTCGGACCAGAACGCCAGTGCGGCGACCTCCCGTTTGAACCGGATGGGGGCCGAGATTCATCTTGGTCACAGCGTCGGAAACGTGCCGGCCAACGCGGAGGTCGTGGTCGTATCGGCGGCGGTCAAGGAGGACAATCCCGAGTTGCAGGCGGCCCGGCAGCAGGGCTGCCGCCTCTACAAGTACGCCCAGTTCCTCGGCGAGCTGCTGAGCCACTTCGAGGGGATCGCCGTCAGCGGCACGCACGGCAAGAGCACGACCAGCGGGTGGCTGGCCTACTGCCTGAAACGTGCCGGCGTGGACGTGAACTTCGTGGTGGGGGCCGATATCTCCCAGTTGGGCGCTTCCTCCGGCAGCGGCCGCAGCGAATTCTTTGTTGCCGAGGCCTGCGAGTACGACCGGAGCTTTCAGAACTTCAAGTCCCGTCTCGCCTGCATCCTGAACATCGAATGCGATCATCTGGACTGCTACAAGGACGAAGCCGATATCGTCGAGGCATTCTATCAGTTCGCTCTGGCCAGCAAGCCGGAAGGGCTCATCGTGGCCAATGGCGACGATCCCAACGTTCGCAGGGTCCTGGAGCGTCTGGGCGACGAGCGGGCCTCTCTGACGTTCGGGCTCGATGCGACCTGCAATTTCTCGGCGCGAAACGTGCGGCAACACCTCGGGTTGTATCGTTTCGACGTCTTTCGGGACGGTCTGCTCCTGGGGCCGGCGCGAATTTCTCTGCCGGGCTGGCACAATATCCGCAACGCGCTGGCCGTGGTCGCTATGGCCGTCAGTATCGGTGTCGAGCCTGAGCAAATCCTGGGAGTGCTCGACGGTTTCACCGGTGTGGACCGCCGCCTGATGCTCAAGGGCCGATTCCGGGGCATTACCATCCTCGACGACTACGCCCATCATCCCACGGAGATCCGGGCCAGCCTGGAGGCGATTCGGCAGAGATACAAGCCGCAGCGACTGTGGTGCGTGTATCAGGCGCACCAGTACAGCCGCACGCGTTTTTTCCTGGATGAGTTTGCCGCCAGCTTTGTCCGGGCCGACAAGGCGATTATCCCGGAGATCTACTTCGTGCGCGATTCGGAGGCCAGCCGCAAGCAGGTCAACGGCGAAATCCTGGCCGAGCGCATCCGGGAACGGGGGACCGATACCGAATACATCGGGTGTTTTGGGGCGATTTGTGATTATCTCGAGCAGCATGCCCGCGCCGGCGACGTGGTGGTGACAATGGGAGCCGGCGACGTGTGGAAGGTGGCAGATGAGTTTATTCAGCGGCTTAGAAGCGATCATTGAACGGGATCATCCGCTGGCGCCGCATACGTGGTACCGGTTAGGCGGGCCGGCGGACTATTTTCTGCGCCCGCGGACCGCCAAAGAGCTCAAGGAAGTCCTGCGGCGCTGTAACGAAAACCACGTTCGGATGTACGTGCTGGGCTTCGGCTCGAACCTGCTGGTGAGCGATGAAGGGGTGCGCGGGGCGGTGATCAAGCTGGAAGGAGAGGAATTCGGCCGGACCGAATTTGACGCAGAGCGAATCACCGCGTGGGCCGGCGCCGAGCTCAGCAAGCTCGTGCTCGATTGTGTCGAGAAAGGACTTTCCGGCATCGAACCTTTGACGGGGATTCCCGGCTCCATTGGCGGCGCGGTCAAGATGAACGCCGGCGGCAATTTCGGCGACATCGGCTCGGTGGTGGAGTCGGTGACGTTGATGGACGTCCAGGGCAACGTGTTCGAGAAGAACCGGCCCGAGTTGAACTTTGGCTACCGTTCGGTCAATATCCGGGCCCGGTTCATTTTGAACGCGCGGCTTACGCTTGCCGAGGCCGACCCGGAGCGGATTATGCGGACCGTCAAGGAAAGCTGGATTTACAAGAAAAACAACCAGCCGCTGAATACGCGAAGCTGCGGGTGCGTATTCAAGAACCCCCCGGGCGCCTCGGCCGGAGCCCTCATCGACCGTGCGGGCCTGAAAGGTCTCCAGGTCGGCGGTGCGATGGTCAGTGAGAAACACGCGAATTTCATTGTCGCCGCCGAGGGCTGCAAGAGCCGCGATGTGATGCAGCTCATCGATACGATCAGGCAGAGGGTCCGCGAGCAGTTCGACGTGGAGCTGGAGAGCGAGCTGGAAATCTGGAAATGAATGGTCCTGCCACTGCGGGCTGTGGGAACAGAATGTGAATGAGCAGGGAGTCGATCGAACAAATCAAGGAACCGACTGCGTCGGGAGTTGAGGTGCCGATGAGGGTAGCCGTCTTACGAGGAGGTGTCGGGCGGGAGCGTGAGGTCAGTATGGAGAGCGGCCGGTGTGTCGCCGAGGCCCTCGCGGCCGGCGGGTTCGACGTGATGACCTCGGACGTCGGCCCCGAGGACCTGGGCGTGCTGGAGGCCCCGGACGTCGATGTCTTTTTCCTGGCTCTGCACGGCGAGTTCGGCGAGGACGGGCAGCTCCAGCAGATCCTCGAAGACCGACGGCGCGTCTATACGGGCAGCGGTCCCGAGGCCAGTCGTCTGGCCTTCGACAAGGTCGCGAGCAAGCGGCTCTTTGAGCGGGCCGGTGTGGCGGTCGCGCCGTCGGTGGAGTTTCGCCGGGGGCAGGATGTGCGGGCGCTGGAGGGACGACTGAAGGATCTGGGCGAACGGTTCGTGGTCAAGCCGGTTCGGCAGGGCAGCAGCGTGGGGGTATACGTAGTGGATAGTCGCGCCGATGCGATTGCGGCGGCCCGGGCGGTAGGCGAGGAATTCGGTGATGGCATGATCGAGGCCTTCATCAGCGGGCAGGAAATCACCGTCGGCGTTGTCGGTCGAACCACCTTGCCCATCATCGAGATTCGAAGCAGTACCGGTTTCTACGATTACCACGCCAAGTACCTCGATGAGCAAACGGAGTACCTTTTCGATACGGTGGACGATGCCGAGGTTCGGCGACGCGTGGCCGAGGCCGCCCTGGCGTGTTTCGACGCGCTGGGATGCCGCCATTTCGCCCGGGTCGATTTTATCCTGACCGGGCAAGGCGACGCATATGCGTTGGAGGTGAACACGATTCCGGGGTTCACGACGCATTCGCTGTTGCCGAAGGCTGCGGCCAAGACGGGCTGCTCCATGGGGCAGTTGTGCGCTCAGATCGTGCGCACCGCCGGCGCCGGGCAGAGCAGCGAGGTGAAGTAGCAGAGCAAACAGACAGATCGCGTCAGGGCCGGTGTCCTGGAGTCCTGGCGATCGTTACGTGGTTCTTGGAGTTGAAGCGGACAGTGGCCAGAAGAAAAAAGAAGATCGGGATTAAGGAACGGATCTTGTCGTGGCGCGGCGGCAAGAGCAAGCGGCGGACCGGGCCCGGCTGGAACTGGGTCGCTATCGCCAAAGTGACGGCCGTCGTCTGTCTGTTGGCCGCGACCGGAGTGTTTCTTCGTTTTGCCGAGGGCTACGTTACCTCGGAGACCGCGGCCAAAGAGGGATCGCTGATTCTGGTGGACGTGCCGCGTTGGGTCAACTGGGATCTGAAGGCCCGGGTCATGGCCATGGCCGGCGGGGCGCACTTTCCGCTTCGCGAAGAGACCGCCGAGGTGGTGGCGCGCAACCTCGATCCCATGGCCTGGCTGGATGACATCGGAGTCCTGCTAACGCACGATGCGGTGCGGGTCAAGGCCCGCTGGCGCAAGCCGGTGGCCCTGATCGACCGGGGTTCGTCCCGGTTCTATGTAGATGCCGAGCTTGTCGTGCTGGATCACATGCCCATGGCGCACCTGCCGATTGTCGAGGTCAAAGGACTGGCGATGGGGCTGACCCCTTCTCCGGGGCAGGTATTCGACCGCGACGACCTGGCGGCGGCCGTGGCGCTGATTATCCTGCTCCAAACCATGGACACCAAGATTACGCCGGACAGCCCGTTGCTCGAACACATCGCCAGCATCGACGTCAGCAACTACAAGGGCCGGAAACGCCCGCGCGAATCCCACATCGTTCTCTACACCAAAGACGGCACGCAGATCATCTGGGGTGCCGAGATCGGGGACTGGGCCACGTATCTCGAAGCCAAGGACGAGCAGAAGCTGGCCAAGATCTACACCTACTACGAAGAGTACGGCTCGCTCAGCGCCGGCGCCAAGTACATCAACCTTCGCGATCCGCAGGACAAGGTGCCTCAGCCGATTGACAAGTATCGCTATTGAAGCCGCGCAGAGCGCTGCCCAGCTCGCGGTAGCGATACGGGATCCGGAATCGTTCGCAAATCGCCTTGAGCTTCTTCAGGGCGACCTCGCTCAATTCGTTTTGGAAAGCGGCCTCGCCGTTGCAGCAGAAGATCCTGCAGCTCGCAAAGCGATGTTTGTGCACCGTGCAGTTCTTGTCTTTCTGGTACGGACATCGGCCGGCGCTCATTTGTTTCAGCTCTTTCGCGTTCAGTTTGGCCGCCAGGTAGATCAGTTCGGGCGGCGTAACGAACAGACGATGATCGTACGCCGCGAAATCGCAGCACGCGCCGCAGGCGTTGCAGTGTCCGGCCCGTTCGGCGTGCTGACGCACCTGGGCGTCGATCCACTCGTACACCGCCTCTACTTCTGCGATGAGGCGGTCTCTGTCGGCTTCTCCCACCATCTCCTGCTCTTTCGTATCCTCTCGATGTCCTCGAAGCTGTAGTGCCGGCCCCGGTTGATGCCGGGACATCGGCGGGCCGCCTCGTTCCAGGCGTTCGGGCTGGTCAGATTGTCCGACCAGAAGGGCCAGGTCCGGCACTGGTTCGGCCGCACCGGGTAGATCGCACACAGCTTCGTATCGCCGATCCTGCGGAGGAATATGCAGTCCTTTGTGACGGTGTGCTCGATGATCGTGGTCCGCAAGCCCACCCGGCGCAGGTACTTCTCTCGCAGCTCGCCCGGCGTCATCTTCAGATGCGCCGCGATCAGCTCGATCTCCGCCCGAACCGTCCAGATATATCCCTCCCCC